>NZ_CP196185.1:0-486198 GCF_051553595.1 Streptomyces sp. HUAS TT11
TTTACAGTCAAATTGAGGTCGTTTCAAATAAACCCCAATCAGGAAAGCAATTCTGTCCTGTTTCAAATTCCCGTTGGCTTGAATCTGATGTCCAGTGAACTCCCCAATAATTAGACTTAGAGCGTCTGGTGAAGCGGCAACTTCACCGGGCGAGAAAATCTCCCAAACGAAGAAGGGTCAGTCTCATGGCGGAACTTGAGCCGGTTTCTTTGGACGTTTTTGCGGAAGCCCGTGAAGAGGCGTATGCGGTTTTGGCGCATCTGATGGGGCGCATTGCGCCGGGTGAGCATGTGGTGCGGCTGGGGGTGACCATGGACGGTGAGGACCAGCTGGTAACGGCCACTCTGCCTCTGACTGTTGAGGGCGCGGGCACCGCTGATGACTTGGTCGGTGCTGAGGAGAAGTACCTCCACAATGTGGCGTTTTTGCTGGCGTGCGGGTTGGCGCAGCCCTTGACCTACGGCGTGATGTACCTGCGTTCGATCCTGGGTGGGGAGGGCGGTCCGGCCGAGACGATCCGGGCGTGGCGCTTGCGTGACGCGGTGCTCACGGAGTGCACGGCGGCGGAGGCTGCGGAGCTGGTCGGTGAGCGTGAACGGGCCGAGTTCTTGGATGCGTTCAGCGTTCACGCCGGAGCGGGCGAGGAGACGGCCTACTCGCCAGGTGCGCGCGCGTCTCGCTAGAGCCACTGCGCGCGGGCCGGGATGGCAACCTGGCCCGTCCCCTGCTCGCTGCCGCAGGGGCGGTGCAGGGGCGCGGGGGGTGCCTGCTGGTCAGAGAGCCCAGGCACCCCCCGCTTAAGCGGCGCGGAGCGTCGCGGTTATACGAGAGGTGGGGACGGCCCGGTTAGGGTCGTCCCCACCTCTCGTGCATCGCGTAGCGATGCCAGCGCCCGCAGTTCAGGGCGCGAAGCGCCGTGGTTCTCCCGCCGCGTAGCGGCGGCGCGTCGAGTCTGCGGAGCAGACCGCGCGCTGAGTTTTGGGCTGACGGGGAACGGTGCGCCCGGCGGGTCGGCAAACCCGTGCCCGGACGTTCCCCGTCAGCTGACCTCTCCCAAACGAGGCGGTTTCATCGTAGCCCCATCCAACTGCCCACCGTCCCGCAGCCGATAAGGCCCGGGGCGCGCCAACCGGTCCAGCGCGGCGGCGCAGCCGACGCGCGAGCCACCCATGCGGCGCCTGATCCCCGAGGCAGGCTCTCAACCACGCCCGCCCCCATTCCTCACTCTCCTTCAGCCTGTGGGACAAGTGGCAGCAGAGGGGATGTCAGCAGGCCGACCAGGCGTCCGCAGGCTGCTGACGTGGGGTGTTGTAGAGGCCGGCCGCGAGGCCGCGCAACCTCTAGCGCAACACCTGCCACAACACCTGACGCAACATCACGGCGCAACATCTGCCGCAACTCGGGGCGCAACAAGGTCTTTCAACCACCTCCCACATACACTAGTATGTGTGTTGCAGGGGGGAGGCGACCCCTCAGCACGCGCAGTGACCACGAAGGGGAACCAAAATGGAAATCCAGATCTCCGACGGAATCGTCCGTAGGGTGCGCGGCGGAAAGAACGCCCCCATGAACGGCCTTGCAATTCAGGCCCGTACAGTCGCGAACTTCCTGCCCCTCATCTGCGAACGGGTAAGCGCGAGCATCGTGCACAACGCCGACGCGAATTACACCGGAATTCGTTTCGACACCAAGGTGGGTCCGGTGGTTCTGGAAATCCCTACGGGTGACCGTCCTTACCGGCTCGTGCACGAACTGATCGAGCCGGACGAGAAGGGGCGCACCGAGGTGGAGATGCGGCGTTTCCCGCAGATCTACAAGCCGCGTGGAATCGCGCACATCACGGCTGAGTTCCTTCGGTCGCGCGGATTCCTGAAGTAGTCCGCTCGGGGCGCCGTGGGTGGGGCCCCTTCTACACCGGCAGTGATCCCCAACAGAGGAGGAGTCATGGACGAGACGCGGATTGCGGAGCGAGCCGAGGAGATCGGCGCCCCGATCACGGACGCGGAGCGGGAGCAGGCCGCTTACGCGCTGGCGGAGTTGGCGCGCGGCGAGGGTGACCCGAACGCGCTCAGGGTCTCTCACGAGCAGTTGGCTTTGGTCCGGCCGTTCTTCGAGTTGGGCTGGGCCATGGGTGTGCGCAGCGGGCACACGGGACCGGCCATGGCGGGTGTACCCGTGGACGCCCGCACGGTAGCGGCCGCATTCATCCTGCTGGGAACGCAGCGGCTCACGGGTACGCTCGCGCCGGCCGTGGCGAGGTCTGTCGACCCGCAGGACGATGGGCCGGTGTTGTGGCAGAAGGTCGACTATCACGGCAGTCTGACACAGCGTCACGGCATCTACTGGGTCACCGCTATCCACGCGCACGCCGACACGTTCGGCGAGGCGCCGGAAGTGCGCTACGACATCAGCGAGATGACCGGCCGGAGGCCCGTCGTGATGGCCCGGAACGTGCGGCGTCGGAGCCTGACGCCGTTGCCGTACTATCGCATGTTCGCCTAGAAGCGCTGTTCAGGGGTGGGTTCACACCAACCCAACTCACACTAGTATTGGAATTGTTCGGGGGGCGGTGGCCCCGCCCCCCGAACCGCAGAGATCAACAACGAAGGGGAACCCGCATGACTCAGCAGTTCGCCGAGCGCGCCATGAACGTGGCCCCCACCGGTGCCCGCAACGCCGATCTCTCCGACCTGGTCCGCATCTTGGAGGACCAGAGCCGGCGCAAGCTGGACGTGATCGCCCCCGCCTGCGCGCTGCGGCTGTGTGAGGGCAACGTGCACGTCCAGGGCGTCGAGTCCCAGATCACCGAGGACGGTGTGACGGACGTCGACGGGATCTACCGGCCCACCGCCGTGGCGGACGAGGGGATCGCCGACAAGCTGCGTATCCCGCTCGCCTACCTGCGCCGCATGCGGGCCGACAACGTCCCGCTGCTGGACGAGAACGTCAACGCGTGGCTGCGGCAGGAGCCGGACCGTCGTTTCATGCTGCGCGCGTTCCGGGCTGAGAGCGGCCCCGGCGTGCCCGGCGAGGGTGTGGCCCGTGCGCTGTTGTCGGACAGCTACAAGCTGATGGACAACTTCGACATGCTGCTGGCCGCCCTGGACGGGGTGCGGCAGTCCGGCCACCCCACCCAGGTGACCGGTTGCGATCTGACCGACCGGCGCATGCACGTGCGTGTGGAGTCCGAGGCCGTGGCAGTCCAGGCCCGTGCGTTGCTGCGCGGGTACCGTTCCCCGTTCGATGGCCGCAGCGGTGACGAACTGCCGGTGATCTCGGCCGGTTTCGTCATCACCAACAGCGAGGTCGGTTCCGGGGCGTACACCATCACCCCGCGCGCAGTGATCCAGGTCTGCCGCAACGGCCTGACCATGACCCGGGACGTCATGCGGGCCGTTCACCTGGGAGGCAAGCAGGACGAGGGCGTGGTGTCCTGGTCCGGGCAGACGCAGCGCAAGACGCTGGAACTGATCACGTCCAAGACCGCCGACGCTGTGCGCACGTTCCTGTCGCGGGAGTACGTGGAGGCCAAGGTGCGCGAGATGGAGGCCGCCGCCGGTACAACGCTGGCCGAGCCGACGAAGACGATCGAGCACATCACCAAGTCGCTCAGCATCGGTACCGAGGCCAAGGACATGATCCTGGCTCACTTCGTCCGGGGCGGTCAGATGACGGCCGGAGGCGTGATGCAGGCCGTCACCTCGACCGCGCAGACCCTCACCGACGCCGACCAGGCCGCCGCCCTGGAGGCACTCGCACTGCCCGCGCTCACGGCAGCCGCACAGCACGGCTGACAGACCCCCGTGCGGGCCGGGACACCCCTCGCCCGGCCCGCACGGGCCCCCTCCGGAATCACCCGAGGGGGCCGCCCGGCCCGAGCGCGGAGCGCCCCCCCAGCCGCTCAGAGAGCGCGGAGCGCACCCGCCCGCCCATCTGCCGCGTAGCGGCAGCGCGACGTGTCTGCGGAGCAGACCGCGCGCCAAGGAAGACCCCTGCCGCGCCAGCCGGCCCCGCAGCTCACCGCCCCAGCGCCCACCGTCAAGGAGTCCGCATGCCCGCACGCCCGGAGCTCACCCGCCCCGAGGACGCCGCCATCGCGGCCGCCATGCGCCGCACCCCGACCGCGCTTGCCCTCCTGGTCCAGGCACTCGGCGACGGCGAACACACCATCAACCTCGTCGCCGAACGCACCGACGACACGTTCGTCAGTGCCGAGGCCGATCTGTCCATCGGCAGCAACCCGCTACGCCTGGCCGTCCTGGACGAAGACGACTTCGACACGCTGCGCACGCTGCTGGTGTTCGTACTGGAGGGCAGCACCGTGCACCGTGCCGTCCTGGTCGCAACCACGGCCGCCGAGCCCCACCCCCGTGCGTGCGGCTGGACCGCGCGGAACGGTTGGCTGCACCCCATGGACACGGCCGAGCTCCGGCAGGCCGTCATCCCCTGCCCGGGTGTCCCCGCAGTAGAGCGCGAGGTCTACGCCGCCCCGGTCCTGTCCCTGCCCGACACCGACGAGGAGAGCACCCGTGCCTGACACGCCCGCCGTGACGCCGAGCCCCACGGACCACGGCGACATCCCCGCCCGGCAGCCCCTCCCCGGTACCCGGCTCATCGCCTACCGCCTCCCCGAGTGCGGGATCTCAGGTTCGTACATCCACATGGACCACGCGGACATCCATGTGACGTACGCCCAGGTGATAGGCCGCGCAGGCCAGTTCCCGGCCCAAGGCGTGACGTGTCTGGGCCGTACGGTTGCGGGCAGGGACGTCAACGGCTGGCTGCGAGGCAGCCTCAATTTCTGGCTGTCCAGCGAAGGACGGATGGCTGATGACGGAGTGATCCGCTACCGGCAGACCCGCAACCACTCGGTCGTCACGCTCGTGCCGGACAAGGCATCCGGCATCCTGATCAACCGGCCGGACGGGCAAGTGACGGCCGCCGCCTACCGCGTGACCGGCCCCACCGGCGTCACGCAACTGTGGCGCGGCCAGGCCGTGCGCGATGCCATCGGCACCTGCCGCCGAAAGCCCCCCGTGGGGTGGCCGGAAGGGTGGGCGCACCTCCTGCCCGACGCAACTGACGCCAGTCGTCCGACTGCGGCCGCAGGCCACGGAGCGGCCCGAGACTGCCCGAACAGGCGGCTGAACGCAGAGGTCCGTACGCGGTGGTGCACAAGGAGCCGTACACAACGGCTGGGTATGTTCAGTGGTACGTCTCTCCTTGTCGGCGTCGCATCGGGCCGAGTCGAGCGCGGTGGTGACGCAGTCGAAGCCCCGGTAGAGGCTTATCCCGGTAGGTTGCGCTCGTCAGAGATTCGATCCCGTCGAGGCGGCTTATGGGGCCGCACCGTCGGTCACCAGGGGAGAATCACATGCCTGAGCACACTGGCATACAGGCGGACTCCGTCATTATCCACGGCGGGGAGGCGGGTCCGGAGACGGACGGAGCTGATCTGGCGGTGCTCTCCGTTGAGGAGAGAGACCGCCACGAGCGCTTCCGCGTTCCCCACCGGGCCGCAGCCTACGCAGCGGCGCACGCCGTGCTGCGCCACTGCGTAGGTGGGCTGTCCGGTGAGCAGGCCAAGCATGTGCAGTTCGGGCGGCAGCGCTGTGTGACTTGCGGCGACGGGGCGCATGGTCGCCCGATCGTAGAATGGCCCCCAGGGGGTTGGGAGTTCAGCTTGAGCCGGTCGGGCCCGTTCTGGATGGTTGCCGTGGCGCGCGGGGTCCGGGTGGGGATCGACATCGAGCAGATACGACCGGTAGCCGTGGACGCTTTGATGGACTCGGTGCTGCATGATGGCGAGCGGGATCATGTCGCAGCAGCAGAACCTGGAGAAAGGTTGCGTGAATTCATGCGCTGCTGGACACGCAAGGAGGCCGTTGTCAAGGCAAGCGGAATCGGCATCACGGCGGGTCTGCGCGAAATCGACGTGGCGCCGGGCAATCCGCGCCCGGTGGTGCAGCACCGGGCGGAGGGCTGCTCGGTCGTCAATTGGCAGCTTGGCGACCTTACCGTGCCGGACGGCTGTATTGCGGCCCTTGCCGTTCCAGTTACCTCGGGGGTTGCCCCCGCCGCGGCAATGCGGGCCGTTCCCGGGCGGACTACCGCCCCGGCGCTGGGACCGTGGTGACCTGGCCGAGCACTGTCTCGGTGATGCGCGCGCACAACTCCTCCCGGTGGTCCGCCAGGTAGAAGTGGGCACCGGAGTACAGCCACGTCCCGAGGAAGGCATTGCTCACTCGCTTCCAGCCTGCCAGCTGGTTCGGCGGCACCAACTGGTCGTCGCGCCCGCCGAAGACCGTGAGCGGTACGGGCAGGACGGACCTCGGCACGTCGGGATCCCATGTATCGGCGAGCCGGAGATCGTTGCGCAGGATGGGCGCGAAGGTCCGCCACAGGGCGTCGTTGGTAAGTAGTCGTTCCGGTGCACCTCCCGTCGTGCGAAGCCATTGGCGCAGGGCGTCGTCGGACAGGAGGCTCTGGCTGGGCACTGCGCTGCCAGCTCCCGGCACGGGCGGGCGGAAGGCCGACACCCCCAGCCACATAGGCAACGGGCACTCGGTGTTCAAGAGGTAGTGAGCGAGGGCGTAGGCGACCAGCGCCCCCATGCTGTGGCCGAAGAACGCAAAGGGCCGGTCCAGCAGCGGCGTGACGGCCTTGTCGAAGAGCGCCACCAGCTGCTGGCAGTCGTCCACCAGCGGAAGCGCCTGCGCGTTGCCACGCCCGGGAGAGTCCAACAGACATACGTCCCAATCCTTGGGAAAGTGCCGGGTCCAGCCGCGGTAGAGCAGGTGGGATCCGCCCGCGTGGTGGAAGAGGAACAGTCTGACGGTGGGGTCCTCTACCTCGCGTAACCGTGTGACGGGCCCGAGCGGCCGCCGTATGCTCACCGGCCACCTCCCGTGGCGGGGACGGGGACCAGACGGGCCGCTGGTGAGGGGACCGCTATGGGAGCGTTCCGCCCGCCATAGGCCAGCGCGAAGTGCAGCACCTGATGCGTCATCGTTCTGATCTGCTCCTCGACGTGCTGGTCGCCGCACCGCCCGTCGCCGCCCACGGTAACGGTGCTGCTGTTCAATGCGACCCCGAGGGGGGTGGGCCAGCCGCGCAGTGCGTGTACCACGTCGCGCAGTGCGGACAGCGTGGCGACCGCCCCTTGCCAGCCTCCACCCACGGCCACGCACCCCACCGCACGGCCGCTGAAGTAGGGACGGGCGTCGCTGCGCAGCTCCTCAACGTGGTCGAGGGCGTTCTTCAACAGCCCGGGGATGCCGCCGTGGTAGACGGGGCTGGCCAGCAGGATGCCATCGGCCTCGGAGATCCGGCGCAGCAGCCGCGCCGCCGAGGGTGCGTTCTCCTCGGCTCCGGGGTCGTACGGCGCCAGCACCAGGTCGGGCCCGGCCAACAGGCTGACTTGGGCCCCGGCCTTCTCCGCCTCGGCTAGGGCGAAGCTGAGGACACGCTCGGCTGTCGACGCTGGCCGCGCGGAGCCCCCGATCCCGAGGATCTTCACACCTGGTGCGATGCCTGCGTCCCCGCCCGTCATCCGGCCTGTCGCGTGGTCCATCATGCGCTTGCTTCCGGCGGGCAGGTCCGTCGAAGTGCGCGGTCGACCAGCCACGACGCGGCCCCGGTGTAGTGGCCTGGGTCGCACAGGGCCGTGAGGTCCTCGCGGCTGAAGACTCTGGCGACGTCCGGGATGGCGGCCAGGGCTTTGTCCAGCGGGATTCCCTGCCTGCTGGCTGTCTCGGATGCCTCGGTGAGGACCTTCTTCGCGGTGACCTTGCCCAGGGCCGGGGCCAGATGCGCGGCCACTCGCTCCGAAACGATCTGGCCTTGAGTCAGGCTGACGTTGGCGCGCATCCGTTCCGAGTGCACTTCCAGCCCTTCCGCGAGTTCGGCGGCTGTGTGGGCCGCGCCGCCGACGAGCCGCAGTATCTCCCGCAGGGGTTGCCACTCGGCTTGCCACAGGCCGGCGGAGCGCTCATCCTCCGCGGCCATGCACAGGCCCAGGACGCTCGCGAGGGCGGGGACTTGCACGGCGGCGCTGCGGATCAGCGTTGCCAGGGCCGGGTTGCGCTTGTGCGGCATGGCCGAGGAGGCGCCGCGTCCCGCCGCTGCCGGCTCGGCGAGTTCCCCGACCTCGCTACGGGTCAGGACGAGGACATCCGCGGCGATCTTGCCGAGTGTGCCAGCTGTGAAGGACAGCGCGTGGGCCAGGTCCGCGACGGGGGTGCGTAGCGCGTGCCACGGCAGGGCAGGTGTGGCCAACCCCGTTTCCCGGGCGAACGCGTCGACGAGCAGATCAAGGTAGTTGAAGCGCTCCTTCTGTTCGACGGGCGCGTCCTTGCCGCTGCCGCCGTCGATACTGGCGTATTCGAGGTAGGCCGCGAGGGTGCCAGCGGCGCCGCCCAGGGAGACCGGTAGCCCGCCGTCCAGCAGATCGGCCAGCCGCTGGTCCGCCTCGGCGGCCAACTGTCGCCAGCCCGCAGCCTTCAGCCCGAATGTGGTGGGCACGGCGTGCAGACCCAGGGTACGGCCCGCCATGATGGTGTCCCTGTGGCACGTGGCGGTCTTCTCCATTGCGCGGATGACACGGCTCAAGTCCCGCCGCACGATTCGCAGGGCCTGTGCAGAGACCAGCATGGCTGCTGTGTCGAAGATGTCCTGGCTGGTAGAGCCCCGGTGGACGTACTCGGCGGCCTCTGGGTCGGCGTTGGCGACAACCTGGGTGAAGGACTGCACCAGCTTTACCACGGGGTTGGCACTATCCCGGGAGGCGACTGCAATCTCCCGGGTGCTCACGCTCTCGGCTCGGGCACAGGTCGTAATGGTGTCGGCCGCCTCCTTCGGCACCGTTCCCAGCCGGGCCTGAGCCCGGGCGAGGGCGGCTTCGGCATCGAGCATGGCCTGGATCCACGCCTGATCGCTCACGGCGCGTTCCACGGCCGTGCCCGCCCGGACGGGGGAGAGCAGACCGGTGTCGCGGTCGGCAGCAGGGCTGTTCATGCAGGAGCTCCTTTGGCGCTGCTGGGTGAGACGGGCGAGATGCCGAGCACCGTACGGGCGATGGCGTCCGCGTCGGACAGGGTGACCGAGTCCACGCCGGGGCGGACCCCTGCGGCGGTTACCCAGTGCACCGACTCGGTGGGGACGCCGTAGATAAGTCGCCGAGGATGGGACCGACCGCAGTTGTCGAGCAGCCGGTACGTGCCTTCCTCTACGGCGACGCCGCCCGTCTCATAGGGCTCCGCCCCCTCGATCGGTATCCGGTGGGGCGCAAGCTCCCCCCGCGCGCTGAGACCACGTAGCAGGGGATCGGAGGTCCTGCGGATATCCAAGACGGGCAGCCGGGCTTCGATCAGCACGGTTGCACGGACCTCGGAGCCAGGCACCTGTGTGGAGCGGGCGGTGAACGCGCAGCCGCCGGGATCCAGGCGGACCGTAGTACCGGGACCGAGTACGTGCAGCAGGTCCGCCTCCATCAGTGCAAGCATCTCCTCGATGCGGGAGGCTGGTGGGCCGATGGAGAGGAATGCATTCAACGGTGTGTACCAGGCATCGAGTTCGTCCTTGTGGGACCGCCCGTCAAGCCCGCAGTGGTCGACGGCCAGCCGGACCTCGTTACGCAGGTCGCGCAGCACGTCCAGGGCCGCCTTCAGCGGGCCTCGCACATTTCCGCGCCGGGCCTCGCGGACGTCCTGCCGCAGACGATCCGTCAGCCAGATAGTGAAGTCGTTCGGACCGTGGAAGGAGCGCCCGGCACAGGGGTCGGCCACCGCCTGCCAGTCCCAGCGCTCCGTTGCGTCGATGCCGTAGGCATCCAGCAGTGCATCACGGTCGCTGACGTCATCTGCTTCCAGGTAGCACCGCCGCAGTTCCTCGTTGTCCCTCTCACCACCCCGGGAGGCGAGAAGAACGGCGTAGTAGACGCTCTCCACCTCGCGGGATATCAGGGGCCACAGCTCCTTCCGGAAGCGGATGCGCTGCCCGTCACGTGAGCGGAGGCGTGTGATGCGTTCTGGCGTCAGCAGGAAGGGCAGATAACGCTCGGACGGCCCCTTCTGGTTCTCGCCACGCGCATGGTATGGGACACCCCTTCGGGAGAACGCGTACATGAGCGGCTCGCGGCCGGAGGGCCAGTAAACGAGGCGGCCGTCGTCGGACCGACTGAAGAATCCGCCACGGGCCCGGGTGAACAGAGTCATATAGTCGAAAAAGTTCAGGCCCATGCCGCGCAGGATGACCGTTTCTCCAGGGGTGATCTCCTCCAGGAGCGTGTCTGCTGGGTTCGACGGGGTGACGTAGGTCAGGCCCAGCTCGCGGGCCGCGTTGGCGAACGTCTGCTCCTCGGGGGAGAGTTCCGTCGGCACGTGTCCCTGCGCCAAGACGACCGCGTGCAGCCCGGTTAGCCGGGTGCCGTCCTCCAGCCGGACGATCTGCAACCCGTAGGTAGTGCCAGGCGAGTCCTCCAAAGCGACGGCCTGTAAGCGGTGCACGCGTACGGTCACATGGGCCGGGGCGCCAGCGACTACACAGTCGAACATCTCGCGCAGGTAGTGGCCGTAAAAGGCGCGACTGGGATACCCATCCGGCTTCAGGGACTTCGCCTCGGCCAGCAGATCGGCCTCCATGCCGCTGTCCTCGGGAAGCGACTTGGCCCACTCGTAGAGACTGGGGCCGGGCATGACAGGGCCGCTGATGCGGCAGCTGGCATCAGTGAACATGGTCACCTGAGAGGCGACCGTGTTCATCAGCAGCAAAGGGTTCTGGTCGGTGCGCCAAACCGCTCCTGCGCCAGGCGCGTGCGGATCGACCAGGTGGACGGTCAGCGCGCTGTGGCGCGGCCACGCACGCTCGTTGGCCAGGAGACGTTCCAGAACGCACAGTCCACGCGGGCCGGCGCCGACGACGCAGACAGTCCTGGAGGTGTCTCCGGCGACGTTTGCAGAAGTCTCTTCGGATAGGAAATCGGTGGGCAGAGGCGTTGTGTCCGGTGACGTTATGTGCACTGGCTCGCCTTCCTTCTGCTGTCGCGTCTGAGGTCACGCAGGCCCGGGATGTCGGGGTTCCCGTCCGCCTGGCGGCAAGCAGCAGCACGGGGGGCGCAGACGCGCAGCAGGTTGCCGATGATGCGGTGACCGACGTTTTCGTGGGCCGTCAGGATTGACTCCGGGTGGAACTGCACGGCGTAGCGGGCGTGGGCCGGGTCCTCGACGGCCATGGCGATGCCTTCGAGCTCCGCGGTCACCGCAAAGCCCCGGACACCGTTGGAGGGGGCATAGAGGGAGTGGTAACGGGCGGCTGTGAAGACCTCCGGCAGCCCGTCCAGCAGGTCACCGCCGAGCGCCGTGATGCGGCCAGCCTTGCCGTGGGCTGGTTCGGGCAGCTGTTTCAGGACGCCCCCAGCGTGCTCCACCATCGCCTGCAGCCCCAGGCAGACCCCGAAGACGGGCAGCTGCCGCTCGTAGAGCGCGTCCAGCAGGGCGTGGCAGCCGAAGTCCTCGGGCCTACCGGGCCCGGGAGAGAGAACGACGAGGTCCGGCTGCATCTCGTCGAGGCGCGGGAGGGGGAACCCGTGCCGGAGCGTGGCCACGTCAGCTCCGGCGGAGCGGAAGTAGTCCGCGAGGGTGTTGACGAAGGAGTCCTCGTGATCGACGAGGAGTACTTGCAACCCTGTCCCGCCACTGACCGGCGTCCTACACTCCGCAGCCACTTCGTCGGTGCTCCCGCCGTGGTTGATCGCAGCAGTCATGGCTCGGGCCTTCAGATAGGTCTCCTGCTCCTCGGCCTCGGGGTCGGAGTCGTAGAGCACGGTGGCGCCCGCCCGCACAGCCGCGATGCCGTCGCGGATTTGGGCGGTGCGGATCGTCAGGCCCGTGTCCAGCGATCCGTCGACGCCGATGAAGCCAACGGCTCCGCCGTACCAGCCGCGGGGGTTCTGCTCGTGGTCCTCGATGAACTGCATTGCCCAGGACTTCGGCGCGCCCGTGACCGTCACCGCCCACATGTGGCTGATGAAGGCATCTAGTGCGTCCAGGCCGGGGCGCAGGCGCCCTTGGACATGGTCGACGGTGTGAATGAGGCGGGAGTACATCTCGATTTGCCGCCGGCCGATGACCTCGACGGTGCCCGGCACACAGACGCGGGCCTTGTCGTTGCGGTCCACGTCGGTGCACATGGTCAACTCAGTCTCGTCCTTGGACGAGTTGAGCAGGGTCCGGATCTTCAGGGCGTCTTCCAGTGCATCCGCGCCACGAGCGATGGTCCCCGAGATCGGGCACGTTTCGACACGGTCGCCGGACACCCGTACATACATCTCCGGTGAGGCGCCTACGAGGTATTCGGACTCGCCGAGATTGAAGAAGAACTCGTAGGGCGAGGGGTTGGCGCGGCGGATGCGGTCGAAGACCTCTGCGGGATGTTCGCACCGGTGGTACATCTCGTGGCTGGGCACCACCTCAAAGAGATCGCCTCGCTGGAAGCGCTGCTTCGCCTCGCGGACGACGGTGGCGTAACTGCCGGGCACGATCTCGTTCGGGAGGGCGCGCGGTCTCCGAAGCCGGGGCGTGGGCTCGGTGTCGCGCGACAGGCCAACCGTAGTGCCGGTCTCCGTGGTGAAGTCGTAGGAGACCCGGCGCGTGTTGCCCCGCTCATGGTCGATCACGAGTAGCTCGTCGGGGAGGTGCAGGACAATGTCCCGCAGGTGCGGCGGGCGGGGGCGGCGTGTGCGTACGGGGTGGAACTGGAGGGCAAGGTCGTAGCCGAACGCGCCGTACAGGCCGAGGTAGGGGTCCTCCGGCACTGACAGCCCGTCCCGAATCGCCCGCAGGGCGGTAAAGACCGTGGGGAGCCGGGTGCGGTCCTCCTCCGTTACCGGCCGGTCGCGCTCGTCTTGCTCCGCGACGGTCACCTCAGCCTGGTCGCCAGTGTGGGCAACCGGACCGGTCGTCGTCAGCCACCGCGCGATGGCCGGCAGCAGGACGCGGCCGCGGTCATTCAGTGCGCGGGCTGCGACCCTGCGCCCTTGGGCGGTGACCTCCAGACAGGGGTCGGTGTACGCTCGCGTCCAGCGGGTATAACGCCCTGGGAACTGCACGCCTGATCCGAGGATCCCGCCCCGCTGCCGCTCGATAGCTTGAGCCGTACGGGTGATCAAAGCCTCCTCTTCACCGGTGGTGAGATGCGTAACGGTGCGGCTGATCCGGATTCTGCCGGGCTGTAGCCTGTCGATGAGGAAGTCGGTGGTCTCCATCGCGGTTACTCCGGCAGGCCCACAGCGAAGGCGTTCTGTGGAGTTCCGCCCAGCAGGACGGCACCCGACGACTGAATGATCTGGCCCTGCACGGTGGCGTGTTGGCACATGGTGTTGAGATCCCGCAGGTAGCGGTCGAGCGGGGAGGGCCGGTACACGGCCGTCGTCGTGGCGACATCGAACAGCCGACCCACCAGGTCCCGGACGGTACGGAAGGCATGGACCCGGGCAAGCGCCGCTGACACCAGGTCGTCCGGGCCGAGCTCCTCGCCCTGTGCAAGGATCTCCCACTGGCGCCGCAACGTCCCGTACACCGCGTGCCGCGCGGCCAGCAGCTCCATCTCGGCCTGGGCGACCACGATCTGGACGCGATACTCCTCCCGCCACGGCTTGCGGGAATGCCGGTCGACGCGGCCAGCGGCCATCTCACGGATGTAGTCGAGAGCGGCCCTGCCCACGCCGAGGGCAACACCGGGCATGGTGCGCAGAATCGAATCAGGCGTGGTCTCCGGTCCAGGCCGGACGGGGTTAGCGAAGCTGAAGGTGTGACTCTCGGGTACGAAGAGGTCCTTGACCGCGTAGTCCAGGCTCCCGCTGCCGGCGAGGCCCGTGGTGTGCCAGGTGTCGGTGATCTCGAACTGCTCGGGCCGTCCTACGATCATGCGCCAGTGGGCGCGTCCGCCGCGGGGGCCCGGGTTGGTCTCCGGCTTCCCATCCTGGTAGACGAGGCATCCTGCGACCACCCTGTCGCAATGGGTGATGCCGCTGCCGAACTGCCAGGTGCCAGTGACCCGGTAGCCGCCGGGCACGCGCTCGGCTCGTCCCTTCGGCGGGATCGCGCCAGCAGTGATCGTGTCGAGGGACGGGAACATCTCGCGTGCCGCGTCCTCCGCCATGTAGTGCGCAAAGAGTCCGCTGTCCATGCCAACCATGGCGCACCAAGCGGCCGAGGCGTCGCCGACAGCGAGTGCCTCAATTACGCGGGTCCGCTCTGCGGGCGTCATGACCGGCCCGCCCCAGGAGGGCGGGAAGGCCATCCGAAAGACGCCTGTGCTCCGTAGGAGGGTGACGACGTCCTCCGGGAGCCTCCGGGCCTGCTCTATCTCCTCCGCCCGCGCTGCCAGTTGTGGTGCTGCCTTTCGGGCGCGCTGGAGAATCTCTTTACTGGTCGACGGACCGTAGTCCGTATCGTGTGTGACACTCACGATTTCTGCAGCTGGCATTCCGTCTTCGCTTCCTGAGCAGGACAACAGGGGCAAGCGGGGATTCGTGCAGTACTGCTGGGTTCAGGCCGACAGAGCGGTGCTCATACCTTGCGCCACTCGGGAATCCAGGCGCCGTCCGTGATCCGGTAGTCGGAGAAGAGTGCTGGTGCCTCCTCGCGCATCAGCCGGCCGATCTTGTCGAAAACCAGCCGAATCTCTTCCTCCGCGCCAGGAGCGGTGCGGGATTCAATGAGGTGACGCAGGGTCCGGACATTCGCTGTCCACACCAGACCGGTCGCCAGCCCCTCCGGCGCGAAGCGCCGCATGAAGGAGGTCTTGTGTTTCTTCTCGCCGAAGCCACGTCCCGGTTCGTCCAGCCTGAAGTGGTCTGACATCCACGTCTGAAACTCTTCGAGCTGCCGTAGAACGGCGGTGGCGCGGGTCATCAGCTCCTCGTCCTCCCGGGCCCAGTCGGGGAACCAGAAGGGCAGTTCCTGCAGCCTGACGAACCGCAGGGACTCCTGGGAAACCGCCACTCCTACGCGGTGCCGGGCCAGTTCGTGGGTGAGTACCCGGCTGACGTTGTGCAGGACAAATGTGAAGCTGACGTGTTCGAGAACGGAGCCGTGTCGGCTCGCGAGGATATTAGTGAGGTACGCCTCTTGGTCCGTACGGATCCGACTGACATTTGGGTTCAGACCCGGCTCCCAGGACCTGTAGCACATTCTTCCCGCGAACTCGATGAGATTCTGAGGGTCGTTCAGCTCGGAGTCCATCTCGCCACGGTCCATACGGGCTATCCAGCTCGTTCCGCCCACCTCTTCCAGATAGGCAGCGACGGCATCGTAGTCGAGGCTGGAGTGAGCAGCGAGAATGACTTCCGGCTCAACTGATTTCATCAGTGAATGCTTTTCTTTCACAGTACGAGTCCGCCGTCGACGCCCAGCACTTGGCCCGTGATATAGGTTGCCCGGTCTGAAACGAGGAACGAGACCAGGTCTGCGACCTCCTCTGGGGCGCCGAACCGTGACAGCGAAATCTGTCCGAGGTATTTCTTACGGGCCCGTTCGGTGACACCGGAGGTCATGTCCGTCTCGATGAATCCAGGTGCCACCGTATTGGCCCGTATGCCGAATCTGCCGTACTCCTTCGCGACGGCCCGGGTGAATCCGATGATTCCGGCTTTGGAGGCGGAGTAGTTGGTCTGCCCCGCGCTGCCGTGGACTCCAGCCACGGAGGAAACCGTGACCATGGTGCCCGACCTGCGCTTGACCATCCGTTCGACGACAGGGCGGCAGACGTGGTATGTGCCGTCCAGATTGGTGCGCAGCACTGCAGCCCACTGCGCGTCGTCCATCATCGCCAGCGGCTTGTCCCGGGTAATGCCTGCGGCGGTCACCGCGACGTCCACGGGACCGAGCCGGTCCTCGGCCGCCTCGACGAAGTCGCGGCACTGGCCGGCGTCCGTGACGTCGACCCGCCTGCTGACGACGCGGGCGCCCAGCCCGGCCGCCGCCCGTTCGGTCTCTCCGGCAGCCTCAGCACGCGAGTGGTAGCAGAAGGCGATGTCGAATCCGTCCTCGGCCAGCCGGGTTACGACAGCCCGGCCGATGCCTCGCGAGCCGCCCGAGACGAGCGCCACGCGTCGAGCGGTCACGCGGCGGACCCATCGGCCTGCAGCGAGCCGACCAGGCCATGGAGCTCAGTGAGAGTCTGCACGGAGGCCAAGGAGGAGTCTTCGATGGAGACGCCGCACTCCTTCTCCACGCGGGAGGAGATCTCCAGCAGCATCAGCGAGTCCATCTCCAGGTCCTCGGCGAAGTGGTCGCTGTCGCCCACCTCTTCGGGCGACAGCTCCAGCGCCTGAGCGACGATGGCACGCAGTTCCTCCAGGCCGATATCGGGAAGCATGGCAGTTATCCTTTTCCGGTGGGGTGTGGGTGGGTGTCGTGGCTATCCAGTGCTGTACAAGTCGTCAAGCGGCGGTCAGAAGCAGGGCTGCGGTCGCTTCGTCGGCGTCGCCGCCGCCCGTGACCGCAAGCGCGGCAGCCGTCGAGTGCTCGTCCATGTGAGCTGCTGCTGCGGCGCACTGCAGCACTCCCAGGGCCCCGGAACAGTCGCCCAGCAGTGCGGTGACGTCCAGCGTCCGTCCGACGGCCGCTGCCGGCAGGTGCCGTTGGCCGGTGGTCAGCCAGAGTTCGACGGGCCCCGGGGCCGCTGCCTCGACGGCCGCGACAGCAGCCGCCAGGTTGGCCCTGCGGGCGTAGGCCGCGACAGCCGCACGGGCTGGCCACGAGCGGGCCGCAGCCAGATCTGCCGTCTCCACTACCACGGCGCCGGTGACGTCGTGGGCGGGCCGCCCGAGGAGCTTGCCAGCGTGCTCGGAGGCTGGTTCGACGCCGACGACAACGGCCCGTTCGCAGCGCCCGGCTCTGATCAGAGTGTGTGCCCAGTGCATGGCGTCCAGTCCGCTGGTGGCACCGTTGCAGACCGTGAGGTTCGGGCCGCGCAGGCCGTGGCGGATCGCGATCCAGCCCGCGACGACATTGCTGGACGTCTGGGGCAGGCCCAGCGGGCTAAGCCCGGTGACCGTCTCGCGGGCGATGGTGTCGGTTAAGTCGCACACCGTCTGCAATGTGCCGAGGTTGGAACTCACGACCACCGCCGTACGGGCACCGGGTACACGCAGTGACCCGGCCTCGTCGAGCAGACCGGCGTCGCCCAGCGCCTGCTGGGTCGCGTACAGGGCCAGCCGGGAAGCACGGTCCTTGTTGCGCATCTCGCGGCCCTTGAGGGCGGATTCGGGGTCGAAGGGGCGCTCCGGCGTTTTGCCGGTGAACAGATCTCCGGCTTTTCCCAGGCCAGGAACGGCCGTGCCGGTGCCCGTCACGACGACGGAGACGCCGAGATCCTGTGCCAGCTGTCTGCTGGGTGTGCTGGTCACCGTGCCGCCTCCACAATCGCGACCGCGTTGATTCCGCCGAAACCGAAGGCGTTCACCTGGGCCGTGCCGACGGTCGCCTCTACCGCCCGGTTCTGTACCAGGGAGAGGGCGGTGGCCTCCTCGATGGGTTCGCTCAGCCCAAGGACCGGTGGCACAGCCCCGTGGCGCATCGCGAGGAGCGCCATGACAAGACTCAGTAGGCCCGAACCGCCAAGCGTGTGGCCGGTCATGGACTTGATGGCCGTCATCCAGGGGCGGTGTCCGGTTGCGGCGAAGATGTCCGCTAGGACGGCCGCCTCGGTCTCGTCGTTGCGTGGAGTGCCGCTGCCGTGCAGCATCACCAGGTCGATGTCTGCGGGCGTCACTCCGGCCCGTTCATGGGCCTCGGAGACGGCCGCGCGGATGCCGTTGTGGTCGGGGGCCGTGGGATGGAAGGCGTCGCAGTTCATGCTCACGGACTTCAGTCGGGCGTGCGTGGGTGTCCCATGGGTGCCAGTCCGTCGCAGGACCACGGCCACGGCGCCTTCGCCCATCAGCATGCCCTTGTGTGACACGTCGAAGGGCCGCAAAGCGTCAGGGGTGTCGTTTTGCACCTTGTCAAGGGTCCCGAAAGCGCTCTCGGTCATCGAGTCGGTCCCTGCTACGACAACCGCGTCGGCCAGGCCGAGATCGATCATGTCGGCTCCCATGCCAAGCGCATAAAGCGAGGCGGAGCAGGCATTGGCGAAAGTGTAGGTGGAAATAGCGCCGAATGCCTGCTGCAAGGCCCCGCCGAAGTAGAGGTCGCCGGGGCTGATGCCTGCCGCCTTGGTCCACCACAACTCGGCACTGCGCTGCTCCCGCATCGTGGTGCCGATGAGCACGGGGATGCCTGAGAGGTCCTCGGGCAGACTCGCGTCGGCGAGGGCCTGCCGCACGGCCGCGGTCAGCCATTTGGTGGCACGCAGAGGCTCGTCCTCGCCGCCCGCACGGTCGTCGATCTCGTAGGCGTACCGGGCCCGGTACTGTGCGGTATCGAAAGCATTGAGTGGCGTGCGGGTCTCCTTGCCAGCGCACAGCGCGCCGTAGATTTCCTCAGGGGTTACGCCAAGGTTGGCAACGGCACCAAGCCCGGTGATGTCCCACGTCACGACCGAATCGCCTGCTTTCTCAACTGGTAGGCGGCGAGCTTTCCGGTTGAGGTGACGGGTAGCCGGTCGAGAAACTCCGTCCGTGCCGGACGCTTGTAGGGAGCCAATTGGGAGCGGATGGCGGTGTTGATCGACCGGCGGAGTGCGTCGATGTCGGTGGCGGAGGCTGTATCGGCGACGACATACAGCACGGCCTCTTCCAGGCCGTGGCTGTCACGCGTGCCGACCACGGCGCACTCGCGAACGCCGTTCACGGCACGGACCACGGCCTCGATCTCTCCAGGCACCACCTTGTATCCACCGAGGTTCAGCAGGTCGTCGGCGCGGCAGAGGTGGATAATCGCGCCATCAGTGTCGCGCAGGGCGATGTCGCCGGTGTATGCGCCGCCGTCGGCGAAGGTCTTCGCCACCGCGTCCTCCCGGCCGATGTAGCCAAGTGCGACGGTGGGACCATTGATGTGGAGACGCCCCTCGGTGCCATCGGGCGCGAGGCGACCCTCCGTGTCACGGATGGTGGCTGTCACGCCCGGTACAGCGACCCCCACACTGCCTGGCATCGGGCGGACCGGTGGGGTGGCCACAACGATGAACAGGACTTCCGTCGCGCCGAGTCCGTTGATCAGGTTGGCGCCGAACGCCTCCTGGATACGTTCACTCAAAGCGGCCGGAAGGTTCTCCCCGGCGGCGACACACAACCGTACGGAGTCCGTACGCGGCCCGTCAGCTCCGGCATCGACCAGCGCCGCGTACAGGCGGGGCACGGACCACATCACCGTTGGCGCGTAGCGGTTGATCTTCGCGGTGACGGCGTGCACGTCAACGCTTCCGCGGATCAGGACGGTACGAGCTCCGGCAGCGAGCGGGAACAGGACGCTGCTGCCGAAACCGTAACCGAAGGACATACGGGCGGTGGACAGGACCACGTCGTCCGCGCGCAACCCGAGGACCGAGCCGAATCCAGCCACCGTTGCCGCGAGCGCACCAGCGCTGTGCCGGACACCCTTGGGCATCCCGGTGCTGCCCGAAGTGTACTGGACCAGTGCCTCGCGCCCCTTGGGCCACCGCAAGGCGCCAGTCTCGTAGATGGTCTCGCCGCTGCGCTCAAAGTCACCGCCAGAGCCGCCTCCCGTTCCATCACTAAAGAGTTGGGGGCGGACGGTCTCGCCAGCGATCAGCCTGTAGTCGGCGAACAGTTCGGTCAGCGCGCTCTGCCGTTTGCCGGCGGCGTCGAGGTGCACGAAGCCGGGCTCGCAGTCGCCAGCGATGTACAGAAGTTCGTCGTCGGTGAGCATGGGGCTGACGATCACGGGAACGCAGCCGTGCCACCACATGCCAAGGACAGCCGCCACCGTGACGACGGAGTCGTCTGCGATTGCCAGGCCACGCGAGCCGGAGGGGATGCCAGCGTCACGCAGCACGGACGCGTACCGCCGGGCGGCCTCATAGAGCCCTACGTAGGTGACATCGCCCTCGACAGGGTCGGTATATGCGGCGTGCGTCCCGCGCCCCCCTTCGAGGTGTGTGCCGACCAGCCAGGCGACGAGATCCAGTTCCTGCGATCTATTACCGCTGCTTTCCAGGACCACCGCGGCATCCTCGATGCTGCGCATGGCGGCGGCGTCATCGGGGCTCAACTTAACCTGAAATTCTTTCTCGACGCGGGCGATGATCTCCGCCTTTTCCAGGGAGTCGATAGCAAGATCCTCAAAGAAGAGCGCGTCCCCTTCCAGATTCTCGTCGGGCACCTCAAGAACTTCCGCGACAATCGCCCTCAATCTCTGGATGAGTGTGCTGGCACGTCTTATGTCAGCCACAAAATCTACCCTTCGCATGTGTCCGGAAAATGAGATGTCACGCGTCGCGGACATATGCCCCCGCCGCAAAGCCGAACGCGCCGGAACTGTAAGCACGCCCCGACGGCTGTGACAATACCCAACGGGATCATGGAAATATTTCGGCCAAGATTCGCATAGAATAAGCCATTTGGTTTACGGAGGAATCAGCCTAGGTATGGTCGGCCGGGGCGCATTTCCTGCGGAGTGGGCCGACTGTGTCGCGGTCTACAAGGAGGAATCCCCGGGAAGAGCGGGATCCATCTCACGGCAATGACCCATACAGCGGCGATCCACCCTCGACTAAGCCTGGTGATATCATTGAGTTTCTCGCTGCAGACCCTTCGGAGTGCAGACGCCCGCAACGCACTGGCGGAGGAATCCTTCGGCGGCGGCAATGCCTGGCGCACGGCGCTGCGCACGAGCAAGACGCCCGCTATTCCCGTGCTCCTCACTGACAAGCCAGTTATCGACGCGCAGGGAAAGGAACAGACGTTTTTCAGCCTCTCGCAGTTGAACGATCTGGCCGAGGCATGGTCGGCCTGGTACGTGGCTCACGGAGTGGGCCCGCGCGACCGTGTCGCGGTCTATATAGAGGACTCCCTGGAAGATCAGATCCACCTCACGGCACTGGCTCAGATAGGGGCGATACCTGTCCTTCTGAACGGGCTGCTGCCACCCGAGTACGCACTCGCGCTGATCGAGCGCTCGGCGCCCGTCGGCGTGTACACCGACGCGGCTCATCTCTCCCTGATCCAAAGCGGTCTGGCCCGGATAAGCAGCCTGCGCTGGACGCATACCCGAGAGTCGGCCGGCCTGGAGCCAGGGCATCTGCCGGAGACGCCGTGGTTCCGTCACGCCGACGACGATCCGGTGGTCCTCTGCCATACCTCCGGGACTACCGGCGTGCCGAAGCTGGTTGTATGGACACACAGGCAGAGTGTTGTCGGCGCCCGATTCCGACTTCGGAGCCACCCGGAGCCTGACGATTCCTTGATGCTTTCAGCTATTTCCCAGTCGCATTCCGGTGCCATCGCGTTCACATTCTATGCAGTTCTCGCTGGGCTGCCGTTCATCTCGCTTTCCGACCGCAGTGCAGAGGGGGTGACGCGAGCGGTACGCATGTACCGGCCGACGATCGTTCAGGCTTTCCACCCCGTGCATGCCGCTCTCGCTACCTCTGGACCAAAAGCAGAAGACTTCACGTCGGTCAGGGAGTGGATGAACACTGGCGATTCGGCTCACGACGCCCATATTCGCACGCTCATCAACCTCGGTTCCCGCATGGTTGACGCCGAGAATATACCTGGTTCATCGTTCCGTGACGGTCTCGGCGCATCCGAACTCGGCTGGGCGGCGCTCGGGCACACTATTACCTCGGAAACGCCCGAACGGCCGCGTTATCTCGGAAGAGCCATCCCGTTCGCGGACGTCGCCGTTCTCCGCGAGGATGGCTCACCCGCCGCAGACGGCGAAGTCGGCCTCCTGGCCATCCGCAGCGAATCTCTTTCGCCTGGCTACTGGAACGACTCCGACACCTACTACCGCAGCAAGCTGAACGGCTACCGGCTTTCCGGTGACCTCGCCTACCGCACGACCGGTGGCGACTTTTACCACGTAGATCGGCTCGTCGACCGCATCCGCACCACAGAAGGTGACGGGTTCTCAGTCCTTATGGAGGAAATCCTCCTCCTGAGCCTTCCCGAGGCAGCAGATTGCGCGGTTGTCGCTGGCCAAGACGGCGGCAGGACGGTCCCGGTGGCTGTCGTGCGGCTCTACGAGAGCACCCAGGCAGATCCGGCCACGCTATTGGAACGCGCCAACAGTGCCTTGGCCGACAAGGGCCAGCCGCCAATCGCCCTGCTGGAGCTTGCCGCCGAGGACGCCGATATCCCCGTCGGCCCCACAGGCAAGACGCTCAAGCGCCAGTTGCGTGAGCGCTACGCCGACCTCCCCGCATACGTCCGCAAGCGGGATGCCATGTCCTTTGCCATGCGCTGACGGTCGGCACAGACAGCCAGCCCCGGCCCTGCGCCGGGGCTGGCCGAATTTCCGCCTGGCGGGCAAACAGGGGCGTCCCAATAGGCCACGATGGGACGTCACGCCAGTCCATGGAGCACGCAAAGGAACACGAGTGGCTCTTCTCAAACCGCCGCCAGCACATGCGGGAGGGCGCGAGGGAGACGACGCCTGTGCTTGCGCGTCCTGTGTCAGCCAGGGGCGCGGTCGAAGCCCATTGTCGTCGAGCAGCACTTTCGGGCAGCAGCGCAGGGGCTGCGGTCGCCGTGTCGGTGTTGATACCGCCGACCAAGGCCAGAACCTGAGGGACGCTGTTCCTGTCGCAGGCCAGGTGTTGCTCACTGCCCGCCTCTTGGTGGCCGACCGGCAACAAACCGGCGGCAGAGCTCCCCGTGCTGACGCTGACCCCAGCTCCCGAGCTCCCGCGGTCAGCAATTGCCAGGAGATATCGCTGTCGGATACAGGCCCCGGACTGGACACTCTTCCCTGGCCAGCCCAGCAGCGGATGGATCAGCACCCCTACAGTTCGTCATCCACGATGCGAGGTTGATTCCCACACTCCGCAAACAGTGGGAGCACCCAATTACTCCCACTGCAGATCTCGCATGCTGTCGTGCTGGCGATCATCGCCGACCAGGCGCGCTGCTGTCGGCGACATCACGCGGCGAAATTCAGTAAACAGCCACCTTCGAGGAGTCGCGTCACCCGTTCTCAGTGGCCACCGACGTCACCGAGACACGGCCAGCACGGCCCCGCACTGCCTCCACCTGGAAGGACACGTTGAAAACGCCATCGCTCACCGCAGTGTTCCCAAGGCCGCCGGCCCGGCGGCCGGTTCTCCTGATGACCCTCGGCTCCTTCACCATGGGCACCGACGCCTTCCTTATCAGCGGTGTGCTGCCCTCGGTTGGCGAGCACCTTGGCGTGTCAGTCGGTACCGCCGGACTGCTCATCACCGTGTTCGCCGCTGTTTACGCCGTCGCCGGGCCTTTCCTCGCTGTAGCTACCGGCACCATCGACCGCCGACGAGTTCTCACAGGAGCGCTCTTCGGGTTCGTCGTCGCCAATGTGCTGGCGGCGGCGGCACCCAACTATGCGATCATGATGATCGCGCGCGTCCTGGCGGCCTTAGCTGCCGCTGTCTTCATGCCCGCTGCCTCGGCCAGCGCAGCGACCATCGTGGCGCCCGAGGAGCGCGGCCGTGCCCTGACCGCCATCCTCGGCGGCCTCACCATCGCCAGCGCTCTCGGTGTCCCCCTCGGCACGCTGATCGCCGGATTCTCCAACTGGCGCGCTGCTTTTGTATTCGTCGCCGCACTGAGCCTCGCGGCGCTCTTGGGTCTGGTTCGAGCCCTGCCAGCAGTGCCGTCGTCCGGCGTCGCCTCACTCTCCCAGCGGGCCAAGGCCGCGGTGCTGCCGCGTGTCCCGACCATACTGCTCGGCAGCCTGCTGACCTTCGCCGGCATGTTCGCGCTTTATGCATATCTGGCATGGCTCGCCAACGAGATTGGCGGCATCAGCGGCAGCGCCGTTACCTGGGTCTACCTCGCGTACGGCCTCTGCGGCGTCATCTCCAACTTCGCCGCCGGATGGCTCATCGACCACTATCCGCCACAGCGCATCGCTCTGATCTCCTCCACGATCCTGATCGCCGTCATGGGGCTGTTCGTCGTGCTGGCTGCTTACGGATCCGGCGGCGCCTCCACAATTGTCTGGCTGCTCGCTCTGCTCGTCGTCTGGTCGCTCGTCGGTTGGACGGTCAACCCCTCACAGCAGAAGCGGCTCGTCGATGCGGGTGGGCCGCATGCGCAGACGGTGCTGTCCCTGTCCGGCTCGGCCGTCTACGCAGGCCAAGCCATCGGCAGCCTCGTAGGCGGCCTCGTGCTCTCGCACGGCGCAGTGCCTCTAACCCTCACAGCGCTGGGCCTGCAGGTTCTCACCGTCCTCGTCATGTTCGTCTCCGCGATCAACAGGAAGCCGCCCGCGAAGACTCCGCAGGCGCCCATCGTGGCGGAGAAGACCGGCCCCACGGCTAACTGAACTCTCATCAGCCAGGCGGGGTGGCCACGACAGCGATGCCGTCGTGGCCACCCCGCTGTTCACTACCGCTGACGGATCGCGCAGGTGACGCGGACACTGGACATCCTGCGCTGCTTGGCATCCCGCACGGTCACGTCATAGGTAACGGACGTCAGCCCCCTGTGCAGGGCCACCGCCTCGCCGTGCACCAGCCCCGAACGCGTGGACTTGTGGTGCGTCGCGCTCACCTCGGCCCCCAGGGCGAGCCGGGAGGGACCAGCGTGGATGATCGCGCCGATCGACGCCAGCGTCTCGGCGAACGCCAACGAGGCGCCGCCGTGCAGCATGCTGTATGGCTGGGTGTTGCCCTCCACCGGCATGGTACCGGTGACGCGCTCCGCACCCGCCTCGGTGATCTTGATCCCGAGTTTGGTGTACAAGGCATCGGCCACACACCCATGGGCTTCCAGGACCTCCCGGAGCGCCTGTGGCAGGTGGTCAGGAAGGTTCGATGACGGGGCAGTGGCATCCCTGATCATGTCCATTGCGCCACTCTATTCCCGGACTTGAATATGGGAACAGATGCGCCCAGCGTCAAGTGCTCGCGGCAGTCAGCTTGACAATGCCTGGCCGCCAGCCATTCGCAGACGTGGCCGACGCAATGCGACGCAGCTCCGCTGTTCCGCCAGGACGTGGTAAATGTTGCCCACATCGGCCGGTGTGGCTCTACCCGCGATCATCTCGGGCCCGTAAGCACGGCGCGCAATGGATCACAGACGGGCCAGCACGTAATCGACCACGGCTCTGCCCTTGTACGGCGAACGATCTTCGACCGACTGCAACAGCGCATGTCAGCCACACTCGCAAACGCCCCGGGCCTGGGCCCGCTGGAGCTGCCGTCAGGAAAGCAAGGCCCTCGCCTTTCCAAGTGGTCCGGAGGGCTGACCGCCGGTCGCCTGCAACAAGGCAATCCGCCTGAACACAAATACTTGACAGGGAAGTGACCCGCTGCCCCGAGTGCAAGGCACCCCGCGACAAACAGCCGCCGTACCTCCTGCCCGACTCGGCTGCGATCGCGACCGCAGCCCACGCAGCCGTGAGCGCCAGCCAGGCAGCAAACGAATCCCTGGGCCGTGTGATGGCCGTCGTCACCGCGGCCGCCGTCCGTGACACCCTCACAGGCCACGGCGACAGGGCCCACTTCGACGCAGTCCGCCTCGAACTCGAGGAAGGCGCGGACGGTTCCCTGCTCGCCACCGGCCGGTACTGGACGGTCTCGGGCGAAGAGCGCACCCTGGCCCGCGACCTCGGTGACACCGATCCCGGAATCGCCCTCCACGACATGAACGAGTGGGTCGCTTACCTCAACGAGGGCAACCACCACATCTGGCGTCCCCTCTGCACCAAGCTGCTCGACCGCGACCGGAACCCGGTCTACGCCCTCGACCTGGTCAAGGCAGCTGGGCTCCTCTCCGTCTGACCATCTCTCTCGCCCACGCGCCGCGACAACGGGGGGATGCGCAGGTTAGGGGTGGGTTCACACCATTACGACATCACACTAGTATATGTAATGAGGTTCGGGGCGCCACTTCAGCGACAGTCTGCCCGCCGAGCCGTCCCCATTTCCCCGCTTCGCGCTTCAGGAGTTGCCATGCTGCGATCGCTGCGCCACCTCCTTCGACTGGCTCGCCTGCGCATTCCCGCCCGCCGTTTCACCGCCGGAATCGCGGCACTGTCGCCCACCGCCAGCGAAGCGTTCGGGGCCGACGCCAGCGCGGCGGAAGCCGTCGCCTACAACCGCAGCCGCGTGGCTACCGCGACAGCCGTCGCCCTCTACCGCAGCGGGCACACGCTGCCGATGCCGGACGACCACCTGGACGACGCCGTGCACGCCCTGGACTTCCCGTACTCGAAGCCGAGCCCGGAGACGCGCGCTGCCATCCGCGCCGCCCTCGCCGTCCTGGAAGCCGATTTCACCGTCACCGTGGCCCACTGATCACCCGTCATCCCCGACCCGCGGGCGCCCCGGCCACGGCGCCCGCGGGGGAAGGAGATCCCGTGTTCCTCGTCGCACCGGACCCGGCTCATGGTCTCGTTGTCGCACCGAGGTCCTCTGATGACCTCACGCCCTGGACCGAGGCGTACCTGACCGCCCAGGGGTTCACCTGGAGCCCCGAGATCGAGGCTTATACCCGCCGGTTGGACAGCAGTCCCGCAGCGGTGGAGCGCACCGCCGGCGTGCTGCGGGAACACGGCCACTACGTGTTCACCTCCAACAAGCCGCTGCCCACGGGCTGAACACCCCGGGCCGGCGCCTGCCAACCGTCCCTCCCCCTGCCGTCGTCGCCCCTTTGCACGGATGGAGTTCTGCCATGCCCCGGCGCCACCTCCAGCGACCCGTCCGGTACGCCGTCGCCGAACACGAAGGAACGCACCAGGTCGTTGACCAGCTCCACGGCTACGCGCTCAGCAGCCACACCACCCACGCGGCCGCCGAGGACACCGCGCAAGAGCTCGCCTCCAATCCGACCGCCGCTATCGCAGCCGTAGAAGCACTCGACGCAGCCCAGACCGGCCCGGCAGCGACCGAGCGGCGGATCCTGCGCCGGTACGGGTACGCCTGGAGCCTGCGTCAGGACGAGATGCTTTCGCTGCTGGGAGAGTTCAGCTACCACCGCCTCGAAGCCCTGGTCTCCACCGGTCACCTGACCGTGGTGTTCAGTCCGGTCGGCCAGCCGTTCTACACCACGCCCGAGCGCTTCGATCAGTTGTCGCCGCGCTGGATCGGCGACGGACAGGAGTCCTTCCCGGCCGTCGACCGCGCCCGCCTCGAGCGCCCCCGCCCCGCTCTTAAAGCCCTGTCCGAGCGCAGGCGCCGCGAGTTGTGCGAGCTGCACGGGATCGCGCTGTGGCGGTGCATGCTGTGCGGACCGCGCGAGCAGTTCGAGTGCCAGTGGGGAGCGTGCACCGCCAACGCCGTGACCACGTACTGCGAGCAGTGTGCACGGTTCGGCCCCCGGCGCACCGTCTCGCTCCCGCCTTCCCCCGACCACTGGTAAAGCCGCTGGTCACAGGGGGGTTCACACCACCCAAGAAAACACTAGTATTGATGTTGTTGGTCCTGCGGGAGCGGCTGACGGCGGCGGACAGCCCGCCGTCAGCCGCCACAGATGGAAGGACACCGCGTCGATGACACCCCTCGACCTCGCCCCACTCTTGGCCACACCGACTGTTCCCCCGGTGCGCGACGCACTCCGGCTGCTGCACCCCAAGGTCCTGGACGCCCTGATCATCGAGGCCCTGGAAGCCACCGAGGAGGCATGGCGGCAAGTCGCGGTCGACCGAGTCCGGGCCTTCGTCGCCGAACAGCCCAAGGACGGCCCGCCCATGCTTGCCGCGTACTTCACCACGGTCGAGCACAGGGCCGCAGACGGCCTGCACCTCCGATGGAATCCGATTGTGGCGGCGCTCGCGAGCACCGAGGACACTCCCGACCTCGGCCACACCCACACGGCAGCCCGTGCAATTGGGCTGGGCGAGCGGCTGGCGGCGCTGGACCGGCCCACGCACGAGGACGTCCTGCGTGTCCATCTGCCCACCGGGCGCATCACCCGCATGAGGCCCTGACGTCGGTCTGCACCGCCCTGCCGCGTACACATCCGCGCTGCACCACGGATTGCCGAGGTCCACCCCGATCCCCGGAAGGGGCACCCATCATGACCAACCCCGCTGCTGTTGCCACGCCCGAAGACCGCGCCGCGGGACTGTTCGCCGCAGCCTTCTGGACTGTGTTCGAAGACCAATCCTGGGTGTCGCTCACGGTCCACAAGGGCAACGGCTCCAGCATCTCCATCACCGGCAGTCTCACGGCCGAGTACCTCATGGGGTTCGACCCCGCGGAGGTGGCCACCTTCCTGACGTGGCTCACCGCGGCGCTGAGTAACCCCAAGGCCATCTGCGCCGTATCGGCCGCGTACGCGGGCTGCGACCCGATGGGGTGGGCGTGGAGCCTGCGGGACGGCGTCGCTCTGGACGCCGAGGCGGCCGCCACCGTGTTCGGCGAGAACGTGGAACTGCGGGGCGCCGAAGCCCGCCACATCACGCTCACCAAGGTGACGGGCCGGACCGACATGTCGGGGATCTCCCTCACCGAGGACGTGAAGGCGGTCATCAACAACCACGGCGGGGCCCCGCTGGATGCCTCCAACGGCCACACGATCGCGCTGCGCGCCCCGGGCACGATCACGGTTCACGTCAACGCCGCGGACGAGGACGCGGCCCGCGAGGTTCGAGGACTTCGACGTGGAGTTCCGCACCGGCGGAGGCCACCTGATCGGCCACGTGACCATCGATGACGCCGACGGCGCCGAACTGGTCAGCGTGGACGGCACGCCAGCAGATGAGCTCACCGGCTGACATGCCCGCCTGGACCTTCCGCCGCGCCCGCCGGCGGGAGGTCCGACTCGTCCTGTCGCTGTACACGCCCACGCTGCCCGCCCGTCGGCCCCTCCCTGGCAGAGCCCGACATCCACACCCCGCCCGTACCGATGAAGGGTCCCACCGTGTCCGCGATCCTCCCCCGACCTGGGGGCGCCCCCGCCGACTGGCCGGAGTTCTCCACGCCCGAACTCGCAGGCACCGATGCCCCGCAGGCAGCCGACGACTGGCCTGCGCCTCAGTTGACGTGGCGGCACTGCACCCCCCACGTCCTCAGCCCCGCCCGTGGCGACGTCGTCGACGCGTGGCTCATCCAGCCCGGCGCGCCCGGCCCCGTCGCCGTCGCCTATCGCCATCGGTGCGGCCGATCCCACCCCTACGGCTGGCGGTGCGGTGTTCTCGTCCTGGTCGCCGGACCCGACGGCCGCACCCGTATGGCGTACGACTGCACCGGATTCGGCATCGCAAAATCCGCCGCAAGCGCCCAGGACCAGGCCCTCCAGCACGTCGCCGAGCGGCACCAGGACGTGGCCGTGCCGTACGCCGCGCGCCTGCTGAGAGCCCGCCGCTTCTACGCGTGAAGGGAACCGCAGCGTGAAGCGCCCCCGCGTTCTCGACCTGTTCTGCTGCGCAGGCGGAGCGGCCATGGGCTACCACTTGGCCGGCTTCGAGGTCGTCGGCGTCGACATCCAGCCTCGGCCGAACTATCCCTTCCGGTTCATCCAGGGTGACGCTCTCGACGCCATGCGGGAGATGTGCCAGGAGTTCCACCTCGTCCACGCTTCCCCGCCCTGCCAGCGCCATACCGCCCTGACCAAGGGCACCAACCGCGGACGTGAATATGCCGACTTCCTGGACGAGATGAGGGAGTTGTGCCTGTGGTACGGCGTCGACTGGGTGATCGAGAACGTCCCAGGCGCGCCCATGCGCGCCGATCTCAACCTGTGCGGCGAGATGTTCGATCTCGGCGTCATCCGCCACCGCCAGTTCGAGATCGGCTGGATCGGCTCGCCTCCGGCCCGGCAGCCCGTACACAGGCGGCACCGGGGTCCGGTCCGGGGCTGGCGCCACGGCGTGTATCGCGACGGCCCGTACATCGCTGCCTACGGCAAAGGCGGCGGCAAGGGCAACGTCGCCGAGATGCAGCAGGCCATGGGCATCACGTGGACCAGCGTCCACGAGGAGCTCACCGAGGCCATCCCGCCCGCCTACACCGCCTATATCGGCCGCGAGTTCCTCACCACCGGGGAGTGGGGCGGCAATTGGATCCCGGACCCGGAGACCCGGGCCGCCACGCTCGCCCGTCCCGCCCTAGCAAGCGCGTAGCGCGCCCGCACGAAGGAGGCGTACGACATGCCCGTCCCGATCGTTTGCCACAACTGCCACAGCGGCCGCTATGGGGCCCTGGGCCCCGACTCCTACGCCTGCCAGTCCTGCGGCAGTCGAGCCGCCGAATCCGCGTTCCCCGTGCACAGCAACGAACGGCTCATGGTGATCGAGAGCGTGCTCCAGGTCCTCAGCGTTCCTGACGGCCACCAGGTGATCACCCCCACTCGGCGTTGCTACGCCCCGCACCTGAGCGCGAGTCTGACGCTTGCGTTGCGGCTGAACCGGACGCACCCGGTGTTCCGGCACGCTGAGGAGACCACAGCTGCCGAGGACCTGCTGACCGTCCTGGACACCGACGAGCGGGGGCCCTGGGTGCTGTCTCCGGTGGAACAGCGCGTGCTGCTGCGGGCCATGGACGTCCGGTGTGCGCTGGTGCCGTCTGCTTCCCGACAGCACCCCGAATTCGACGCCGAGATCCGCACCGCTTGCGCCCTGCGCCGGCGCCCATCTGGCACGTGAGCACCCTGCACGTTCTGCGTTCCGTCTTGGTCGTCAGTCGTGGCACCGCCCACTGGCCGCCGCGCCGAACGGACGGTGGGCGCCGAGCAGTTGGAACGCGGAAGGGCTTGAGCTGTACGCATTTCCGCAGGTCAGAGGGTATCTAGCCTTCACCCAGGTATACACTAGTATTTGAACTATGCAGGGGGTTGGTCCCCGGCAATTCGCCGACGAGGCATGAGAAGGAGAGCCACATGGCCACCGCCGTCTCGACACCGTCCGACAAGTCCGACACCCATGAGGAGGCCGTGCCGCAGATCGTCCTGCTCGACCCGGCGCTGCTGGTGCGTGACGAGTGCAACGCCCGCGAGCACGACACCGAGCCGGACGAGAAGCTCATCGCTTCCGTCACGGAACTCGGCGTCGAGGAGCCCATCAGCGTCAGGCCCCGCCCCGACGGCACCTACGGCGTCTTCAAGGGCTGGCGGCGCTCTCAGGCCGCGCAGCTCGCCAACACTGCCGCCGAGCAGGACGGCCGCCCGGTACGCCCCATCAAGGCGTACGTGCGTGAAGATCTGGTCGGCCGCGACGGCTGGACACGGTTCCTGTCACTGGTGGAGAACGACCACCGCGAGGGCATGAGCGAGCGGGACACCCTGAAGGCCCAGGAACTCGCCCTGATCGACATGACCGACCTGGACCGGCGCACGGCAGCCAAGGCCCTCGGGGTCGGCCGCAACGCGGCCAAGCAGGCCAAGGCGGCGCAGACACTCGACGACGCCACCTTGCGGCGCACGGCGGCGGCAGGCATGGACCTGGAACAGACCGCCCAGCTCGCCGAGGTCGAGGACGTGCGGGGCGCGGAGAACCGGCTCATGCGGGCGCTCCAGCGCGACGCGGACGAGGGCAGCGGCGGGCGCGGACACTGGGATCAGGAGATGGCCCTGCTGCATGCCGAGCAGGCCGACGCCGCAGCACGCACGAAGGTCCAGGAAGAGCTGAAGGCGGCGAACATCCCCGTGCTGGGCCGCGTGTCGTCGTGGCAGAAGGACCCCTCCCACCCCCTGGCGGAACTCACCACCGGTCTGGGCAACCCGCTCACCGAGGACAACCACAGGAGCTGCCCCGGCGGCATCACCGTCGAGCCGGATGACCATGGCCTCGGGCGCTCGCGTGGCGGCCTGACCACCAAGCTGCACCTGGCCGTCGAACAGGGCCAGAAGCCCATGGCGATTGTGATCACCGCCGGGCAGCGGGGCGACTCCCCGCAGTTCGAGCCCGTCCTGAAGAAGGTCCGCGTCGCCCGCCAGGGGGCTGGCCGTCCGCGCACCCGGCCCCGTCGGGTCCGCGCCGACAAGGCGTACGCGTCCCGCAAGAACCGTGCCTACCTGCGGCGACGCGGTATCCGCTGCACCATCCCGGACAAGGCCGACCAAGCCCGCAACCGCAAGAAGCTCGGCTCTCGCGGCGGTCGGCCGCCCAAGTTCGACGCCGAGGACTACAAGGCCCGGCACGCGGTCGAATGCGGCATCAACCGCCTCAAAAGGCACCGTGCCGTGGCCACGAGGTATGACAAGCTCGCGGTCCGTTACGAGGCGACTGTCCTCGTAGCGGCCATCAACGAGTGGCTGTGACCAGCACATTCGATACACGCCCTAGGACCGCACCACCTGGTACCGAGCGGGGGCACAGGCTGGAGGCGCAGATCCATTAGGAGACACGCTGGATGGCGAGGAGAGCGGCATCATCACCAAGGCGTCCGTGGGCGTGGGCCAACAGGTCTTCGTGGACGTAGCGGACGAGGTGTTCAGGGCCACCTGTGCCGTCCCAGGCGGCGATCCGCATGGCGAGCGGGTAGAAGGAGCCGTGTGGGCTGGCGGTCTCTGTAACGCCGTCGGTGTAAAGGAGCAGGACATCGCCGGCTTCGAAGCTGAAGGTGTCCACCGCGTACTGGTCCTCCGAGGGGGTGGCGATTCCTAGAGGGAACCCCGGACTGCGCGCATCCAGGGCGCTGACATCGTGCTTGTGGAGCAGCAGCGGTGGCGGATGGCCGCAGCTGATCGTCTCCACTCGCTCGATATTGTCGGGGAAGTCCAGGAGCAGGACGGTCACGAAGCACTCGCCGGCTTCGGGGTCGTGATCGGCGGCTTTGGCCCAACTCCAGCACATGGCGTTTCCCAGGTGCATGGCCATGCGTGGCAGTGAAAGGTTGCGGTACGCGGAGCCGTGGAAGGCGCCGAGCAGGAGGGCTGCTTCCTTGATGGCGGGCAGCCCCTTGCCCCGGACGTCACCGATGATCACCCGGGTCGCTCCGCCTGTGTGAACGGCTGCGTACAGGTCGCCGCCGATCTGTGCCCCCAGTTCGGCGGCGATGTAGTCGGTAGCGATGCACAGTGCTCCGCAGCGTTTGGGAAGTGGGCGTATCAAGACCTCTTGCGCGGCTGCTGCGATGGAGCGTGTATGTGCAAGTTGCCGCTCGCGCAGGTCGCGCACGGCACGGAGAGCGACCAGGAACCCGGAGACTATCGTGAGGCCGATGATCTGAATCTGGACTCCAGCAGTGATGCCGGTGCCCTCGAATAGGGGTGCGAGGATCTGACCCGTCACTGCAAGAAGGCCCATGAGACCCGTGAGGCGCGGGCCGGCGAACGACGCGGTGATGGCGGGAGAGACAACCAGCAATGGGCCTAGCTGGGACCCCTTGTCCGTCAGGACATCGGCGATCAGGATCAGCACGATCAGACAGAGCGGGATCACCAGAAGTGCATGGCTCGTCCGCAAAGGCGAGCGGTGCGCTGATGCATCGTGTTTCACGCTCACATATCCAATGCTTGCACCAGGGCGTCTGCGGTGAACAACTCTCGGGGCGCCCTTGCCGCGGGATCACTCACGACATGCCGGCGCGCTGGTTCGCCTGTGGATCGTTCCACCATCAGCGAGGTGCGGCTGCTGCTCGCTGGGTGAGGATGCACCATCAGTCCGGGAGTGTGGCTGGCCGAGGTTGCGGAGCACTCGCAGCGACCAGGATCGTTGACGGCACCTCTCCGATCTCTCCCGCCGCCAGTGATTTAACGCTCGCCCAGTCCAAACCATTCGATCACGTTCGGAATGCGGTTGGCTTCTCGGGTACACACCTACGGGGTTGTCTCACCTGACGTTGCCGGTGAGTGAGCTGGTCGTTTCCACCTTCACCGGAAGTGGCGTGGTCATTCCAGCCTGGGGCGGGAAAACTGGAATGTCAATTCCAATGTGTGCGGCTCTGAGTCTGTTGTCGCACGGGAGGGCACTGCCTACAGGTGAGGGGCTCGCGGCTGGTGGCGTCGCCCGGGCCAGCAGTGCGGACGAAGACGTCTGCCGAGGCGGCCTGGGGCGTGACCAGGAGAAGACGCAGCCCTCGATTGGCCTGCCGCGCTCAGCTGGCTGGCGTAGTTGCCCAACAATCGATAGGTGATCCGATGAAACACGCCTTGAGCTTGTTCTTTATCTACCAGGATCTTCCGGGCTTGCCGATGGCCTTGAGGGTCTCGGGGCGTTTGACGGTCTTTCCGACGTCGTAGCGGGGTGCCCGGTGTTTGTTCTTGGCGCCGGGTGGCCGTCCGGGGCCGGTGCCTCGGGGTTTGGGAACACGGGCCGGGCAGGCCAGGTGAGCGCGGATGTTCCTGAACCCTCGGCGGACCCGAGCGGGGGTAAGCCGGCCGGAGGCAGCGGGCTTCTCCCAGGGTCGGCGGAGGTCCCCGGCGAGGGGCCGGGCGAGCCGGAGCTGGGTATGAGCGACGATCAGGATCCAGGTCCAGCGGTCCGCCGCCTCGGGAGTACGCAGTTTCGGAGTGGTCCAGCCGAGCGTCTGCTTCGCGAAGCGGAAGGTGTGCTCCAGATCGAAGCGGCGGAGAAATGCCTGCCAGAAGCGGTCCACGTCGTCCGGGGTGGCGCCCGTCTTGGAGGACCATAACCACACCGGCGGGGCATTCCGGTCCTTCGACAGGTACTCGACCTTCAATCGGATCAACGTCCCTTCTACCAAGGGAAGTTCACCTTCATGGTCGAGCCAGGAGGAGCGGTGAGTGAGCCTCGGGTGGACCCGGTCCCATGCCTGGGTCTCGGCCTTGCCGTAGTTGGCGGTGTCCGTGACCGTGGTGATCGCCGGCTCGGGCCAGGTCTCCGGCTTGGCGAAGCGGAATTCCGGGCCGTGCTTGGGCGGCCGGCCGTTGACGCCATGCATCCTCGGTGGTTTCGGCAGACGCATCACACGGTCGGAGCGGACCCGGCCGACCAGCTCGACCGGCAGGTCGCGCAGGACCCAGGCCAGGCGGGTGACGTCGTAGCCGGCGTCGCAGACGATCACGATATGCGGGTCCCCTGTCTGCCACTGGCCGGCGGCGATGAGTCGCTCGACGACACCCCTCAACTGGGCTGCGGTGATCGCGGTCGCGTCGTCCGCAGGGCCAAGCCGCACCGCGTCCAGGATCGCGGTCCAGGACGTGGCACCCGGCTCCAGCACGGCCACGAAGGAGTAGGGCCAGCCCGGGATGAACTGCGATGCCGTCTTCGCGCGACCGTAGACGTGACAGAACAGCCGCTCCGCCGAGCACGGCGCGTCCGAGCGAAGCCACGGCGACACGTCGACCGCCAGGACCAGGCGCCCGCCGTCGAAACGCGGCAGCGACAGCCCGGCCAGCATCGACCGCAGCCGGGCCGGTGTCGATCCGGCCGTGATTCAAGCCTCCGTACATTGCGCCGTGCCCACGACGGTGCTCGGGCAGCAGCGTCAAGTCCACCGGGGATTTCACCGCACCGTCCGCACACAGCACCGCGTCTGCCAGCTCGAACAACTCGTCCCGCCGAGCGGTCAGACACTCGTAGAACTCTCCCCGGAAGCGTGACGCTTCCGCGAACGCTCCCCTCCGGACAGCATCAGGCAGCAGACTCACCCTCACGGCCTTCGTCTTGGTCACGTGCACCTTGGTCGGAGCACATGATCAGACGAAGGCCGCCCCCACGTCCGGCGAACCCCCAGGTGAGCGACCCAATTCGAGACACCGTTCGAGGCCGGTAGATAAAGAACAAGCTCAGGGACTGGCCGACGACATTGCCCACCGTGCCCGGAAGTGCCACAGCCTGCGCCACATCCGTCAGGGCCGACTGCATCTGACCCGACAGATTTCGTGCTCCAGGAAGCCCACTCAACCGCGTACGGCGAAGCACGTAGTCGTCGAGCGTCTCACCGGGGTGGTTGTGCTCCCAGTAACGTTGCAGGGCCAGGTCAAAGGTCGGCATCGGCCCACCGATCTCCGCTGCGGCCAGCCGAATCGCAAGCACCAGGGACTCGAAGTCCGCCCCCGAGTCGCGCGCCAGGTCAATCCGTACCGGTACAACGGGACCGATCCCCGCATCGAGTTGCGGCCAGTGCCCTTCCTGGCTGAGCCCCTGCCCTAGGTGCTCAGCAACGCGCCGCGAGAGGGTCGATTTTCCGATGCCTCCAACGCCGTAGAACGTGAGGACGTTCCGCCGCGGCGATTCAAGATCCTGAACATCGAAGCCACGCGCTCGCGTCGCTGAGGCGAGGTTGGAGAGGCTTCGGGCTACAGACTCCCATTCACCGAGGCGGTCGGCGAAGTAGTCGACTGCCTTGACCTCGTGATGGTTGGAACGGAACAACGCCCTCAGATCGGACCGCTCACCTGTGCCCCCTGTCTCGATAGCAAGGCCAGAAGAGCAGCGCGTCTGACCCCCAGTCAAGCCCATACGGAACGGGGCTGCGGGTTTTCAGCCCCTGGGCGGTTCTGCATGGCGCTTCTGCGGCGTCGACAACCTTGAGATAAGAGGACGCGTGATGCTGCCAAACAGGGGCACGGAGGACACCGAGGCCCAGGCGGGTATACGGCAGGACGAGGCCTCCGGCTCCGCTTCGATCCTCTCGGACGTGAGAAGGCCACCCTATTCAGGGTGCAGATCGAGGCGCGCGCACGCTGACTCTGGGGCCCACTCCCCGCCTTCGAGCCCCGCTCGGCCTCCATGTCTCTGACCAGCACAGTCTCCGCCCCCACGGTGTCTGCGGCCAGCTCAACATCTGGGAGCGAGTGAAGCGACGGGATCTGATCCTCGCGCGTTGCCCCGCCTCGGCTGGGAGTGAATCTGCCTGCCGTTGGGGTTCGTGGGCGGGCGACCGTCGAGGGTCAACAGGAGTGTCATGTCGGTGCGGCCGCGCCGAACCGCGTTGATAGCCAGTTCATCGACGATGAGCACGGCAGCGTCTCGCTCCTCGCGGCCGATCTGCCACAGTCGTAGCAGATCATCGGCGAAGCGGCGCACTGTCCTCACAAGAGCTGCCTCGGTATGAAGCGTCATCGCCGCGGACTTCGGCGCCTTCCCGCAGCTTCCTTCCGCCTCCGCACCATGCGTCAGCAGAGCCACAACTGTCGGCGGTCTTCGGCATGTGGTGGCCTTCTCGCAGCAGGTCCCAGAGACCGTCCCGGTTCTCAGGCAACGGCATATCCAGAGTTGGTGGCCGGGAAATGTGCGGGTCACCGGCGGCAGGACAACATTGGCAACCCGCACGGTCGGGGTCGTCAGGCGTGCTGGTGCGGCGCGACGAGAGGGAATTCGTTGTCGGTGTCGGCGACGATGTTGAAGTAGTTCGTCAGGATGTTGAGGGCGAGGTTACCGACGACCTCGGCGTCAGTGACGCCGGCGGCGCGAGCGGTGTCAAACACGGTCTGATCGACAGTCCCGCGGCCGCGGGCGATGGCGTCAGAGAGGGCGAGCAGGGCGAGGCGAAATTGGCCAGGATGGGCGACGACCAGTGGCGCAGAACCCAGTACAGGGAGGCCTGGGCACCTGTGGAGGCAACACCAATCACGACGAACCAGAACACTTCCCTGGTCAGCGCGGTGCGGCCCGGCCGGGTGGAGGCGCTGTGCTGTGCGGTGAGACGTCGCACCCCGCCATCATGAGGCCACCGTGCGACCCGTCGAGCCAGGCGGAGCGCCGGTTCCACCGTTCGGCTGGCAGTGAACACCCACATGCACGCCAGGCACGGAAAGCCGACCCGATCTGTGCCAACTTGTAGCTGCCGACTTAACGGGCACCGATGGCTCGGTGGGATTCAATCCCCCGCTTTGAGAGTCGGCCTGGGACAGAGGAGACGGCCGATATGGGCAGTGGCGGACGGCCGCCGGCCGCCAGCTCCGGCGAGCCGCGGCGCCCGAGATCGGACGAGGGCCATGCGCGGGGGCGCCTGCAACGCGTTCGCGCTGCCGTGGCGGCGCAGGCCACCAAGGGGACCGCTCGTACGCGGGCCCTCGTGCGGCGGGTCGAACGGACTCCTGCGCCTCCGGGGCCGTTTCGTCCCGGCTTCTGGCGCAGTCCCCTCCGCGGGCCCTGGCTGACGTCCGTGTTCGGCCTGGTGCTGCTGATCGGCATCCCACTGATCTTCGTCACCGGGATGCTCTCCTACGTCTCCTACAACCCGGGACTCGACCGCATCAACGATCAAACCCCGGACAAGGGCCTGCTGGGCTTCTACCTCTTCGCCTGGCCCACTCATCCGTACTGGCTGTACCGGCTGACCCAGGGCGTGCACGTGACGCTCGGCGTGGTCCTCGTGCCCGTACTGCTGGCCAAGTTGTGGTCAGTGATCCCGAAGCTGTTCGAGTGGCTGCCCGTCCGCTCCGTCGCCCACGGACTGGAGCGGTTGTCCCTGCTGATGCTGGTCGGCGGGGTGATCTTCGAATTCGCCACCGGCATCATCAACATCCAGCTTTTCTACGTCTTTCCCGGCTCCTTCTACACCCTGCACTTCTACGGCGCCTGGGTGTTCATCGCCGCCTTCGTCGTCCACGTCAGCCTCAGACTCGGCCGGATGATCCGTGCCCTGCGCTCCCGCAGCCTGGCCGTGGAACTGCGCACCGACCTCGCCCACACGCGGCCGGAACCCCCGGACCCCGACGGCCTGGTTCCGACCACCCCCGCGCCGCCGACGATGACCCGGCGCGGTGCTCTCGCCATGGTGGGGGGCGGATCGCTGCTCCTCCTCGTGGTTACCGCAGGACAGAGCATCGGTGGCTGGCTGCGCAGCACCGCCCTTCTCGCGCCGCACAACCGTGCTCCGGGCAGCGGCCCGAACGGCTTCCAGATCAACAAGACGGCAGCTTCCGTCGGCGTCGCTCCCGTGCACGTCGGCCCCGGCTGGCGGCTGGAGATCCACGGCCCCCGCAGGGCGCTTGTCTTCACTCGTGCACAGCTCCTGGCGATGCCCCAGCATGCCGCCGCACTGCCGATCGCCTGCGTGGAAGGGTGGTCCACTCCCAACCAGCAGTGGAGGGGCCTTCGGCTGGCCGACCTCGCCGCCCTGGCGGGCCTTCCCGACGCCGGAAGCGTCCTGGTGCAATCCGTCCAACCCCCCGGCCCCTACAGCTCGGTGGTCCTGCGGGGCAATCAGATCCACGACCTTCGATCGCTTCTCGCCCTGCGCGTCAACGGCGCGGACCTCTCACTCGACCACGGCTACCCGGCCCGCGTCATCGTCCCGGCCAACCCCGGCGTGAACAACACCAAGTGGGTGCACCGGCTCACCTTCAGGACGTGACATGGTGCGCTTCATTCGCTGGTACGGCTCGGGCCCCCTCCACCTTCTCGTCCTGATCGCCTCGTTCGCGATCGCCGGCTACGCCATGGTGCGGCTGTTCGCTGTCCGTCCGCTCGAGGTCGCGATCTGGTTCGTCGGCGCGGCGATCCTCCACGACCTGATCCTGCTGCCCCTGTACTCGCTCGCCGACCTGTCGGCGCACGCTGTCCTGCGGCATCGCGCCACCCACATGCCACAACCGCCGTGGATCAACTACCTGCGCGTACCCACCTTTCTCTCCGGTGTGCTGCTGCTCGTCTGGTTCCCCCTCATCTTCGCCTTGTCGGCCCCCTACCCAGGCGCCACCCGGTTGTCCATAGACGTCTACCTCGGCCGATGGCTGGCCGTCACCGCGGTGCTCTTCGCCGCCTCCGCCATGGCCCTCGCTCTCAAACTCCGCCGCATCCGGCGGGTCGCCCGCGCCGACGAGGAACGACCTGCACCAGGTCACGACGCCACATCGTGACGACCGACGAGGACGGTCCGCCCTGCGTCAAAGAAGGCCCCTTTGCGCTCGCCCTGCAGGCCGGCGACGAGCCGGTGTACCTGCGGCTGGCGGACGGGGGTCGGATCCGGATGCCGGTGCATCGCTGGTATGCGCATCCCACCGTGGCCGACGAATCAGTACTCAACCGCTGCGTCGGCCCCGTTCTCGACGTCGGCTGTGGACCGGGCCGGCTGTGCCGGGCACTCCTGAGTCGCGGAGTCTTCGCACTCGGCGTCGACGTAACCCCCCGAGCGGCGGCCCATACCATCGCTTTCGGCGGAATCGCACTGTGCCGATCCGTGTTCGACCGGCTGCCGGCCGAAGGAAGCTGGCAGACCGTTCTGCTGATCGACGGCAACATCGGAATCGGCGGCGACCCGCGCGCCCTGCTGGGCCGCTGTATCCAGCTCACCGCTCCGGCGGGCCTTCTCCTCGTCGAAGTCGACCCCGACGATGTCGAGAAACACTGCACCGCCCGGTTCGAAGACATCCATGGCCAAGAGGGCCCATCGTTTCCCTGGGCACGTCTGGGAGCACCCGCACTCCACAGGATCGCCGAGGACCTTACCCTCAGCGTCACCGAACAGTGGAAATACGACCACCGGCGCTTCCTTGTCCTCGGCCGCCAGGACTCGGCCTCGAAACCATGCTGATGAAGCGGGGCCGCCTCGCCCCACGACAGCGGGGAGACAGACGTACGTCGAGCGGGGGCGAGCACCAGGCCGTGCCACTCGCTCGGCGCAACTGCCGACAACCGGCACGTGCGATACGCCCATCGTACTGATTGGCTGGAGGTGAATCCGCTGGTCAGGAAGGCTGGGATCCATGACACCCATCAGGCACTGGGAGAGACCAACGGCGCAGGAAACTGCTCACATCGTTCCGGCCGGACCCTGTCCGGCCCACAGTGGACGGGCTGCAACGCATGAGTACGCGGCCGATCGGTGACCACGCCCTGCTGTCCGACTGCCGCTCGGCCGCGCTGGTGACCTCCGACGGCTCGGTGGACTGGCTGTGCCTGCCCCGGTTCGACAGCCCAGCGATCTTCGCCCGACTCCTCGACGATGACGCCGGCCACTGGTCCATCCTCCCCACCACCGACCCGGTCGACATCAACCGCCGTTACATCAAGGACACCCTCGTTCTGGAGACGGTCTTCCGCACAACCAGGGGCACCGCAGTCCTCCGGGATGCCCTTGCCCTGGGGCGACGCGAACGCGGACATTCGCTCGGCACCGCTTCCCCCGGAACGCTGCTGCGGCAGATCACCTGCACCGAAGGGCAAGTGGACATCGAGATCACCTACTCGCCGCGCCCGGAGTTCGGACTCGTCCACCCGGTCCTCTCAACCGTGCGAGGCGGGCTCGCGGCGTACGGGGGCGCCCATGTCCTGCTGCTGTCGAGCCCCGTCGACCTGCGGGTGAGCGGCTCCACAGCGCACGGCCGAATCCCACTCTCGGCGGGGCAGCGCCTCGGGTTCGCTCTGCACGTCGTGCCGGCGTGGGAAAATGAGGCGGTGGGCTGGCGGGCAGGGCGGATCCGGCACCGCATGTCCGACACCGTCAAAGGTTGGCGCTCCTGGTCCAAGCTCCACCGCGGCTACGTCGGCCCCTGGCAGGACGAGGTGGGCCACAGCGGACGCGTGCTGCGAGCCCTGACCTTCGCTCCCACTGGAGCCATCGTCGCCGCAGCCACCACCTCCCTACCCGAGACAACGGGCGGGATGCGCAACTGGGACTACCGCTACACCTGGGTCCGCGACGCAAGTTTCACCCTGCAAGCGCTCGCCACGGCCGCCTGCGAGAAGGAGAAGAACCGGTTCTTCGACTTCCTCGCCCGAGCCGCGGCCACCCAACTTGACCGCGGCGTCGACCTGCAGATCATGTACGGCATCGGCGGAGAACACGACCTGAGCGAGCGGCTCCTCCCCCACCTGACCGGCTGGCGCAACAGCCGTCCCGTTCGGATCGGCAACGACGCCTGGCGCCAGCGCCAACTCGACGTCTACGGCGAACTCCTCGACGCCGCCCACGAGTGCCTCCCACCCGGGGACCGCCTGGCCCCGCCCACCCGCGCCTTCCTGGTCCAGGCGGCCGACGCAGCCGCCCGTCGCTGGACCGAGCCCGACCAAGGCATCTGGGAGAGGCGCGGGCCCAGCAAACACTTCCTGCACTCGAAACTCATGTGCTGGGTCGCCCTGGACCGTGCCATCTCCATGGCCCCCGCCCTTCAGGCCCACGAACGCTTACCCTACTGGCGCCACGAACGAGACAACGTCCGCCAAGCCATCGAAGAGCACGGCTGGAACCCTCGTTCAGGTGCCTTCACCCAGGCGTTCGGCAGTGACGAACTGGACGCCTCGGCGCTGATGCTGCCCATCGTCGGCTTCCTGCCTCCGCAGGACTCTCGCGTCCAGTCCACCGTGCTCGCGATCGCCACCCGGCTCACCGACCACAACGGCCTAGTCCGCCGCTACCTGGGCGACGAGATCGAGGAAGCGGAAGGAGCCTTCCTTCTCTGCACCTTCTGGCTCGCCCACGCTCTCGCCCTGACCGGTCATATCGTCCGTGCACGGCAGGTGTTCCAGGCCGCTCTCGTACACGCCAACGACCTCGGCCTGCTTGCCGAAGAAACGGACCCCAACACGGGAGAAGCCCTGGGCAACTACCCCCAAGCCTTCAGTCACATCGGACTCATCAACGCCGCCCGTGCCGTCCGCGACGCCGAACAGCATCCTCCGTCGCAAGGAGTCAAGTAAAATCCTCCCCTATACGGATCGAGTTCAGTGCGCAGCTGGGGAGCAGGCCAGCGTGGATGACTCACCCTGCGCACGCGCCTCTCTACAGTGAGCGGCATGCGAGGACTCCCGACCCTGACAGCCGTAGCTGCCACGGCGGCACTGCTGGTGTGCACTTCTTGCTCAGACATGTCAGAACACCCCCCCAACACACGCACGCCCTCCACGACCACCACACGCACCGCCACTGTGCCGGCCGGGCCCCTCACCCTCACGCGGGGACAGGGATTCGACCGCACCGGAGCATTCACCTCGCTCATGACCTGCGACGACCCAAGGGACTACTCGCCAGGCCTGAACTTCGCGAACGTGCCGACCGGAACACGGGAACTCGCCCTGACCATGGTCGACCTTGATAACCACAAGATTCACTGGCTCCAACTCGGGATCCCCCCGAGTACCCGCGGAATCAGTGCCCACCGCCTTCTCCCAGGCGCCCGGGAGGCACTCAACGACTTCGGGGAAGCTACCTACGACGGGCCATGCCCGCCCCACGGCAAAACCCATAGGTACCAGTTGACGCTGTACGCGCTACACGAACCGGTCCCAGCCTCCTTCGATGGCGGCACACCACCGGCCCGGACTCTGCAGGAGATCAAGCGGCGAGCCTTCGCCTCGGCGGAACTCGTGATCCCCTACACACGTCACTGACACCACCGAGGGCCACCACGTCTCCGACGTCACAGCCCTCTCGGCTGGCAGCCAGATCATGTGACATGACACTGCACTCTCTGCGTAGTTCCTGTTCGACCCCCAACGTGATCGCCATTGGCCTGCGCCATGCCGCTGGTGTTCTCCAACCCGGCAGCAACCATGTGCCGAAAGGGATCACTCATGCGCCGTGACTGGAGCCAGGGCGCCGTGGCATGCCCGTCGAACCCGCTCGAAGCCCCCCGGCGCCCTCCGGCGAACGCTTCCTTCGAACGGCCGCCGGAGTTCCGCCTTTCGCCCCATCCCGGTGTCTGGGCCCCTGTCATTTTGTACCTGTAGCGAGGTCTGCCCCCATTCGTCGCTCTTCCCCCGCACCCGCACCCGCAGAGGGTGTTCCGCGGCGCCATGCGCCTGACCCTGCTCGATGAGTGCCCCGGCAACTCGGAGTCGGCGTCGTCTGTCCGGACGACGGCCCGGAGTTCAGCGCCCTCGCGGAGCAGGTGCGGGCGGCCCTGAAGAGGAAGCCCCGCAAGGAGTCGGACCTGGCACGCCGTGACCGGCGCGTGCTGTGCATGGCTGTGCCGCTCCGCACTAATCCGGGAGCCCCTGATCTCTCCTGAAAGGCATACTTCCCATGATGACGACAAACACCCAGAGGATTCTCGACCTCGCCGCGGCCGCACCGGCCAGCGACGGCGAGGACCTGTTGCTACTCCTTCGCGAAGCGAACGAGCTGTACCAGGAGGGCTTCGAGGCCTTGCGTCGCACCGCGGCAAGCCGCTTCTCCGGGCTGTCTGCCGGGGAGCTCGTGGCGGCCGCGAACACGGCCGGCATGCCCTGCGACGCATCCCAGGACCGTAGCGAGCTGCTCCTGCTGCTCGCTCTGACCGAGTGGGAGATGACCCCGGCGGCCATGGCCTACTCAGAGATGGCAGTGGACGCCGCCCGTCGAGGAGTCAGCCTCCTCCCGGAGGAATGACGCCAGAAAACGGGCCGGGATGGTTCAGGCGGCTGGACACTCAGCCAAACATACGCCATTATATGTGTTACGAGTCGGGCAGGCCGGCTCCGTGACGATGGGAGGGTACAGGTCATGGCTGCCCGATCCACGCCACAGATCGTCGAGGCTGCGGAGATCGCCGCGGAGCGCGGGCTGACGCCGGCGCGCATCAGTGCTCTGTACCTCGAGCGGGAGACCAGCGGTTTCCCTGAGGTCGTCGGTCACCGCGGCCGCGCCCGCCTGTGGGACAAGAGTGACGTCGATGCGTGGTTCGACCAGCGCAAGCCGCCCCGTCTGCAGGAGCACAGGCCGCCGAAGCTCGATCCCGACGAGCTGCTCACCGGGGCCCAGGCCTCCCGGTTCCTCGGCTACAAGAACCCTCAGCAGGTCAACACCTATGTGCGGGACCACCCCGGCTACTTTCCCGAGCCCGACGTCGTCGAGGAACTGGGCACCCCGGAGCGGCCCTACCGCCGGCCGAAGTGGTACGTGCGGACACTCCTGCAGTGGAAAGACTCCCGCCCGGGCAGCGGAAAACGCAGCATCGAACGCGCAGCGCCCGCCCTGCCGGACGTACCCGTCGACGGTGACCCGGACGAACTGCTGGGCGCATCGCAGGCGGCGGCCCTGCTCGGATTCAAGAGCGTGAACTCCTTCAGCAGCAGTCTGGGCCAGGGCAACCTGCCCCTACTGAAGACCGTGGACGCCACGTCCGAGAAAGGCGGGCGCCGCCGGTGGACCCGCCGGCGCATCCTCGAGCAAGCCGCGCAACGCACAGCCAGGTAACACAACCGGCGGGTAGCCGTCTCGGCCCACCGCCCCTATAGACGCGGCATCCGGTTATGGGTTGTTGGTCCCTTGCGGACCGGATGTCGCACGATGGCCGGCATGGCGTGGCTCGCCACCACGCCCCGCAGCAGCTTCGGCTGCTGCGGACCGGCCATCGCTGAACTCCCCCTGCACCGGCCGCCACCTTGCCGAGTCTGGTCGGCAGGCCCACAACGCCTCAGTCCTGCGTGTGGTCGGGGTCATGGTCGGGGGGCATGAAGTCCGACCACGAGAGTGTTTCGCGTTCGTGACCATGGTCGGGGGTAGATGGGCGGGGGTTGGGTTGGGGGTCACAGGTTTCGTCAAAGAATGACCAAGACCAGTCCCACGCCAAGAATCCTGACCACCAGCGTGAATCCCGTTCCAGCCGAATCGCTGCGTCACCAGGTCCTGGCCGCGATCGCCCAGCACCGCATCGCCACCACCAACCAGTTGCGCCGCATGCTGCGACCGGACGGCACACGGCAGCTGCTGTCCCGGGTTCTGCAGAAGCTGCGCTCTACCGGCTTGGTCGACTTCACGGTGCTACCGGATGATGGCCGGTCACGTACCTACGCCTGGTACCTCACGCAAGAAGGGTCGCGTCTGACCGGGGACCTGCCTGTCCTGCGGGGCCGGCCGCCGTACCCCATCACGTCGACCACGGCAGCATCGTTGAAGACACCGCACACGCTCGCCGCCGTCCGCGCCCACTTGGCCTTCGCCGAAGACGCCCGACGGCTCGGACACGAGCACGGCCCCTGGGACTGGACCCCCGAGGTGTCCCACTCGATCGGCGAGGGCGAACGGGTCGTCGCTGATGCCCTCATGTACTACACCGTCGCCGAGCACCAACAGCGGCGAAAGTTGCGCGCGTTCGTAGAAATCGACCGCAGCACCATGAGCGCGGAGCGGCTGGCCGTGAAACTGATCGAGTACGCGCGCCTGTTCCAGTACGAGGCCCAGCCCGTCGGCCGTCGCAAGCCGACCGCCACCGGTCCTGCCTGGCTGCGCTGGTATCCGGTCTTTCCCCGTGTGCTCTTCGTGCTGACCGGCGCCTCCCGCACCAGACTGGAGAACCGAATGAGCGACCTGCAGGCCATGGTGGCCCACCACCCGCTCGTAGCGGCCTTCGCCGGCGAAGTACGCCTCGGAGCCGCCGTACTCGAAGACCTCGAGCAACACGGACCCGCCCAGCCGGTATGGGTTCCCCTGACCGGCGGGAACCCTCGCCCGTGGACAGAATTGTGAGTCTTCTGTACGAGCGCTAGCTGAGGAACCGACCTGCCTGCGAACGTCAGCTCGAGCGCATCCGGGACGACGCGCTCGAGCACCTTCCACTCGGCAGTACGCAGCGAGGCCCTGACGGGAGCCGCTTGAGTTCTGGCGATCATCGCAACACTGGCTCAAGCAGCGAGTAGATCACGTAGACGCTCGGCTGGTGTATCCCAGTCGAGCGTCTTACGTGGGCGGCCGTTGAGTTCCTGTGCGACGTGTTCGAGATTCTCGGGGCTGTGCACGCTCAAGTCGGTTCCCTTGGGAAAGTACTGGCGCAACAGGCCGTTGGTGTTTTCGTTCGAGCCGCGCTGCCAGGGCGAGGCCGGATTGCAGAAGAAGACCGGCATCCCGGTGGCCATGGTGAACTACCCGTGCCGCGCCATCTCGGCCCCCTGGTCCCAGGTGAGAGAGCCACGCAGATGACGCGGGAGGGTCTGGATGGTGCGGACCAGGCCGTCACGGACGGCCAGGGCATCATGAGATCTGCCGGGCAGGTGGACCAGCATGGTGTAGCGGGTGGTCCGCTCGACCAGGGTGGCGATGGCGGAGCGGCCGTTCGCTCCGACGATCAGGTCTCCTTCCCAGTGGCCGGGCACTGCTCGGTCCTCAACTTCGGCTGGACGACTACTGATCATGACCATGGGTTCGTTGAACCGTGGGGAGCGGCGGGCCGGGTCACGTCGCGGCTTGCGGCGGGTGCGACCGGTGCGGATGGCTGCCTGCACTTCCCGCCTCAGACCGCCCCGGGCTTGGAAATACAGTGCCTGGTAGATCGTTTCCACGCTCACCCGCATGTCCTGGTCGTCGGGATGGCTCTTGGTCAGAGCGTGGCAGATCTGTTCCGGGGACCACCGTCTGCGCAGGCCGTCCTGGACGAAGTTCCGCAGCGGGCTCTCGCCTAGCAGCTTGCGTTCCTTGGGCCGGGACCGGCGCGCGGCGGAGGCTCTCTGCGCCGCGTAGGGGAAGTAGCCGGTGAGTCCCGCGTTGGCCTTCAGCTCGCGCGAGATCGTGCTTGCCGGGCGCCCCAGGGCCCGCCCGATGGCCCGCAGCGACTGCCCGGCTGCGTGCAAGTCGCGTATCCGCTCGCGCTCCGAGAGCGTCAGAAACCGCGGGTGCAGCCTCTTCTCAAGTGCCTTGAGGCTCACCGGCTTCACCGGTGTCGTGGTGATCACATCGGACATGGTGACGGTTCTCGCCGCGTAGTCCACACGCCGGCCATCGGGATAGACCCGCGCGTCACGGCTCTTCCTGACCCCGTAATCCCAGTCCTTGGCGGTGCGCTCATTAACCCCGACCTGCTCGGCGGCCTCGCGGCGGGAAAATCCTCGGGCCCGCAACTCGTCGTACTCCTCGCGCCCTGGATGCCTTCTATGTCCGACTTTGATACCGGCTCGGTAGGCTATGGCGAACGCGGTATTCCGGTTCATCCCCAGCTCACACGCCACGACGGACACGCTTCCCACAACATCCAGTCGCTCAAGGAACAGCTTCCTCAGCGCAGGATCAATCCTCTTGCCCACACGGTCCTCGCAACTCTCATCGTGGTGAGTGTTGCGAGGACCGTTAGAACCCAAGCCGGACCCGCCAGGGCCTCGCTGTGTACTGCATCGAGCAGCGTGCGATGCAACCCCGATCCGTTCAGGCGGGTCGGGTGAGCGGGGCGACCAGGCCGCCGCCAGGCCACAGATCCTGTTCGAGGTTGGCGAGGAACGTATTGATCTCGTCCAGCACCGCGGTGCGCTCGGTGGGCCCGTACGGGATGAAGTCGGCGTTGGCGGGGCCGTAGGCGCGGACGTAGCTGTTCGGGCCGGCGCAGACGAGAGCGCGTGCGATCTCGGGCAGGCCGAGGCTGAGCGCATCGCATTTCCCGGAGCGGACGAGTTGCAGCAGGTCAGCGGTGACGGCTTCCCAGTCGCCGACGGCCGGCCAGTCGGCACCCCCATTCAACTCGTGGGTGAGGGTGGCCAGCGGAACGATCTCGCCTTGCTTGCGTGCCTGGGTGAGGCGGTCGTGGATGCGGATGCCGTCAGGCTGGTGCACCCGCGGCTGGAGCAGGGAGTTGGCGGCGACGACCGTGGTGTTGATCTCTCGGGCACCGGGGCCGGGGTAGTACGGCTCGTGTGCGAAGAGTAGGTAGACCTTCGCGGTACGGGCGGCCGGGTTGGGTTCGAGCTCGGGCATCAGGAGGGTTCCCTTCGGGAGTGGTGGGTTGAGGGTGGGGTCGGACGCCAGGCACGGGCCTGGCCCGCCTCGGTTGCGCCGTCCTCGGAGGCTGTGCAGCCGATGGTCTGAGTGACCTGGTTGACGAGGTGGAGCATCAGCCGTTCCCGGGCGATGAGCGCGTCCGACGCCGCGAGGGTGTCCTGTGTCTGAAGCAGGCCGGCAGCGTCCCACAGCAGGTGCTGGCCGATCTCGGCCGCGCGGCGCAGTTCGTAGCGGTCGCTGCTGACGGCGGCCGCGACAAGGTCAGAGTGCAGGGCTGCGAGGCGCTGCAAGTAGCCGCAGGGGACGTCGCCTTCGACGATGCGGACATGCTCCCGAGCCCGTGAGTCCAGCCGCTCAAGCAGGTGCTCGGTGAGCAGCGGGGCAAGGAGTATCGCTGGCAGGACGACGTCGACGGGGATCCCTTGGGCGGCGGCGTACAGTCCGGTGAGCAGGCTGACGACGGCGACGGCAGCGACGGAGAGCCGGACTGATGCGGGGATGCCGCCCAGGGCGATGCGCTGTGCGGGGCGCCGGGTCAGCCAGCGCACGGCCAGGCGCTGCAGGTAGGTCGCGGCCGCGGTGAGCACCCCGATTTGGTGGGGGATCTCGGGCAGGCTCCCGTCTCCGGGGACGGTCCAGCCAAGCCAACCCCACCAGGTGCGTTCGTGGACGAGCACCAGCTCGCAGGCGTCCGAGCAGGAGTCGTTGCGGACGTGGCCGGTTCGCTCGGCGCGGGCGCGTTCCTTCTCCCACCGGCCCGGGTGGCCAGTGAAGGGACGCTCGTGGTGCGCGGTCGTCGGCGGTGTGCGGGGCGGCGTGTCCGTCACGAGGTGCTTCCTTCCTGGTAATCGGTGGAGGCAGAGGCGCAGGTGGTGCAGCGGCCGTCACCGTGGGGATGGGCGCGGCGGGGGGTGGGGCCGGTGCAGGTGCGGCAGAGCGGCCAGCCGAGGCAGGCCGGGCAAAGGTCCTCGCCGAAGGCTGTTCCGGGAAGGCCGCAGCCGGCGCATTCGACGAGGGCCCGGTAGGCCAGCGCTTCGCTCACCGGTCGGGTAGCGGCGGAGCCCGTTATCGGCTGCGGCCGCGCATCGTCCCGCGCGGGCTGGTCGTGGTGGTCGGCCGCGAGGGCGGGCGGCGGGTAGGCGGGCGGCGATGATCGCGCCGACCGTGGTCCGTATCGGATTCGGCAGCGGGCGGGAAGCGATGACGTGCCGCAGTTGCTCAGGGCTCCAGCCGGCCTCGAGCATCGCGGTCACGACGCGGCCCTGGTCGGTCAGCGCCTGTCCGGTCAGCAGCAGCTCGGGGCGGGCCGCCCCCAGGTCGAGCAGCAGCCGGATTCCGGAATGCATGTCATCCGTTGTGCGTCCGGCTGACGGGGATGTAGGCGCGGCCGACTGGGCCGTCCGTCCGTGCTCTCGTGTCGCGTCGCTGCGGCACGGACGGAGGGGTCTGGTGTTCTGCTTGTTGGTCTTCTTTCTGTTGGTGTTCTTAGTGCCGGGATCAGCCAACGTAGGCTCAGCCAATCTTGGAAAACCCGACTCTGGTTGCGACCTGGGGTTTTGCAGGGCCGGCAGGTCGGTGATGAAGTACAGCGCCTGGCCGAGGGTGCCGTCGGGATTGCGCTCGCGGGTGCGGTAGAGGAACCCGTGCCGCTCCAGCTGCTTGAGCCCCGTGGTGACGGCATCGACGCCCTCCGTGCCACGGCGCACCAGTTCGGCAACGGTGACCTGCCAGCCGTCCCGGTGCGTGCTGACGTACCCGAAGATCCCCTTCGCCTTGAACGACAACCGACTGTCCCGGAACAGGCCGTTCGCGATCTGCGTGAACTGATCAGCCGCCATCACCCCCCGCCGGATCCCCGCCCCGAACCCGACGTCGTGCTCGTCTTCCATCACGAGGGTCGAGGTGGCTTCCAGCAGGGCGACGTCCAGGGTGGCGGGACGGTCGGTGATCGAGTAGACGACCTCGCCGAGCGTCCCGTCCGACCGACGCAGGCGCTCACGGACGAGGTAGCCGTACCGCTCCAATTCCTTCAAGCCGGCGCGGACCGCCTCGCGCCCGTCGGGCCCTACGGCTACGAGGTGGGCAAGAGTGACCTGCCAGCCGTCCCGGTGCGTGCTGACGTACCCAAAGATCCCCTTCGCCTTGAAAGACAACCGGCTGTCCCGGAACAGGCCGTTGGCGATCTGCGTGAACTGGTCCGCCGCCATCACGCCGCGGCGGACACCTGCCCCGAAGCGGCTCACCGCCGTACCCCCGAACCGGGCAGCGCACGGTGGCCAGAGCAGCACACCGGGCCCGCTGAGGTGGGGCGGCCGTCGATGCTCGGTGCGCTGGCGTGCGTGTGTTCCATGCGTTCAGCTCACCCGCCGCCCCCGACCAGGCTGACGGCCATGAACCCCGACCATCGGTCACGATCCGGCAACACAACCGTCTAACTGCCATGGTCGGCCTCATGGTCGGGCCAACCGTGCCCCTTCAGCCCGAGCGCTTGGCGGTTACGACCGTTCGATTGCGCAGCCTCGAAGGGCATTGCGCAATCGGGCTGCGCAATGCCAGTCGGGCCGTACCCAGTTGTCTTTGCGCAATGGGCTGCGCAACCGGTGCACGACCCTGTGCAGTCGAGTTGCGCAGTGGGGGCAGCTGCGCAGCCCGTAGCTTCTGGTCCTCTTCTGCGCAGATCTCTGTCTGGCGCACTGCGCAGGAGTCTGCCGCGGTCCGGTCGGCCTTCGTCTGCGCACGGCACCTGATCGCACAAGCGCCGCCGCTCCGGGGCTCTGCATGTCGGATGCCAAGGTCTGTCGGGAACTCGCAGCTGGCCATGGTTGGGCCTGTGGTTGGGCCGACCATGACCCCAACCATGGACTTCGTGTCTCCATCGTGACCTTGGTCGGGGGTTCGTGGTTGGTGGTCGGGTTGGGGGCGGCGGGTTTTCTCGAGGTCAGCAACGTCCGTTCTGATCTGGGAGTTTGACCATGTCTCCTGGCAAGCAGGCCTCACCGGGTGAGGCCGCTGCTCCGATGGCGGCCGGTGCCCGCCTGGAGGCGATGCGCCGTCGCGCACGCGTCTCCCGTGTGGCGGTCTGGACCGTCATCGCGGCCGGACCCATCGCCCTCGCGGTCGCCGTCGCCTCTACCCCGACCACGGTCGCAGCGGCCCCCGCTACGACGCCGACCGCCGCGCGCACCGCACCCGCAGCCGACCCGAGCGGCTATGCGCAACTGTTCATCGGTGCGTGGTTGCGCAGCAGCGCGGACGACCCGACGACTGCGCAGGCGCGGCTTGCGCAATCGATGGCGCCGGACGTCGAACTGCCCAACCCGGCTGCCGATGCGCAATCGGCGCCTCAGTCGGTGGCGGCTGTGCGCAGTGCGCAGCGCATCGGCGGGGCGTGGTCGGTGACGGTGGCTGCGCAGTACGCAGACGGATCGGTGCGCTACTACACGGTGCCTGTGACAGCCGACCCCTCGGGCTCCTCGTTCGCGGTGACCGGTGCGCCCGCCGTGGTGGCCGGCCCGGCCCGGGCCGGCGTGCCGAAGTTGGCCTATGGCGTGACCGTCCCGGACGGGGGCCTGTCGTCCGCTGTCGGGGAGTTCCTCACCGCCTACCTCACGGGCGCCGGCGAGGTCGACCGCTACCTCGCACCCGGAGTGAACCTCACCGCCGTCTCCCCCGCTCCATTCACGGCGGTCACGGTCCAGCAGATCACCGGCATCGAGGAGACCGCGGCCGCCGACCAGGTGCTGGCAGACGGCACGAAGGTGCGCGTCCTCGCCTCGGTGGAAGCCCGGGATACCACCGGCCGGTGGCCGCTTGCGTATGAGCTCACTCTCAAGGCCCGCTCGGGCCGGTGGGACGTCGCCGCTCTGGAGGCCGGGATCACCCAGGACAGGAGTGCCCGATGAACACCATGCACAGCGTGATGCTCGCCGGGCAGCTGGACGACCTCGGCAACTCATGGATCACGATGTTCCAAGGTTGGGCGACCAAGGGCCTCCAGGCCGGCCTCATCGTCCTCGTCGTCGTCATCATGGTCCAGAGGTTCAGCCTCAAAGCAGGGATCGGCGCCCTGCTGCTGATGGTGATCGCGCTCGGTCTGTACAACTCGCGCAACGACCTGGCGAACATGTTCACCGACGAGGTCAAGAACCCGGCCAAGGGCGCACCCGCCGTCCCGGGGGTCGTCCAGTCCGAGCTCCCGGCTTCCCGTGTCCACTCGCCGGGTGCCGGAGGCCGGCTGTGACCGCGGCCGCGGCCCGGGTGGGCCGCTTCTACACAAACGCCCGTCGGCATCCGTGGGTGCTGGGCAAGGTCGCCGACTGGAAGATCCCCCTCGGTCCCTACACGCCCGCGCAGATTGCGGTCGCGGTCGGCGGCGGCTTCGTCTTGGTGAAGACGATCGGCTGGTGGTCGTGGATGGGGCCTATCCCCATCGTCGCCTGGCTGCTGGCGATCTGGACGGTGCGCCGACCGAAGATCCGGGGCCGGGCCCCGCTGCAAGCCGCGCTGGGATGGATGATGCTCGGCTGGCAACCCCGCGGCGGGCGGATCGGCGGACGCGCCGCCCGCGACCACACGCCCCGTCCCCTGGTCGGCAGCTTCACCATCGAGGGCGAGCCCGTGGCCAGCCCCAGCTGGCAGCCCGGGCCATCCAACCCGGCAGGCCAGGCGACACACCCGAGCCCGGTCGCAGACCGCCGCTCCGCACCCAACAGCACACAGGCGGTTCGTCCCCAGCGGTCTGTGGGCCCGGTGTCGGGTGTTCAGCAGTTGCTCGCCTTCGCCCAGCAGGGGGGTGCGCGGTGAGGGTTCCGATCCGTCATATCGCCGGGCATCTGGTGTGGTCGACACAGGGCAGCGTGTGGGCCCTCTACCGCCTCCACCCCGGCCCGGACACGCAGGGGCAGCGCGATGAGACCGTCCAGGGCACACACGTGCCCGCCGCAGTCCGCGACGAACAACTCGCCAAGATCACACATCTGGTGCGGTCGCTGTCCGGAGCCCCGCGGCTGTTCGGCCTGTGCGCGCAGGTCGACCCGGGTGAGATCGCCCTGCGCATGATCGAGGGCATCGAGCCAGCCGAGCAGGTACCGGGTACGGGCCGGCACCCGTGGGTGGAGAACGTCGACGCCACCCTGGACCTGCTGGACGACCAGGAGATGCACCGCCGCACCCTGTGGCTGGCCGTACCCCTGCAGACCGAGACAGGCGGCCTGCAGGTATCCGCGTCCCTCGGCGCGGCGTGGGCCGAGATTGCGCCAACGCTCGGCATACGCCCCACCCCGGTGGCGCGGCGCGAGGTGAGCGCGTATCGAGAGCAGGCTTCCCGGGTGGAGGCCGCGCTCGCCGGGGGGATCGCGTTCCGCCCGGCCCGTCCGGCCGAGATCGTGTGGTTGATCCAGCACGCCCTTCACCGCGGCATCCCCGAGCCCCTTCTGACCGAAGCTGAGGCCAGCGATCTGTACGGCGGGCAGATCCAGGGCGGTGTGCTGCGCTCCCCCAGCTACGCAGACCTCGGCCAGGTCCGTCTGCAAGAAGGCGGCATCGACCCCGATCTTGATGACGTCGACGACCTCAAGAGGGCGGGAGGGATCACGCGGTCGGGCCGCGCGGCCTGGTGGCGGCTGAACACCGGCTCACCGCTGGGCCGGCGCTGGCTGCAGGTCGAATCCGACGCCGGGGTCGGCTACCAGGCGCAGTTGGCGCTGGCCGAGTGCCCGCCCGCGGTCAGCCAGAATGCAGCGGATCTGTTCGCCCAACTGGAGATGCTCGACTTCCCCGTCGACTACACCGTCGACCTCACCCTGGTGCCCGCAGAGAAGGCGCGCGAGCAGGTGCGGCGCAAGAAGAACGAGCTGATCGACCAGGCCGACCAGTACGACGCCCGCCCCACCGGCATGCCCGCCTCGCTCAGCGAAGCCGCCCGCGACCTGGGCGAGCTGGATGCCCGCCTGTCCCGCACGTCGGTCGAGGTCGAGGTGCAATCAGTGACCGTGCTGACGGTGTGGGGGCCGACCGCCGCCGTCTGCGACGCCCGAGCCCGCGCCCTTGCCGCACTGCTCGGCGGCGCCGACTACCGCGCCGTACGCCCGGCCGGACTACAGGAGGCACTGTTCACCCTCGGCCTGCCAGGCACCGTGCGACCCGGCACGGTGCGGGAGTTCACCCAGCACCAGGTATCCGAAGACTGGGCGCTTTCCGGGGCCTTCACCACTGCGGAGGTCGGCGACCCGAACGGGATGTTCCTCGGTATCGACCTGGACAGTGGCACCACCCGCCCCGTCATGATCAACATTGCGGACGCGCCCAAGGTCGACGCGTCCGCGTCGATGGGCATCGTCGGAGACCTCGGGGCCGGCAAGTCCGTCCTGCAGAAGCTGATAGCGGAAGCAGTGTGGGCACGTGGTGGCTGCGCAATCTGCATCGACCGTACCCCGGTCCGCGAGTGGGCCACCTTCGCGCGCACCGCCGCCAAAGGCCGCGTCCAGATCATCGACGCAGCCCAAGCCGAGGTGTCCATCGACCCCCTGCGGATGTTCGACGGGCCGGAAGGCCGCCACTACGCCCTGTCCTACCTCACCCTCCAGCTCGGCATCGGCCCGATGAGCACCAGCGGCGAAGTCCTCCACCACGCCGTCGAACAGGCCGCCGCCAACCCGGAGCCGTCCATGCACCGTGTGCTTGAGGTCCTCGAGGAGATGGCCACGAGCGAGGCGGGCAAGCGGCAGGACGCGGCCGCGACCCTCGCCGGCCTCGTCCGGGTTGTTGCCACCAACTCGCTGGCACGCATGGTGTTCGACCCGACACTTCCGCCCGTGCGGCTGGACGCCTCCAGCGCCTCCGACATGATCGTGATCACCACGACAGGTCTCAAGCTGCCGCCGAAGGCCGCGTTCGCCAACCCCGAGATCCTGCACCAGCAGCCGCTGGAGGCCCTGATCGGACGTGCGGTGCTCTACCTGATCGCCGCGATCGCCCGGCAGACCGCGTTCGAGGACCCCGAACGGTTCACCGCGGTGGTCCTGGACGAGCTGTACTGGCTTACCAGCTCAGCCGAAGGTACGGCCCTGGTCCACGAGATCCTCCACGACGGCCGCAAACACGGCGCCGGCCTGCTGGCAGGCTCGCACACCGCCGAGGAACTCGGCCCCGACCGCGGCCTCATGGCCTACCGCGCGCTCGCCCGCACCGCCGACCGCGACAGCGCCCGCCGCGGCCTGGAATTCGTCGGCCTCGACCCGAACGACCCCGAGCTTGTGCGGCTGGTCACGACCGGCCTGTCCCCCGTCGGCCAGAAAGGCCGGGGAGGCGAGTTCCTGCTGACCTGCCCGCGACAGAACACCGGCCGCATCAAGGTCTCCATCCCCCGTATCCCCCGCATCAGCACGTCCATCACCACCACGCCAGGGCAGCGCGCGAGCGCTGCACGGCCCTCCGCATCAGTTGCCGGTGAGGCCATGGGTTCCGGTCGGAAGGAGTACGCGTGATGATCACGTCTTCCTGGGACCGCTCCCGGCGCGTCTCCGCGGCCACGTGTGTCCTCACCGTGATCGCGGTTGTGGCTGCCACCGTCGTTCTCGTGCTCGGTGTGGGCGTGCCGGGAGCGTGGTGGCCGCACACCGGACGTGCCTTCGCTGCCGATGCCCGCCCCGCAGCCGGTGATCCGTGTGGCCTGATCGTCGGCCCGGCCAAGGCGTACTGCGAGGGCAACACTGCCACTGGCCACCATGACGTGGCGAGTGCGGCATGGAAGCTGGTGTCTGCCGGGGCAGGTGTAGGCGCTCTCGTGGTGTGGCGGCTGCGGTCCACTGCCAGGCAAGGGCGGCACTGAGATGTTCCGTCCAGACCGCGCGACCTTGCGCTCAGCCGGCTTCGTCGTGCTTCTCGCCTGCGTGTTTCTTCTGGTGAACACGCAGGTCGTGTATGCGGCTGACAGCAGCGGCGAGACCGGAGACCTGCTCGCCCCGCTGAACATCGACTCGTCCGAGGGCGTTGCGATCGACGGGTACGACCTGAACGCTTCAGGTGGCTCCATCGTCGCCTTCAAGTCGCAGGCACTGTCCTTCGCGATGTCTGGGCTGTTCACCCTGATCCGGCTGCTGGTCGGGCTGGCCGGGTGGGCAATCGAGGTCGCCTTCCGGTTCCCGCTGCTGAAGATCCTCGCCCACCCGGCGCAGAAGGTCGCCGACGCCTACAACCACCTGGTCGTCGACACGCTCGGGATCAAGGGCCTGGTGCTGGCCTGGGCATTCGTCTTCGCCGGATTCATGATCGTGCGCGGGCGGGTCGGCCGCGGCCTGGGCGAAATTTTCCTCACCCTGCTCATTGGGGCGATCGCCGCGTCTGCTCTCATCCGCCCCGACACTCTGCTCGGTCCGGACGGACCTTTGGGCCAGTCTCAGCAGGTGGCCGCCGAGGTCGCCCTGCAGAGCGTCAACTCCTATGACTGGGGCGGCAAACTCGCCAGCTCCGACCCGTGCGCGGGCATGGCCGGCAACGCCGAGATCAAGTGTGAGCAGCTGCAGGGCGAAGGGCCAGTCTCCGCTGCAGAGGTGGCCCGCCCCATCCAGGACTCGATCACCAACGCCCTCATCGTCAAGCCCTTCATGCTCCTTCAGTACGGGCGGATCCTCGACCCTGCGAAGGCCTCCGACCGCAAGGCCTACGCCATCCATTTGAAGTGGGTCACCGGCGGATACCTGCCCAGCTCAACCACGTCAGACAAAGCGAAGGACGCCTGCAACCTGGTGCACGGGCCGGGCAAGCAGTACTGCGAACGCAACGTCGACGACAAACCGAGCGGCAGCACCAAGCTCCCGGAATTCACCCCCGGAGGCGACCTCCTCGACGCCTCCACCGCGATTGTCACCGACGAGGACCAGGCGTTCGCCGCCTTCCTCGCCGACCTGAAGAAGGCCGGCCCCGTCGGCCAGTCATGCGCCGCCTACGCCGAGAAGCCCACATGGTGGCGCCTGGGCGGCGCGTTCCTGCTGCTGATCGCCGCGCTGTTCATCTGCGGCATGCTGCTGTCCAGCGCCATCATCCTGCTCGGCACCCAGGGCATCTGCGCTGGAGCCGCGGCCATCGGCGGCGTCACCTTCGTCGCGGGCATGCTGCCCGGCCCCGCACGCCAGAGCGTGTGGAAGTGGCTGTCGCTGTGGGGCATCGCGATCCTGGCCGTCGTCGGGATCTGCGCGTTCATCCCGTTCTTCGGGATCGCCATCGACGCCACCATCACCAACGGTCCCGACCTGATGGTGGAGCGGATCCTGCTCATCGACGTCCTCGCCATCGCCGGAGCAGCCGGGCACCGCCGCCTGCTGACCGGCATCACCTCCTTCGGACACCGCATGGCCATGCGGATGCGCTACGCCAAGGTCGGCGGCACCCACCTGCCCGGCGACACCTCCGAACTCGGCGCCGCCCTCGCCATGAACACCCCAGCATCGATGAGCGGATACGGCGGAGGACTGCGCGGCTTCATAGGCAGAGGTGGCGGCAGTTTCGGGATGCTCGGCACCCGGCATCGGCTGATGGGCGCACTCACCTCTCTGGTCGACGGTGCGGGCATGCCGACGGACACCGGCAGGATCCTCGCCGATGCCACGGCCGAAGCCGGGCGTGGGTTGGCCCCCTTGACCGCGGCCGCCGCCCTGGGCGGGCTGGGGACCCGGCTCGGAGCGAGGGGCGCGCACTGGCTGCTCATCGGACGCCGCCCGGACCAGGAGCAGCTGGCCAAGTGGCGCAAGCCCGCTGGCGAGAGCGACATGGGACTTGGGCCATCGGACGGTGGGGACGGCGAAGGGGGCGGTTCAGGCGGTGCTGGCCCGCGGCGGCCTTCCGGGCCGCCCGACCGGTACCGCAACGATGAGGGGCAGATCATCGACCGAACCACCGGCCAGGTCCTACACGACCAGAACAGCGACCGCACCCTGCTGTCGACCCGAGCCCACAACCGACTGGTCCGCTTCCGCGGCTACCGCATCCTGAACCGGGGCGGCCGGGCCGCCTACGGATCAACCGTCGGCCTGCCCGCCGGCGTTCGCCACGCGCGGTCAGCGGGCTCGCGCTACTCCCAGGACGCCCGCCAGCAGGTGCGGGTGTGGGGCAATACCCTCCGCGAGGACGGCCGCGCCTGGACGGACACAGGACGCGACGCGGCCCAAGTCCTGCGCAACCGTGCCGCTGACACCGATGGCCCTGGACCGTTCGTCAGCCGTCGCCTGCCGACCACAGCAACTCCGGCCGCCCCCCACCGCCCGGCAACACCGGCAGGGCCTTCACCCCGTAACCGGTCTGCAGGCCGCCCTGCCCCCGCCTCCACCCCCGCAAGGCCCACCGCGGCGGCGAACGGTCCTGCAGTCCAGCCTCGGCCCGATCTCGGCGGACCGGTCCTTCCCGGTGGGGGAAGCCCGCGTAGCCAGGCGCGTGAGGAGGCGCGGGCCCGGATGCAGGAACTGATGCGGCGCACCGGCCCCGACGCCGAACGCCTGCGCCAAGAGCAGGCCCAGCCGCGGGACGAGGGCGGTGAAGACGAGTGAAGCGGCCCGGGCGCCGCGTGAGGCGATGGGGATGCGCCCTCGCGCTGCTGATGTTCGCCGCCGTGTGCTGTGCCGCACCGGCAGGGAACGCGATCAGCGCGTATGTCGCACTCGAGACCGGTGCACGAGAGGACGGGGGGATCGCCGAGGGCGGAAGCGCCGCGGACATCCCGCCGCGGATGCTGACCGCCTACAAGAACGCCGTCCAGCAGGCCGGGCAGTACGTGCCGAAGTGCCGGGGCATGCGCTGGCCGATCCTCGCCGGGATCGCCAAAGTCGAGTCCAACCACGCCACCGGTAGGAACATCGCAGACAACGGCGACATCCGCCCCAAGATCTACGGGGTACTCCTCAACGGCTCCGGTGCCGGCGGCAACACCACCGCCGTAGCGGACACCGACGGCGGCAGATGGGACGGCACCGCGGCTGGGGAACGCGCCGTCGGCCCGTTCCAGTTCCTCCCCTCCACCTGGCAGTCCATCGGCGAGGACGCCAATGGGGACACGATCATCGACCCGCACAACGCTGACGACGCCGCTCTCGGCGCCGCGATCTACCTGTGCGGCAACGGCCGCAACCTGACCCAGCGCACCCAACTCAAGTCCGCAATCCTGCAGTACAACCACTCGAGCGCGTACGTAGCCAACGTGCTCGGCTGGATCGACCAGTACACGGCGGCCGCCACGGGCCCGAACCTGAAGAACCTGTCTGGGAAGGCCCGCACCGTGATCGAGGCGGCTCTGTCCCAACGAGGCGTGCCGTACTCGTGGGGCGGAGGCAACGCGAAGGGCAGGTCGTACGGGATCTGCTGCTCGCCCGGCGGTAAAAGCAGCGCGAGCATCAAGGGCTTCGACTGCTCCGGACTGACCCAGTACGCGTACGCGAAAGTCGGCATCAGCCTGCCGCGCCTGGCAGCCGACCAGGCCGGTGTCGGCCAGCGGATCCCTGCCGGCCTCGGCCCGAGCGCGCTCAAGCCAGGTGACCTCGTCTTCTACGCCACCGCTCCCGGCCACGACGCCACGATCTACCACGTCGGGATCTACCTGAGCGGCGCGCAGATGATCAACGCCGCCCGCCCCGGGACCGTGGTCCGCCTGGACGCCGTCAACGCGATGTCCGGCTATGCGGGGGGTGCACGGCTGCTGTGACCATCACACCCCGCTCACCGCGCCTGCTGGTGCTCAGCACCGTCCTGCTTGCCGTTGCCGGGTTGGCTCTGCTGTGTGTGCCGCACGGTCAGCAATCGCCGACTCCAGTAGTGGCACCTCCCACGGCCGCGGTCACAGCCCGGCCACCGGTCTCCGTTCCTTCCACCGACAGGACTGCGACTGCCGACGCGGCTGCGTCCACAGCGCCCGAGGCGTCGACACCGTCAGCCGTCGAGTCCGCTCTGCCACTGCACGGCGAGGGTGCCGCTGGTGACAGAGCAGTCCAGCGGAATCTGGAGACTGCCTGGCCTCCCGACCTTCCCGCCGCCGACGAGCGGCAATTACTCGCCGTCGGTCGTGCGCTGCTGCGCGCGGACGCTACCGGAGCCGGCCGCGCGAGATGGGCCGCCGTGTTTCCCGACACGGGGCAGGCGGTGGCGCCTGCGTTCGCGACCGCTGGCTTCCGTATCCAGGCCGCGATCGCCCGTCGCGACGGCAGCCCGACCAAGGCCGTGGTCCATCTCGTGTGGGCCGGCACGGACCGCGGCGGCACCTTCACCGACCTCCGCATCACCGACTGGCACTTCACCCGCACCATCAAGAAAGGAACAGCCACATGGACTCCGCTCCCCCGCACCTGACGGAACTGGCCGGTGACACGGCCGCTGGTCAGGTACTCGCTCTGGTCACCGGCCTGGTCGACGCCGCCAACTGGCTGTTCGGCCACTGGTATCTGCTCGCGCTGGCCATCGCCGTGGGCTGGAGGCTGAGCGAGCTGGCGGTACGCCGGCTCGCGGCCAAGGCCTCGGCCGAGCGGATGGCCCTGGAGCTCGTTCCCAGCCGGCACTTCGACCCGAGCCTGGAAGAGATCTTCCGACGCGGAGTCCAGCTCGCCCGCGCCTCCACGGCCATGCCATGGTGGGCACCCCGCCGGGCGAAGGCCGTGCAGATCCGGCTGCGCGCGGACGGCAGTACGCCGCTGCGCTACCGCATCGAGGGCCCGGCAGGTGGTCAACGGTTGCTGTCCATCACCCCGTTCGGGCCAGATGTCACCGTCGCTCAGGCCCGGCCAATCGTCGACGAACCCAGAGCGCACACCGTGCGTGCCGAGTTCATCCTGCGCGGCAAACCCACAGCCTCCTTGCGTGAGGTGCCGCTGTCCCCCGACCCGCTCCAGCCGCTCATCGATGCCGTGGCCGACCTGCGTGCCGAACTCGGCGACCTCGCCGAGATCCGGCTCGACATCCAACGAGCGCCGAAGTGGGCGTTGCGGGCGCGCCGCCTGCAGTTGATGGGTGCCGCGCGCCGGTCCGAGCGCCGCGAGGCCCAGCGGGCTGCTCGCTGGTTGCGGCAGGATGCCAGCGGCATCGAGGACTCGTTGAGTTGGCAGTTGCAGCAGCTGCTCAGTGACAAACCCGGCTCCGGTTCGGGTGCCGGTCGGCGGCTGGTGATGCCGCCCGTTCCCCGGCGGGTCGAGCCGGCCGTAGCCCTGGGCAAGCTCGCTGAGGACGACCACCTGGTGCGGGTCCAGTTGCTGGTGATGTGCGCCTCGAACACCGAAGGCCGCGCGCAGGCCCGTCTGGCCCAACTGCAAGCTGCGTTCGACGTGTTCGGCGGGCGCTCGAGGTGGGCCATGCGCGGGTGGCGGCTGGGGCCGTGGCGGATCGGTGCGGATCACTGGCCCACCCAGCGCGGATTCGAGCGCCGGTGGCGTCTGGGGCACTGCCAGCCGCCCCGCCCGAACTGGGTGAGGCTGGAAGAGCTGACCGGCCTGCTCAAGCCCCCCACCGTGCATTGCCGCTTGCCGGTGCTCGCCAGTGACCTGCCGACCTTCGAGTTCGGGAATCCCGACCTGCTGCTGCAGGGCGTCTACCGTGGCCCGGACGGCAGGGAGCGTCTGGTTGCCACCTACGCCAAGGAGACCCTGTTCGAGGTGGGGACGGGCAAGGCGGGCGGCGGCAAGACGGAACGGGCCCTGGCGCAGGCGATCGGCTGGGCGCACGCGGGTGGCGGGCTCGTCTTCGTCGACCCGCACCGAGACTCCTGGCCGCGCGCGTTGCCGTTCCTGGCGCACGATCACCTGGCGCCGCGGATTGCACTGATCGATCTCAATGGTCTCGGGCCCAACCCGCGGGTGAGTTCGTGGAACCCGCTCGGGATGGAGCACGGGCAGCCCGTGCACGAGGTTGTCGAGGCGATCGCCGACGCCTACGCTTCCGCGCTGGCGTGGGACGACGCGACCGCACCGCGCGCGCTCACCATCCTCACCGCCGCTCTCACTGTCCTGGTCGCCGTCAATGAGACGGCCTGCCAGGCCGGCCGGCCTGAGGACCAGGCCACGATCTTCCACGTTCGGGCTTTGCTCACCGACGCCGTCTTCCGAAAGGCAGCGCTGGGGACGGTAGCCGGCCGGCTGGACGAGGAGACCCTCGCCTGGTGGCAGTCCGTGTTCCCGACCCTGTCGCCCGACGCGTTCGCCGTCGTCCTCAACCCAATCGCCCGCCTGGCCGCGAATCCGGTGACCCGGGCATTCCTCGGCCAGCCGGCCGGTGTCTACAACATCCGCGCAGCGATGGACTCCCGGATGATCGTATGGGTGTGCCCGGGCGGCAACGGGCCCACCGACCGATTGCTGACCGCCCTCCTGGCTCGGGATCTGCTGCGGGCCGCACGCTCCAGGCGCGACACCCCTGAAGACAAGCGGGTGCCGTTCCGCCCGTACTTCGACGAGCTGATCACCCTGACCGGCGCCGCCCCGGAAACCATCGCGAGCATGTTCGAGGACCTCCGCAAGTACAAGTGCCACATCCACGGCATGACCCAGCTATTGCCCCGCCTCCCCACGCCAGTTCGGCTGTCCCTGGTGCAGAACGCGTCCACGCTGGCCACCACCGCCGGATCGCAGTCCGCGATCGCATCGATCACCGCTGAGTGGGGCGACAACCCCCGCCCCGAACGAGTCGCCACCATAGAACGCTTCGAGCACTACGTCTCCATGAACGTGCACGGCCACCGCATCGGGCCCATCCAACTGCGCGGACCCCACCTCGACAACGTCTTCGCCGCCCAGGCCCGCCCACGGCAGGCCGAAGCCCTGGAACGGGCCGCCCAAGCGAACGCACAAGCACTTCCGCTGGACCAGCTCACCGACCGCGCCGCAAAGCAGCTCGGCCGTGTCACCACCTTCCTCGCCCAGCACACCCCTGCCAGCGCCGTCGCTGTCCGTCTCTCGAGAGGAAAGGATCAGGAGTTCGGATGACCACCACCGACCCCGAGGACCGTAGGACGGGTTGCACACCCAACCCCATCGAGCTCCTCACACGGAAGGGGCCCACCTGACTTGGTACTGGCCCACGCTGAACGGTTACGCGACTCCGTAAGGCGATGGCGCCCCAGGGTGCCGGAAGAGTTAGATCTTGGAAGTGTGAGCATGCACGGCAAAGGCCACGGCCTGTTGCTCGAGGTACCGGCCGGAAGCATGGGGATCGTCGTGATTGTCCACTGCGACGTCGGTGACACCTGGCGCTACAGCAGCGAGACCTGTACCGGCGGTGACAGGGTCGTAGGGATCGAAGACGTTCAGCCAGTCGACATCCGACGGTAGGTGCAGCTTCTCTGGGACACGAACATCGAGTTCGCGCTGAACGGGCAGCCAGGCCAAGGGTGAGCCGCAGGTGATGAGTTGGCTCACGCCGCCATCGGCCGGAAGAGGAATCTCACCGCGTTGGAACATGTCATAGATGACGACGCTGCCCAGGGAGTGGGCGATGATGAGGGTGGCGCCGGTCTGATGGAGTGCCTTGCGTACACGTTCACGGACGGTTTCCGCCATCCCGTCGTACTTGGGTTTGCTGCTGAAGTAGCCGTAGGCCTCGCTGAGTCGGCTCAGCACCATTTTCCCCGCTCGGGGACCAAACTTTCTGTCGATTCTCGCGAGGGCTCTGGTGACGCGGGGTGAGACGCGGGGAGGAACGCCCAGGGTGCCGGCCGTAGGCTGCTCGCTCGGAGAGGGCGGCGTGTGTTCTTCCAGTGCCTCTACGAGAAGTTCGATCTCCTTCTCGTCGGCTCGGTCCAGGTCGCCCGTCTCCTCTTCATCCCCGAGCTGGAGGCGCCCCTTGGGGAAGACGTTGCCGTAGTAGGGAGTCGTCACCGCCGGTGCGGCGACAGCGGACCCAAGGTGCAGGGCTATACCTTCGGCCAGGGCCTGGTTCCAGTCTTCGGCCAGCTTGATGGCGTTGGTGTCGCGCTGGCGGATGCCATGGACTCCCACCACGTGCAAATCGCTCATTGTCCCGGCTCCTCTCCCCGTCGCCGCTCTCCGGGCGGCACGGCAGCGATGCTATCGAGCTCCCTGCGGCCCGGACACGGGAGCGCCCGCGGGGGACGCCCGGAGGTAAAGTGCGGCTCTCGATCTTTGGTTTCTGCGCAATAAGCCGGGGGCTTCATGAGTGAGGTGGTACGCCAGGCGCGTCGGCTGATCGTAATCGCGGTGGATGACTATGCGGACGGCAACGCCGAGTTCACCAAAGGCATCAACGATCAGGTAGCGGTCGTCACGGGCTGGCTGACGGATTCCGCCCTTGGCCCCGACCGGCAGTTCTCGCTCCAGAAGCCGAAGGAGACACTGCACTCGGTGCAGCAGGTCCACCAGTTCCTGAACTGCCAGGATTTGGCCGGCGCTCAGCCGAGAGAAGCCGTCATCGTCTACATCACCGGTCACGGCCAGAGGGGACCGTCCTCGGGTCGGCACTATCTGCGCTTCGCCCGTACCGACGATGGTCGGCTCCCGGGCACCGCGCTGACGACCGGAGAGGTCGTCAGCGCGGTGCTGGCCAGTACAGCCCAGCATGTTCTGGTCCTTGTGGATTCCTGCTTTGCGGGGGCCTTGGCAAACGACGTGCAGCCCGTACTGCGGGACTTGACATCCCGTAGCCGGCTGACCTCGCTTGCCGTCGTCACCTCGGGGAACTTCGATGAGCAGCCCCTGGTCGGGTCGTTCACCGAACTCCTCAGACGCGCCCTGGACAAGATCGAGGCAGAAGAGTCCGGGTTCGCACAGCCCTACCTGTCCTTCAGCGAGTGGCGGCACGTCCTGGACGCTGTGCACCGAGAGGACCGCGGGCTGGTGGAGGCCAAGTGGGTGTGGCCCGAGAGACTGTCCGAAGACGCCAGCCTATGCCTTCCCAACCCGCGGTTCGAGGCCCCGAAGGACTTGGGCAACGCGGTCCGTGCGCTTCCTGATGCCGCAGGTCTGTTCGACGGTTACTGGCGTGAGCGGGCCTCGGGACGGACCCACGAACGGGACACCGGCTGGTATTTCAGTGGTCGGCACGACGCCATGCGTACTCTGACGGAGTTCCTCACGCGGGGCTGCGGCGTGATGGTGGTGACGGGCGCAGCCGGATCGGGGAAGTCGGCCCTGCTAGCACGCCTGGTGACGCTCACTGATCAGGCCTTCCTCGACCAGCCTGACTTGGCCAAAGTGGTGGCAGTCGTCCCGGACGACGAGCGACCTGCCGCCGGTTCGGTGGACGCTGCGGTCCTCGCCCGGAACAAGACATCCCTGGCCCTGATCGAGGATCTGTTGCGCGCGCTGGGCGCCGAGGCGGTGCCTGCCGGAACAGCCCCTTTGCGGGCGCTACAGGAGCGCCTCGCCGCGCGGGCCAAAGGAGACCGGGTGCCGACGGTGGTCATCGACGCGTTGGACGAGGCACGGGATAGCCTGGCCTGCCTCAACGATGTCATCCTGCCGATCGCACGGCTGCGGTCGGGCCACCAGCCGCTGGTGCGGATGGTGGTGGGGGTGCGCAGTTCACCCCATGCCTCGCCCGGCGCTGCGGAGCACCTCACCGATGCGGATGCCGACGAGCTGCTGCGCCGGCTGTGCAGGTCCCTGGAGGACGACGTTCTGCAGGTACCGGTCATGCTGCAACGCACGGACGACCCAAACGTCACGGACGACATCGCGGCCTACGTTGAGGCTCTGCTCAGCGGCGACGATGCGGGCCCGTATGCCGACAAACCTGGGCAGGCCGAAATCGTCGCGCGCGAGGTGGCTTGTGCCGTTGCGCCGTCTTTCCTTGACGCGCGTCTGGCGGCGGACCAGTTGCGCACAGCTCAGCGGATACAGGATGTAACGGCTCCTGCCTGGCAGGAACGTCTAAGTCAGGGCACGGTGGCGTTGCTCCACGAGGATCTCCACGAAGTGGCCCGTCATCATGGTGTGCCCGTGGCCACACTGGTCCGAGTGATGCGTGCCACCGCTTTCGCGGCCGGTTCGGGGCTCCCATGGGCCGAGGTTTGGCCCAGCGTCGCCCAGGCTCTCATCGCTCCGGCGGACGACATGGTCTCGACGGAAGCGCACGCCGCGGCCATCCGCACGGTGCAGACGACACGGCTGACCGGCTACCTGGCCAGAAGCACGGAAGACGGTCGCCTGACCTACCGACCGGTGCACCAACAGGTCTCCAAGGCCCTGCTCCAGCAGCCGTACTCTCTGGCGGACGCCTCACCCGCCACCGCCCAAGGTCACGAGCCGCCCCCACCCCTCGCCGAAGAACACGCCCGTATCACACAGGCGCTGGCCCTCCTGCTGCCCGCAGATTCCGCAACTGTTGCGCATCCCTACGTCCGGCGACACCTCGTGGCTCACGCGGCCGTGGGGAACGTACTGAACGATGCGCATGTGCCGCTGCAACTGCTGGCCCAAGAAACCTCGCACACCCTTCGCGAGCGGCTGGGCCTGCCGTTGCCTGCGAGTTCGGCCCGTAACGACCAGGTGAACGTGGCCGCGGCCGCACTCATCGAGCCCTACCTCGCCGAAGGGTCCGACCCTGCCTCCCGGTACAGCAGCATCGCTCTGCACGCATTGACGCTCAGGCACAACGGACGACCGGCGGAGCCAAGCCCGGCAGCACTGAGCGCGCAGTGGGGCTGGTGGCAGTCCGCCACCAACGTTCTGGCCTCTCCCGGGCAGTACGTGCGCGCTCTCATCGCCATCGAGGTGTCACCAGGACGCACCCTCATCGCCGCCGGTACCAAGAACGGGGCTCACGTCTGGGACGCCTCCAACGGCCAACGCCTCGCTGACCTCCCGGCCGGCCTCGTCGACGACATGTGCGTCGTCCGCGGGCGCAGCAGATCCTTCCTCGCCACCGCCGGGTCTGGAGGCGTCGCCATCTGGGACCCTCTGTCCGGGCTGCAGATCAACCACAACCCCGCTCCTGCCAGCGCGGTCCAGGTCGTCTCTGACGGAGATCAGCGATGGCAGCTTCTCTCACGCTTCAGCGACTACTCACAGATCTGGAAGCCGGATCAAAACCATGTAGACGCTGTGCCCTTCATGCCCGACGAACCAAGCCGCTCCAGCCGTGGCATCCACACCGTGATCCGCACCCAGAATGGACAACCGCTGCTTGCCTCGCCAGACGCCGACGGCCTGGCCCTGAGGGACTTCCGGAACGGGGAACTCCGCGCACGCGTGCCGATGCCGCGAGGCAGGCTGCGGAGGCTCATGAGCCTGCGTCGACCAGGCCGCACTGACCTGGTCCTCGCCGCGTTCACGGACCGAATGCTTACCTGGGACCCCGACACGGGCGACGTACTGCCGGTGGGCAGGGGTCCGGCCGCGTATCCGGCGCAATTCGATCTCCCGGACGGCCGCACAGCCATCGCGTTGGAGAGGCGGAACAGGCAGATAGTGGAGGTGTGGGAACTCGGTGAGGCCGGCTGGAACGAGGTTGCCAGCGTCGCCGTGGGAGAGATCACCCAGCTGACGACCCTGCCCTCCACACCGGGCCGATGGCTCGTGGCAACGGCGGGCGAAGCAGGTCTGCGCTTGTGGCATCCAGACCCCGACATGCCCCTGACCCATCACGGCACGGCAGCCGGACCTGTCACCGCGATCACGGCGCTGCAGGTCCCGAGCGCAGACGGTCGGGTGCACCATCGGTGGGTCGTCGGCAGCCGCGCCGGCGTGGAAGTCATGGATCTGGAGGGCAGCGACAGAATCAGCTGGCACCTCGGACAGGTTCAAGCCCTTCATGCTCTTTCACCAGGGCGCGTGGCTGTTCTGGCAGACAGCGGAACGCACATCTGGCAACCGCCAGCAGGAGCAGAAAGCGTGAGGGGGCCCTTGACGTCGTTGCAGCATGAATCCTGGACGCTCCGCTGGCCCGACAGGATGGTGGCCAATTGCGTCGTCAACTGGCCACCAGGTTGCACTCGCATCGCCACTGCACGCTCCGGCGGCATTTTGTTGGAGGACATCGAGGGCGGACAGGCTGAGTACGTGGACATTCCATCATCCCCAGCGCCCCGGGCTGTGGTGGCCCTGCCGGCCGCTGACGGGACGACTCCGCGCATTGCGGTCGGCACACGCCGCGGTGCACTGATCTGGGACCTGCAAGCCCAGCGGGAAGTCACCAATCTCCGCGTCCGAGGTCAGCGATCGGACACCTGGGCCCTGACACTGCTCCACTCAGGCGCCACCACTCTGCTGGCCGCTGCCACTCGCGAAGGCATTCACATCTGGGACACTGCAGACTGGTCACCGCAGGCCCGGATCACGACGCCCTGGACCAAGTCGCTCGCCGCTATCGCCCTGACTCCCACACACCATCTGCTGGCCAGCGGGAGTGGCCACGCTCTACACCTGTGGGACCCAGCTTCCGGCGAGCTCTTGCACAGCTTGATCACCGCCGCACCCGTCGACACCATCGCCTCTGCGCCTGAGGATGGCTCCGTCTTCATCGCAATCGGCGGGCCGGCAGGCTTGGCGGCCCTCCGAGTCAACTTTCCTACCCTTTGAGGCGGCAGGAAGACAAATCACCAGTTGGAGATCTTGCCCGGCGGGAGCCCAAGGCCAAGGATCCGGTCGGGAATCGCGCCCGGAGAGGGCGACGCGGTGCGGGCGATCAACTCGGTGGCCAGTTCGAGGGCGGGACCGGACAGGCCCGTTCCGGGCTGTGGCCACCCTCTTCGACAAACTGACCGCCCATTACCACGCCGGTATCCACCTGAACCGCCCGGGTGAAATAGAGACTCGATTCCGTGTAAGTATCAACTTACGGGACAACCTTTAAGGGCGATCGCATTCTGGTGCGCCCAGGCTGCTTCGTTGGTCAATTGCTCGGACCAGTCGATCAGGGTTTCCTGCAGGGCCGCTTTGGCGAGGTGGATGCGCTGAAATTCGCCGGTCCCGGCGGGTGGGTAGGTGTGCTGGATGTCCCGCCATAGCCGCTGCAGGGCGTAGTCGGCGTCCAGGGCTTGGGCGCCGTGCAGTTCCATCGCGTCGCGTCCGGAGCGCACGGCCCACTGGTGGCCGAGGTATTTGGCGTTGATGAGGTCGGTGTCGCAGGGCAGGCCGTGGTCGAGGAGATGTACGGCCTGGTAGGTGACGGTGCGGGCGGCCCGCAGGCGGGCCTCCATATCCCCGATCCGGTCACGGACGACGGCCAGGTCGGCCAGCGTGCCGGTGTAGCGGGGACGGTGTTTGAGGTAGTGGCTAGTGGTGTGCACGGTCGCCTCGTGTAGGCCAAGGCTAACGGCGGCCAGATTGGGTCTGCCGTACAGGATGCTGCTGGACTGCGCTACCGCCAGGCCTTGGCCGACGTCGCCGAGCACGTTGCCGGTAGGGACGCGGACCCGGTCGAGGTCGAGGCGGCCGAAGGAGAAGCCGTGCAGGCCGAGGCCGGGCCGGTGCGGTCGGACGGTCAGGCCTTTGCGGTCGTGCTCGATGAGGAAGGCGGTCAGGGTGCGCGAGGTGCGTACCTCGCTGGTGGCGGTGCAGGCGATGACGATGTGCATCCGGGCAAGGTGGCTGTTACCAATGTGGATTTTGCTGCCGGTGATCACCCAACCGTCGCCGTCCCGCTCGGCGACGGTCTCAATGCCTCCGATGTGGCCGCCCATGTCCGGTTCGGTGACGGCGATCGACGGCAGAACGGTGCCGTCGGCGGCCTGGGGCAGCCACAGGCATTTCTGCTCATGGCTGCCCCAGTGCACCAGCGCGCCCACCGGTATCTGACTGGCCTGCAGAATCGCCGCTGTGGCTCCGGATACTGTGGCGATGCGGTGGATCAGGACGGTCTTCGCGACGTGGCCGACCCCCAACCCGCCATAGGCGGCAGGAACGGCGATGGCGAACCAGCCGCGGGCCGCCATGAGTTGCGCCATCTTCCGCTCGATCTTGCTGGGTGAGGCTTCCATGCGCGGCACGCGTGGTGCGACATGTTCAGCAGCGAACATGTCGGCTTCCCACCACAGCCGTTCGTGGACTGCGTTGAGGTAGGGGTGAAGAGCAGTGGACAAGGGGCGCATGTACGACTCCCTGTTGGGGTGGCACGGCGGGTGCGGCCGAAGCGTCGGCTGGGGCTTCCGGAGCCGGAGCGGTTACTAGCGTGCGGCGTGGTTGGTGATGACCTGCATCGCGGTGTCGCGGGTGTCGAGGACGATGTCCCGCAGTCGGAGAGCCTCGTCGAGAGGGCGCGGGTCGGGGTCGATGACGCATACGGTGCCCACCGCAATGCCGTCGTGAATCAAGGGCGCACCGAAGTAGGACTGGATGCCAACCGCGTCGACTACGTAGTTGCTGCTGAAGCGGTGGTAGGCGTGGACGTTGTGCAGTGGAAGGGCCCTTTTGCGGTCGACGACTTCGGGACACCAGCCGTGGTTGCGGTTCATGGTCCGGTCAACAATGAGGTATCCGCTGTCGGCCGGTGGGTTGTGCAGGCCGATGAACGTCTGGTCTTCCAGGAACAGGTTGACCATGCCGTAGAGGAAGCCGGTGCGCTGGGCCATGTCGGTGGCGAGGTGGTCGAAGTACTGGGTGGCCTGGGTCGGGATGCCCAGACGGTGGATCTGTTCGATGCGTTGCGCCTGTTCGGCTAAGGCGATTGCGTGCTCGCCGCTGACGGTGTCGTGGCCCGGGTGGACGGCTCCGGGAGGCGGAACGATCATGCCGTAATCAGGCCTCGCCGGCAGTAACCGGGTGGCTGGGTCGGTGTGAGGCGAGAGCGCGGTGGGGTGGGGGGTGTGGGTCATCATGCGTCCTGGAGTGTGGTGGGGCGGGTGGGCGGGGTCTGGGGTTGGGAGAGGGCGTGGTCGACGAGCGTGAGCAGGACGCCGGCGACGGAGGTGGCCGCGCGGGCGTCGCAGGGCACGACGGGGAGGTGTTCGGGGAGGTTGAGGGCGTCGCGGATGTCTGCATTGGGGTAGCGGTGGGCGCCGTCGAACTGGTTGACGGCGACGATGAAGGGCAGCTCGATCCGTTCGAAGAAGGAGATGGCGGTGAAACTGGCCTCGAGGCGGCGGGTGTCGGCCAGGACGACCGCGCCGATCGCCCCGTGGGACAGGTCGTACCAGAGGTCCACGAAACGGTCCTGTCCTGGTGTGCCGAACAGGAACAGTTCCAGGGGCAGGGGGACGTCCAGGCTGAAGCGGCCGAAGTCGAAGGCCACCGTCGTGGTGTCCTTGGCTTCCACTCCGTGCAGGTTGTCGGTGGGGGCACTGGCTTGGGTGAGGTATTCCTCGGTGGTCAGCGGTTCGATCTCGCTGACGGCGCGTACCAAGGTGGTCTTGCCGACGCCGAACCCGCCGGCGATCACGATCTTGAGGATTGTCGGCTCGCCCGCGTCCGCCTCCCGGCCACGGGAGGAGGGCGCTGGGTCAGCCGGACTGGGCGTAGGAGACGGCATCGGGCCACCGGGCCTTGAGACCGGCACTGAGTGCCTCCAGCAATTGTCGAGTCGGATCAGCCGAAGCAGCGGCAGTGCTGGCGGGCACCCGTAGGGCACGTGCGTCCAGCAGATCGGAGATGAGGATGCGCACCACGCTCACCGGGCGGCCGAGGGTGCCTGCGAGTTCGGTGACCGAGCGGCGCCGCTGCTGGCACAGCGACACAATTCGCGTGCATTCCTCGGGCAGTGCGGGCCCCGGTCTGCCCGGACCTGTCTCGAGCACGCTGTCCAGACTCAGCGTGTAGCGGGGGCGGGTGCGGCCGGCGGTCAGCGTGTAGTTACGTACTACGGAGGATTCGTCGCCCGCGGCATCTGTTGAACAGGCGTGTGGGTGACGGGGGTTCATCGGGCATTGTTGCTGGCAGCGGGGTGGCGGACGGGGATGGTCATGTAGGGCGCGAATCGGTTGATGAGGCGTTCCATCTCGAAGCCGACCGTTCCGGCCTCGGCGTCAGGCCGGGAGATAACGCCCAGCACGGTGTCGACCTCTTTGCGGCTGCTGCCGAGGGTGGTCTCGAATGCGGCGCTGCGGCCTGCCCTTTGGAGGAAGAACAGGGCGTCGTCGCGTTCGAAGAGGATCTGCTGCGTGGGCCGTTTCTTCCGGGTGGGTCCGGTGATGTTGTGGGCCAGGGAGGCCAGGCCGCAGAATGCGGCGGCCAGTTCGTCCGCCCAGTTGCGGTCCAGGCCGCTGTCGAGCAGTTTGAGGCCGTCGCGTGAGAGCAGCAGGGCGTGCGTGACGCCGGGGACTGTGGTGGCGAAATCGTGCAGCAGCCAGGCCATGTCCGTCGTCGCGTCTTTCGTCTGGGGCGCATGCGCGCTTGTGGTGCTGTCGGCCGTGCCGTTCACGTCGGGGGTGGTCATCGTGATCTGCTCCATGGGTATGAAAGGCCGACCCGGCATCTCGCCGCGGGGCCGGGCACATGGGTGGGCGTCAGGGCTGTGTGGACGGCTGCTGCCCGTCACCAGCGGCTGTCTGCGGTCCGGTCGTGTCAGTGTTCTGGGCGCGCGCGGCCTGCCTGCCGCCGAGGAAGGCTGCCGCCAGGCCTGCTCTGGCAGCAGTCACAGGGGTCTGAGACTGCTCAGCGCGGACAGCGATCTGGGCCGGCGTGCGCCGGGGCAACGGCGGCGCCTCGGCATCCGCTCCGGCATCGTAGACCGACGCACTGGCCACGGCGGGCTTCGCCTGGGCATCGGGCGCATTTTCGGGTGGCGTAATCAGTGGCGGCGGGTCGGGCATGTACTGCTCCCCCGCGGGGGTCGACGCCGCGGTGCGGACTACGGCGGGAGGCCGGATTGCCACCAGCTGGCGTTGCGGTACCACCACCAGTGCGGTCGTACTGCCCATCGGGTTCTCCCTGAGCATCACGCTCATGCCGTGACGCTGGGCGATCTTCGCGGCCGTCAGCAGACCGATATGCCCCTCACGCACCTGGGCACTGACATCGACCGTGCCCGGATCACTCAGCAGCGCATTCAGCCTGGCGCGCAGCCTGGCCGTCATCGGCATGGCACGGTCCTCGATCTCGACCGCGAGCCCGGCCGCCACCCTCTCCGCCCGCACCTGCACCCTTGTGTCCGGACCGGAAAACTCGATCCCGTTCTCGATCAGCTCGGCCAGCAGATGCGACAGGTCCGGACCCACATGTCCAGGAAGGCCGAACTCGGCGCCAGCAGCGCCCGCCGAGACCCCCACGCGTGCGTACTGCATGACCTCCGATACCGCTCCCCGCAGCATTGTTGTCACGGTCATGGGCTTACGGGTACTGCGCAACGACTCCCCACCCAGTACGGCCTTGCTCTCCACCAGTCGTCGCATCCGCGTCACCAGATGATCAATCTCGTAGATCCTGGCCAGCAGCTGGGGATCATCGGTCTGCATCTGCAACTCGGTCAACGCATCCAACGCCCGGTCCACCAAAGCGTGCTCGCGCCGGGAGAAATGCCGCAGCATCCCCAGTAACACCGCGGCCTGCGACTCCTCATGCACCCGCACCAACGAGGCCGCAGCCTGCACCTGCAGCTCTTCCAGGAACCCCACCACCCTGGCAGCCCCGTCCGGGTCCTGCGCCGGCCCGGGCCAGTCAGGAATCGGCGGCCTCTGGCCCCGGCACAGCTCATCCGCCGTCCACAGCAGCAGCTTGTCGACTGCCATCACCGCGTCCGTGATCTTCTGCAATTCGACGGCCCACGCCGCCTCCCGCTCCCGATGCACCGCCGTCGCAGCCACCCGAGCGCGCCACGCACCCATCAAGACTGACGCGACCGTCCCCCAGGCCAGCACGCCCAACAGCCGCCCCGTGGACAGCATTGGCTCGGCCCACGCCCAGGCGACCGCCGCAGCCAACAAGACCGCAACCGACGCCAGCGGGACGGCCACCGCCAGACGAATCTGCTCCAGCACGAAGCGATCCGTCAGGGTGCGACGACGCCGGCCACGGCTGCGCCGTAAGAGAGGATGTGAAGAGGGAACGCGGCCAGACATGAGATTCCTTCGCATAAATGATCAATCACGGATGAAGCGTGCTCGCCGAACCGGCCTGAAGCGACTCCGCCGCAGGACATCCCTGGCTGTGCAGCCAGCCATAGACGCCCCCACTGGAATCGCTCGCGAACACACCCTGCGTACGCGGCTCGCCTTCACGGATCTCCTGGCAGCACGATGCGCACACCCGCCGACGGACGGCCGCCGCAATCTCCTCCACGCCGACCGGGACACTCAACGGACCTGGACGCTCGTACAAAGCCAGGAGAGAACGGGACACCGCAGCGAGGTCTTGCACGTATGCAGCCTGTTCCTGAGGCGAAGTGCCGCCGTTGCCGTTCATGACATGATGGGCGCGGATGAGCACGTGGATACCCATGCGACGCCACTCCCCACGCGTACGCGCCGTCACGTCCTCGACCTCTGACAGCAGCAGCGTGACGTGCTCTTCCAGGCGGTCACGAAGGCCTTGAACGCTCTCCTGCTCCTCCTCGCTATCCACCCACACCTGGAATCCGGCGTTGTACGCCTGCCGAATCGCCGCAGCATCGATCAACAGCCACCCGCTAGACATCAGACGACCCCTCCCCTGCCGCAAGCAGGTGCCGGCCGTGCAGGAGAAGCCGCTCCACGGCAGCCGACGAGCACAGGTTGTCTGGCCCTTTCACGGGCCCACACCAGTAGGAGCTGCCGTGGTACGGAGTGATGTGCGCCGGGTCCGGCACACCAAGAAAGCAGCCCTCCCCAAGAATGGGCGCATAGGACTCATGGGCCTTCCAACACACCCCGTCCTCAGCATGTGCCGAAACGAGCGCGTAGTACCGCCGACGAGTACGGTCGGCGAACACCGGACTGCCCGGCAAGGTGTCCGCAAGGTAGCGGTCGACTTGGTGTGAGTAGGCCGTCTCCGCAGCGGCATGAACCAGCTCAGCAGGCATGCGCACGGCAGCGAACAAGAGACCACACCGCAATAGCGCAATCCCCGACTCTCGCCAGCCCGTGCAGGCGTCCGCCTCCGACAAGGCAGCAGCTGTGAGTAGCCAGTCACGCACTGCCGGCTCCACACAATCGGCCGGATCCAGCAGGGTGTCACTGCCCATGTTCGTGGCCCCGGTCATGCCCCAACCGCCTTTTCGACCCGGTGAATAGGACACGCGCATGGCGGCAACCGAGTGGCACCTGGCTCCACCTGCTGGCCGTCGTAAATCCTCGACACAGTGCCGCAGTCCCGCGTGACCGTGCCATAGCGGTCCACCCGATAGGCATGAACCGGCAGCTTGACCCTGGACCGTAAACAGACCCTATCGTTCGTCATGTCGACGCTCCCTCAACGGTTTGAGCGTTGGCCATGGCCCCGGGACCGGTGACGCGGTCGCCGGGGTTCAAGCCGTGCGATGCAATCAGCGTCGTCCATCGCGTGCACTTGCGGGATAACCAGCAGGGGTTACCGAGGCGGTAATACACTCGTCCTAGTTCACCCCCCCCAACGCGATGCCAATCACTCCGGAAGTTGGCCCTCATGGACGCCACCACCCCGGGCTCGCTCGCCCCCGGGGTCCTCGAAAGAGAGGACCTCAAGCGAGCCCTGGCCGAGCATGACTTTGCTGCAGCCTTCGCGCTCATCAAAAAGTGGGGAGGTCTGTCTCAGAACCGCATCGCGGTCGCCTGCCAGCTCACACCCAGTAAGGTGTCCACGATCATCAGCGGCCAGCAGCAGATCACCAGTTTTGAGGTGATCTGCCGCATCTCCGATGGGCTGCGCATCCCAGGGCGTATGGTCGGCCTTGCCGACCGGCCGTGGGAAGTACAGACCGACGCCCCAGGGCCCGCATCACCCCCTGGCCAGGCCTCTAACTTGCCTGATGAGGCCTCATGGCGCCCCGCCAAGACCGTACACCTAGCCGGGGAGCTGACCAGAAGCGACCTCGTGATGGATCGCCGCGCCGTCACACGCGCCCTTTCCGGCGCCGCCTTGTTTGGCGTTGCACTCCTCGATTCCATCGAGGGCTGGCTCCAACCTGCACCTACACCCACGCCCCGCCGTCAACACGGCCGCATCGGCATGCGGGAAGTGGAGGAACTGGAGGGCACTGCACGTGCCTTCCGCGCCTGGGATCACCGGTATGGCGGCGGCTTGCGCCGCAAAGCCGTCGTCGGCCAACTGAACGAGGTAGCCAGCCATCTCGAAGAGCACCAAGCACCCGCCGTGGAACGCGGCCTGTTCCGGGTGATGGCCTATCTCGGCGGCACCGCAGCCACGATCGCCTGGGACTCCGGGTTCCAGAAACAGGCGCAATCCTACTATCTGCTCGCTCTGCGTGCAGCCCACGCCGCTGGTGACGGTGCCTTCGGCGCGAATGTCCTGGCAGGAATGGCTCGGCAGATGTTGTACCGAGACCGTCCACAGGACGCCCTAGAACTCGTGCACTTGGCGCGGAAAGGTGTCAGTACCACGGCCGGACCGCGACTGCGGGCGATGCTCCACACCCGGGAAGCCTGGGCATACGCAGCCATGGGGCGCGGAGCAGCGTTCCGACGGGCGAGCGGTGAAGCGTCGGAAGCACTCGCCAATGCAGGCCCGGAGGACGAGCCGTACTGGATCAAGTATTTCGACGAAGCCGAGTTGGCGGGTGTGACCGGCGGACGGCTGCTGGAGATGGCTCGGAAGGAACCAAAACAGCATGCGCAGGTGGCTGCTGACACCATCCGTGAGGCAGTCGCCCAGCGTGGCACGGAGGCTGGCCGCAGCCATGCACTCGACACGATCGGTCTGGCAGAGTGCCACTTCCTTATGGGGGATGTGACCAGTGCTGTAGACCTCACCGGGCAGGCCGTTGCAGCCGCAGCCCGCACGCAGTCCGCACGCGTGCGCACCCAGCTCGGCCAGCTGTATCCGTACACAGTTGGCAGAGGGGCCTCGCAGCGCATAGCCGAAGCCCGCACAATGATCCGCGACCTATTGTCGAACTGAGGGATCACCGTGACAATCATCGCCGTGACTGGGCATATGGACCTGACCCAAGAAAGCGTGCCTCTGGTACGCCACGCGCTGCGAAAGACGCTGAAGCCGTATGCCGAAAACCTTACGGGCGTCTCCTGCATCGCCAAGGGTTCCGACTCCCTTTTCGCGGACATCGTTCTCGAGCTCGGTGGCAGACTGATCGTAGTGATCCCATCGAGGGACTACCGCCAGGCCAAAGTCAAGGCCGATCACGCCGCGACGTTCGACCGCCTCATCACAGCCGCCGCCGAGGTAGTCGCCCTGGACCACCAATCCGCGAACCGTTCGGCATACGAGGACGCCAACCGGACACTTCTGCAGCGGGCAGAACTGCTCGTCGCCGTCTGGAACGGGGAGCCACCCTCCGGAAAGGGCGGCGGCACCGCGGACACCGTTATCGAAGCCAAGCACGCAGGACTGCCCGTTGAGATCGTATGGCCGGATGGCGCCACCCGGCAGAACTGAGTCGAGGTCCCGAGCGGGGCGGCCGGACGCAGCCGCTGACGCTCGCCTGCGGCCTCCGCCTCCGCTTGCCGGTGACGGACGAGGCTCAGCTCGATCTACACAGCGTATTCGGTGTAGTCGATCCGATCGCGCCAGTGATACGCCAGCCGATGGTCGAGGGCGCGGTGATCGCCCCTTCTTCCAGCCCGGGTTGGACTCACAGCCACTCGCCGGAACGGGGTGTCGGACGAAAGCAAGCGGCAGTATCCCGGACTCGGAGCAGATCCAGCTCGACCAGTCCCTTGCGTAGCCCTCGCGGGTGTTGGTCAGGCAGCCATCGGTGACTACGGGCATGGCCTGACCGCCTATGTGCTCCAGAGCGACCCCGGCAGCGGCATCGTTCGTGTCCTGCCAGTCGTGCGACCCGACTGCTACAACACGCGCCGGTTCTCTATAGCAAAGCCTGCATGTGACTGATTTCAAGCCAAGTTACCAGTGAGGCGCGCAAATTAAGCCACGACCTGCTGGCATATGCGTAATCTTCTCACTACGCAAACGAACGAACATGAGCATGCCAACCGCCAGTTTGAGCTGCGCGCATGAAGCCCAAGATAAGCAGCCACCACAGTCGCCGCGGGGAGATAACGTGACACGGCCAGGGACCGCCTCTGTTCGCATCCAGAAGCAGGCTGCTGCCTTGATCCTGGTCTGCAACCTTGCCTCTCTGCCCGGTTGCAGCGAAAGCCACAGCAGCGCCAAACCTTCCCGCCCGTCAGCCGCATCGACGTCACAGCTGCCCGCAGCCTCTACCGATCCGACCGAGGTAGCGAAAAAGGAAGCAGTGGCGGCATATGCCGCCTACTGGGTCGCGATGGAGAGGCTCTACGCCGACCCCGCCGACAAGAGTGCGCATCTTGATCAGTACGCCGCATCTGCCGCTTTGAAGAACGCCGAGGCAGACGCTAAGCGCGCTCACGACCGCGGCGACATCAACATTGGCCGCATCACCCTTACTGACCAGACGGTCGGCGAGGTGGACACCTCGGGCGCGATCCCAAACGCGACCGTCTCCAGCTGCTTGGACGTCTCCGGGTGGCAGACCGTCGATGCCAAGACCAAGAAGCCAGTGCCCCTCCCAGAAAACCGGCTGACGAAGTATGTAATCCTCAGCACCCTCGAGAAGTATCCGGAAGGGTGGCGCGTCATCCGCGACGAGCCCCAGGGGAAGCCTTGCTGACGCGCCGCATTGCCATCACCGCTGCAACCATCTTGGCTGCGCTGTCCAGCCCTACCCCCAGTCATGCGGCGGAGGGCCCCAAGGAAAGGGGCGGGATCCACTGCACCCTGTACAACTGCGAGGTCGCGGTAGACGTTCCTGGTCAGGCTGGTGGTCAAGCAGGCGGCAGCACGGGTGGAAGCGGTTCATCTGGTGGTGACGACTCCACCGATAAGACGGTCTGCAAATACAAGCTCGCAGACCCACAACCTCGCGCTGGCAGTTTGGACTGGGAAGGCCACAAACCCGGCGACGGCGCCGTGTACGAACAGATATGCGGTTGGGGTGACCTCAACGGAAACACCATCGTTCGGATGGTCTGGTTAGCCGATCCGCCCGCGCAAGAGACCGTCACGCCAGCCGTCCTGGCACAACGGGCAGTCGACTCGATGACGCTGCTCGGCCCGGACATCGCCAGCCCGCGCGCGGCCGGCAAGTACACCGTCGGTGTTCCGATGTGGATGTGGGTCAACCAGAGCCCCACCACCTACGGGCCCAACACCGCTTCAGCATCGGCTGGCGGCATCACCGTTTCCGCGGCCGCGGAGGTGTCAAAGATCGTGTGGAAGATGGGCGACGGCGTCAGCGTGACCTGCAATGGCCCCGGCACGGCCTACACGCCATCCGAGGGCATGGCCCAGTCGCCGACCTGCGGACACGTCTACTCCAAGACCTCGGCCGGAGCCCAGAACGGAAAGTTCCCAGTGACAGCGACCTCGACATGGCTCATCGACTGGCAGGGCGGCGGACAAGTCGGCCAGCTGACCGAGGTGCGGCAGACCAACATGCAGGCGTCAGTCGGTGAAGTACAGGTCGTCAGGTAACGCCGCCGGAAGGACAGAACGGTGAGCCAGACTCAAGAACGCGCATACGCAGCCAACGGCGGCGCCTATCAGGGAGGTGTGCCCGCTCCGGTGGCGCCACCCCGGGTGTCGGCTCGTAGGCGACGGCCAGGTGTCATTGCCCTGTCACTGGCGCTGATCGCCGCTGGCGGAGCGGGGGTTGCTGTCCTGCTGCTCCAGGTCGGGAATCGCACGGACGTGGTGACCGTGGTCCGCGACGTCCAGGTCGGCCAGGTCCTCACGGGGGACGACCTGGGTAAGGCGTCCGTCGCCCTGGACCCGGCCGTCAAGGCGGTGCGCGCCGACGACCTGAAGTCGGTGGTGGGCAAGCGGGCCGCGGTGGAGCTCAAACCCGGCTCCATGCTTGCCCCGTCTCAGGTGACGAGGGACTCGCTGGTGAAGGCGGGCGAGCAGTTGGTGCCGATCGGTTTGGAGCCGAAGCAGATCCCGGCTACCGCTCTGGTGCCGGGCCAGAACGTTGAGCTGGTGCGGGTCCCGGCCCAGGGCGCTGCCGACGTGGGCAAGGCGTCCGATGGGGCGCCGCAGACGATTGATGGTCGGGTGGTGAAGGCGTCCGGCGCTGCCCCAGGTACGGGGATCGTGGTCGTCGACGTCGCAACTGCCGCTGCAGACGGCCCCACGGCCGCCGCTTGGGAGGCGGCCGGCACGTTGCGTCTGGTCCTTGCTGCCCCGGGCGGTAACTGATGGCGGTGATCGCGCTCGCGGGCTGCAGCGGTGCGCCCGGTGTGACCACGAGCGCGCTGGCTCTGCTGTTGTCGTGGCCTCTGCAGGCGGGCCGGCGGATGATTCTGGCCGAGTGCGACCCGGACGGTGGTGCCGTGCTGCACGGGTTATTGCAGGCCTCGCTCGGCGATCGGTACGGGCTGCGCAACCTCTCGGTGGCTGCCCGTAAAGGTGAGTTCAGTGAGGCTTTCTGGCGGCAGTTGATCGACTTGAGTGGTGAGGACGATGCGCGGGAGTCACCGCGCGACCGGCTGCTGTTGCCGGGCATCACCGACCCCGCGCAGGCGGCGAGTCTGGGCTCGGTATGGAAGGTCATCGCGCAGATGTTCCGCGGCATCGATGCGGAGAGCGGCCACGATGTCCTGATCGACCTCGGCCGTCGCGGGGCCTACGGGCCCTCCGGGGTCCTGGCCGAGCAGGCCGACGCCGTAGTCGTGGTGGTGCGTAACACCTTGCGCTGCCTGCAGGCAGCGGAGAGCCGGGTGCGCGCACTGGACGAACGGGTCGGAGACATCAGCGTGCTGCTGATCAATGAGGGGCCCTATCCCGCGGGCGAGGTCCAGCGCGTCCTTCAGGTGCCGGTGCTCGCCACTTTGCCGTACGCGCCGAACGATGCCCGCGTGCTGTCCGACGGCGCCGAACAGCCTCGCCGGTTCACCAATTCACCACTGATGAAAGCCGCCCGCACGAGCAGCGCGCTGCTCCTCCAGCGGGCCGCCCTACGCCGGGCCCGCCTCGATCCACGCGGCCTGCACACCGCGGGTGGAGAGGTGACCCGTGCACGCTAGGCCCCTGCACCCGGACCCCTCCGTGGCCCCGCCCTCCCAGGAGCGGGCGCCACATCAACTCAACGGCGCGTCCTTACCTGCTGGTGCTGCCTCGAGCACACGGGGACTCGGAACGGCGGCACCGCAGATCACCGTCGACTACCGGGTGGCGCGGGAGATCGCGTCCCAGGTAGCCAAACAACGCGAGGAACTACTCAAGACCAAGCCCGGCATGGACCGGGCCGGCGAGGAGCAGCGCTGCCTGAACTGGATCGCCGAGGCTGTCGCGCTGTGGTCGGACGCCCAGGCAATGACGCCACAGCAAGATGAGGCGCTGCGACGCGCCGTCTATGACTTGCTGTTCCGGGCCGGCCGGTTGCAGCCGTATCTGGACGACGAGCGAGTCGAGGACATCATCATCCAGGGCCCGCACGAAGTATGGCTCGACTACGGCGACGGTCAACGCCGCCGGGTCGGCCCGATCGCGGACTCCGAGGAGGAACTGCTGGAGTTGCTGCGAGAGTTGGCCCGGGGATCTGGGCACAGCGAGCGCACCATCTCCACCGCCAACCCCACCCTCGCCCTGTCCCTGCAGGACGGCTCCCGCCTTCAGGCCATCACCGGACTCGGCCCGATGACGTATGCCGTCATCCGCCGGCACCGGGTATCCCACTCCGACCTCGACGACCTGGTGCGGCTGGGCACCATCGACCCCATCCTGCGCGCATTCCTCGGGGCGTGCGTGCGCGCCGAGAAGAACATCATGATCGCGGGGAAGCAGAAGGCCGGGAAGACCACGCTGATGCGAGCGATGCTGAAGGAGCTCGACCCGGAGTGCCGCTTCGCCACCATCCAGACCGAGGATGAGCTGTTCGCCCACAACAACGGCTACCACAAGCAGGTCGTGTCCCTGGTGGGACGCGAGTCCAACGGGGAGAAGGACGTCACCGGGCGCAGCGCCGGTGAGGTCACCCTCCTGGATCTGATGCACCCTGCGCTGCGGATGTCGCTGGAGCGGATCGTGGTCGGCGAGGTCCGCGGCCCCGAAGTCGTCGCCATGATGCAGGCGTTGACGAACGGCTCCGGTGGCAATCTGTGCACCATCCACGCGCGTCGCCCGGACATCGTCTTCGACCGGATCGCCGAGTTGTACGCGCTCGCTCAGGAGAACCTGTCCGAGCAGCTCGCCTACCGGCAGACCGCCAACGGCCTGGATTTCGTGGTGTTCGTCGACATGACGGACGAGACGCAGATCGGGGGCCGCCGCCACCGCTACGTCTCCCACGTCCTGGAACTGACCGGGATCGGAGAGAACGGCCGGCCCGCCACGAACTCGGTCTTCTCCCCCGGAGCTGAGTGGGGGGAGGTGCGGGCGGTGCCGAGGATGGATCCTGCCTGCATCGACGACCTGCGCCGCGTCGGCTTCGACTCAGGCATGCTGCAACAGCCCTACGGGGCCTGGAAAGCACCGTTGCCACTGAAGGTGGGAGGGGCCCGATGATCCTGCTGTTCGGGCTGCTCAGCGGCATGGCCCTCGTCGGCGGGCTGATCGGTGCCGTGGCGGGTCTCGTCGGCACAACAGCGCCGCGCCGGCCGGTAAGCCAGCGTTGGAAGACCCTGCACGGCGGAAAGTACCCGAGCGCGGACGCCCGGATGCGGCAGCGGAGCCTCGCGGCCGCAAGCGTCGTCGTTTTCGTGGGCGTGTGGCTGGTCTCGGGGAACTTCGTCGGCGGAGCACTGCTGGGTGCGGCCGTCATCGGCGTTCCCTGGCTCATCACCCCTGGGCAGATGGCACAGGAACGCATCGGTCAGCTGGAGGCCCTGAGCGAGTGGACGCAGAGGCTGGCCGGCCTGCTGCGGCTGGGTATGGGCCTGGAACAGGCGATGATCGCCAGCCGTCAGGGTGCACCGGAAGAACTCGCCCCGCAGATCATCAACCTGTCCGACCGGCTGCGCCTGGGATGGCGACCGGAAGGAGCGCTCCGCGCGTTCGCCGATGAGCTGGACGATGTCACCTCGGACAAGGTGGCGGCGGCGCTCATCCTGTCCGTCAACGACCGCGGCCCGGGCCTTGCCCAGGCGCTGGAGGACCTGTCGGGCACCGTCCGCGAGGAAGTCGCCAAGAAGCGGGCCATCGAGGCGGACCGGGCGAAGCCGCGCACCACCGTGCGGTGGATGAGCATCATCACCGTAGGTGTCGTGGTGGCCGGGTTCTTCGTCCCCTCCTACACCAGGCCGTACTCGACGCTGCTGGGGCAGCTGGTGCTCGCCTTCCTGACGGCTGGGTTCGTCGGTGTCCTTGCTTTGATGCGGCAGCTCGGCTCCTTCCGCCGCATCCCACGCTTCCTTATTCCCGACCCCGCCAGCACCGTCCGGCTTCCTACGTCGGAGCCCGCACCGGAGCCCGACCTGTCGCTCACTGCCCGACAGCCGGAAGGAGTGACCCCGTGAATCTGATACCTGTCGTGGTGTCCGGCGGCACGATCGGCGCCGGCCTGGCGCTTCTGATTCGGGAGCTCCTGCAGCCTCAGCCCGCGCTGGGTCCGGCTCTGAAGCGCAGTGCCCCGGCTGTCTTGACGATGCCCGAACCGGACTTGGACCGGGAGGAGGTGTGGGGCCGGTGGCTGCTGGCCCGCCTCGAGCGGCTGCCTGGCGTCCGGATCCCCACCACCAACCTGGCCCTGCTCGGGCTGGGTCCGGGCGAGTTCATGCTCAAGAAGACCGCGCTCGCCGCGCTGGGGCTGCTCTGCCCGGTCATCGCGACGGTCCCGTGGGTCACCGCGGGTGTGAGCCTGCCTTTCTACGTGCCCACCGGCGTCGGGCTTCTCCTCGCGGCTCTGCTGTTCATCACGCCCGATCTCTCTGTGCGGGACCAGGCCAAGCGGGCACGAGAGGAGTTCGCGCACGCCCTGTCCGCCTACCTCGACCTGGTCGCGCTCAAGCGGGCCGCCGACGCCGGGCCCGCCGAAGCGCTGGAGAAAGCCGCCGAGGTCGGCGAGGGCTGGCCCTTCCTCTACCTGCAAAGCGCCCTACGCCGGGCCCGGCTGGAGAAGATCCCGCCCTATCAGGCCCTCGCTGAATTGTCGGCCGAGTACGACCTGCCCGTCCTTACCGACGTCGCCGACATCATGCGCGGCTCAGCCACCGACGGCGCGGCCGTCTACAAGGCGCTGCGCGCCCGCACCGCGGCGCTGAACGCCGAACTGCTGGCTGATCAGGCCGCGGAGGCGAATGCGGCCAGCGAGAAGATGACGGCCCCCGGCGCCCTCTTGGCGATCTTGGTAATGCTGCTGATGGCCTTCCCCGCCGTAATCCGCATGCTGACCGTCTGAACCCACCATCTTGTACAACTCACCAGAGAGGTAGAGAACGTGAAGCACACCGCAGCCCGCACCCGGACTCACATCAATCGTGTGGTCCTCCGGATGACCACCAGAATTCAAGGGGGCCTCGAGGAGGCTGCTCGCCGCCCGGACCGGGGTGACATCTCCATCACGACGGTCATCATCTGGGTGGCTGCTGTCACCGGCGCGGTTCTGGTCGCGGGAACGATCGCCGTCGTGGTCACCAAGTACAACGGCAAGCTCAGCGGCCTGTGATGAATCGTCCCGAGCGGCTGAAAGGCTGGTGGCGGGGGCTGAGATGGCGGGATGACCGCGGGGACACGTCCATCCAGATGGCGATCATCTTCCCGTTCGTGCTGCTCGCCACGGTGACCGTCGTCCAGGCGTCCATGTGGTACTACGCCCGGCAGATCGCCCTGACCGCTGCCCGCGAGGGCGTCACGGCGGCCCGCGCCTACCAGTCGAGTCCGGCCGCTGGTGAGGCCCAGGCGCGTGGCGTGCTGGAGCGCACCGCGGGTGACAGTCTGCGCGGCTACAGCGTCTCCGTCAGCAGCGACGGACAGCGTGTGCGGGTCCAGGTGTCCGGCACAGCGCAGTCGATGATCCCTGGTGTGTCGGGCCTGCAGGTCAGCCAGTCGGCGTCCGGGCCGGTAGAGCGCTGGGTGAACCCGGGGAGTGAATGACGTGCGCGACATCGCCCGGTGGGCTCGCAGGCTTCGCCGCGATGAGGGCAGTGTCGCGATCGAGGCGGCCATCATCCTCCCGGCGCTGATCATGTTCTTGTGCATGGCGATCGCCGGGGGCAGGATCGTCACCTCCGGCGCGAAGATCGACTCTGCGGCCGAGGACGCAGCACGGGAAGCATCCGTCCACCGCACAGCGGCGGCCGCCCAGAGCGCCGCACAGTCGGCGGCAGCCGACTCCCTCAACGACCAGGGCATCACCTGCGCGTCGACCCACGTCACCATCGACACCGGCGGACTCAGCGTGCCGGTAGGGCAGGTCGGCACCGTGACCGTGACCGTGACCTGCACGGTCAACCTGTCCGACCTCCTCCTTCCGGGCGTGCCGGGAGCGAAAACGCTCACGTCGACGGCGACCTCGGTAGTGGACCAGTTCAGACAGCGGGGAAATTGATGATCTTGCCTCGGCTTCACCGGACCCAATGCAACGATCAGGGCGGGGTCACGGTCTTTGTCGCAGTGTGCGTCTTCGCGCTGATCGGCATCATCGGCCTGGCGGTGGACGGCGGCAGCAAGATGCGCGCCACCGAGCGCGCCGACTACGTCGCAGGCGAAGCCGCCCGGGCGGGCGGACAGGCCATCGACCCCGCCGACGCCATCACCGGCACCGCGATAGTCGTCGATCCGCAGGCGGCAGCCGCGGCCGCTCAGGCATACCTCAAGTCTGCCGACGCCACCGGCACCGTCAGCGTGTCCGGGGACGGCAAGACCCTCACCGTGACGGTCACCGGCTCGTACGACACGAAGTTCTTGTCAGTGGTCGGGATCGGCTCGCTGCCGGTGACCGGCCATGGCAAGGCCACCCTCCTGCATGGCGTCACCGCTCCGGAAGGAAGTTGATGCGCACCATCACCCGCTCCCCCGCTACAGCGGCCGGCCGTTCCCTGGCGGGGCTCCTCAAAGCCATCCTGAGCCTGCTCGTTCTGGCCGCTGCAGTCGTCGGGCTGCCGGTCTTGCTGGCGTGGGCGACGCCGGTCATCTGGTCGGCCACTCACGACGACCTCACTCATCTGCTGGACCGGCAGGACACCGGTGGGGCGTTTCTGCTGCTGCTCGTCGCAGTGGGGTGGATCGGATGGGCACAGTTCACGGTCTGTGCTGTACGCGAGCTGATCGCACAACTACGGGGCGGGACGTGGCACGCCCCTCGAGGGCTGGGCGCCTCGCAGCGCGCCGCGGCCCTGCTGATCGGCAGCATCCTGGTGCTGCTGCCCACGAGCTCCGCCCTGGCCTCCGATGCGCAGGCCGCCCCTCTCACGGCCGCCGCTCTCGCGTCCGGCCAGGCGGCCCAGTCTTCACAGTCCGCCGATCACGCCTCCCCCACGTCCGCGAGCACACCGGTCTCGCGTACGTACACGGTGCGCGAGACTCGGCCTGCGGACAGTCTGTGGGCCATCGCCGAGCGGGAGCTGGGGGACGGCGAGCGGTGGCGGGAGATCGCCGAACTCAACGAGGGCCAGACCATGGCCCACGGCACGGTCTTCCGCGCGAACAGCTTTCTGCAGCCCGGCTGGCAGCTTCGGATGCCCGGACCGGACGCGGCCGCAGCAGGGGCCCACGCGCAGCTGGCTGCGGGCACGCCCGCTGCCGCCGAGACCGGGGAGCACGTCGTCACCGTCCACTCGGGTGACTACCTGTCGAAGATCGCAGAGAAGGAACTCGGCGACGGCGACGCATGGCCCAAGCTGTTCCAGGCCAGCCAGGACGCCCCACAGCCGGACGGCCTACCCAAGATCACCAATCCAAACGTGATTTACGCCGGGCAGCAGGTCACGGTCCCCGAGGCGCAACCCGTTCAGCAGCCCCAGGACGACGCCCAGAGCGAGAAGTCGGATAGCCCGAGCACCACTACTCCCCCTGCCGCCGCCCCGAGTACCGACGACAAGCAGCAGACGGACGAAGGCACGGGCGCCGAAGCACCCGTGCCCAGCCAGACCACGCGGCCGGCAGCAGAGCCGCCTGCCCACAGCACACCGTCCGATCGCCCTGCCACTGAGCCCGAGTCGAGCCGACCTTCCGCGCCCGCGTCCCCACCAGCAGATCGCGGGGCCAGCACCTCTCCCTCAGCGCCGGCGTCGCAGCCGGCCGGTTCAGCTCCTTACTCCCCCGCCACCGCGGTGCCCGAGACCCCCGCAGCGACTCCGGTCAACAGCAGCCTTCTGAACCTGCGGATCGTGCTCGGTGCCGGCGCGCTGCTGGCGGCCGCCATCACCGGTGCCCTCGCGCTGCGCAGGACACTGCAACGCCGCCGTCGCCAGCCGGGCGAGAAGATCGCCATCGCGACGGAAACTTCGACGGCTGAGGCCCAGCTGGCGGCAGCCGCCGAGGCCGGCGGCGCTGTCCGCCTGGACGTGGCACTGCGGACTCTGGCTCAGCACGTCGCCCAGCAGCAGGAGGACGCGGTCCTGCCGCCGCTACGGGCAGCGAGGATCGGGGCCCGCGCGTTGGAGGTCCTTCCCGAGGACCTTGCCCTGGATCCGGTGACACCCTTCACCACAGGACAGGGTGGCTGGTGGAGCCTGCCCGCTGACGCCTTGCTTCTGGACGAAGAGGCGGCCCGGGACGTGCCGGCCCCCTATCCGGGCCTCGTCACCATCGGCAGCACCCAGGCGGGCGACCTTCTCCTCCTCAACCTAGCCGGACTGCCTGCGCTGCTCCTGGACGGCAACCCGGTCCACATCACCGAAGTGTGCACCTCGCTCGCCCTGGAACTCGGGATGAGCCCGTGGGCAGCCAACGTCGAAATCATGACCGTCGGCTTCGGCGAGGACCTGCCGCAGCTACTGCCCACCACCCGGATCGGCCACATGCGCCAAGCCGCGCACGCACTGCGCGATCTGAGCGAACGCCTGCTGGAAGCACACCAGATGCCCGAGACGCAGCAACAGCCGTACCTACTGCTGTGCGCCTCATCCTTGGACGAAGACACGGCCTGGCAGTTCGCCGACGTCATCGACCGTGCAGGGACGGTGCCAGTCACGCTGATCGCCCCGGCAGGCACGGCATCCGTTCACTTCCCCGAGGCGGAGATCCTCAACGCTTCGCTCGGCGACCCGCAAACCCTCGACTACGCCGGCACCGACATCACGGTGCAGCGCCTGGAGCACGCCGCCTACCTCCAGATCACCACGGCGCTGAAGGTGTCCGGGCAGGCATCCCACCCCGCCGAGGATCCCTGGCAGAAAGTCCCCGACGAACACGACAGCGTGCCGCGGACCGAGCGGACATCCCCGCAGGAGTACATCGTGCCCACCGCCACCGCTCCTTCGAGTCACACCGCAGCAGACGACGTGAGGGGTGAGGTCTTCCCGGCGCTGCTCGACGCCAGCACCCATCCGTCCGGACTCCGTCTCCTCTCTCCTGCTACCACGTCGGCCGACCATGCCGAGGAACGTGGCCCCGGCACCGTCACTCCGCCGGCTTCAGTACCCGCGCAAGCTGATGTCGATTCCCCCCAGGCAGCCGCCGCGAGGGCTAACGGAGCGGCGCGCACGGTCAAAGGGCCAGCAGCTCCGGGCCCTGGCGAGCGCGAAGCGCACGATCTGCACGCACCGGAGATCCGGGTCCTGGGCCCGGTTGAAGTGACGGGCGTGGACAGTACAGGCCACGGCCCGAGAATGGCCCAGCTCGCCGCCCTTCTGTACTTCCGGCCCGGTCGGAGTGCGGATGTCCTGTGCGCCGACATGGATCCCGTCAAACCCTGGTCGACGAGCACCCTCAACGCGCGGATGCAGGGCCTGCGTAGCTCTCTGGGGAGCGATCCGTCCGGCAATCCCTACGTGCCGCGCCGCAAGGCAGGTGAGGACCCCTACCGGCTCGCCGCCAGCGTCCGCTGCGACTGGACCCGCTTCCTGCAGCTCGTCGAACGCGCCCTGCCGCTAGGACCGTCCGGTCTGAGCGACTTGGAGAAGGCGCTAATGCTGGTGCGGGGTAAGCCGTTCGGCGGCCGACCGCTTCCCTGGGCCGAGCCCTACCAGCAGGAAATGACCACGCGAATCATCGATGTCGCACACACAGTGGCCACCTACCGCATGCCGCCAGGCCCTCAACACGATCTCAGCGCTGCACACCAGGCCGTCTCGACCGGTCTCGAGGTAGATGACACGGCAGAGCTGTTGTACCGGGACTGGATGAGACTTGAGGCCGCACGCGGCAACCGCTCGGGGCTACACACCGCGATCACCCGCGTGCAGCAGATCAACCGAGCACTGGATGTCTCACTCGAAATCGAGACCGAGCAACTCATCAACGAACTCCTCGGCAAGCACCCGCACACGCCGCAGGCTGAGGCGCTATGACCCCCAACGAGTCAGCGCGCGTCACGCTGCCCCGACTCAAAGGGCCGGACCCTTCGACTGCTGAGGAGGCCAGGCCGTCCGATCACTGGGATAGCACGACACCATCAGCCACGGCTCAGCCGCTCCCCGTGTTCACCCGCGCGCAGCGCATGCTGATCGGTGTGGTCGTGTCCGGAGCCGTCATCATCGCCGGGATCGGCTTCGCGGGCTCCTACAAGGCGGTCCGCGAGCTGGCCATCAAGAAGGGCTTCGGGAACTTCGCCTACGTCTTCCCGATCGGCATCGACGCGGGCATCCGCGTCCTGCTGGCCCTGGACCTGCTGCTGACCTGGATCCGCATCCCCTTCCCGCTCCTGCGCCAGACGGCGTGGCTGCTGACGGCGGCGACGATCGCGTTCAACGGCGCAGCGGCCTGGCCCAACCCGCTGGGTGTGGGCATGCACGCGGTGATCCCCGTGCTGTTCGTGGTCGCCGTCGAGGCGGCCCGCCACGCGATCGGCCGGATCGCGGACATCACGGCGGACAAGCACATGGAGGGCGTCCGCCCCACCCGCTGGCTGCTCCCCCCCATACCCACCCTCCTGCTCTGGCGCCGGATGAAACTGTGGGAGCTCCGCTCCTACGACCAGGTCATCAAGCTGGAACAGGAACGTCTCGTCTACCAGGCCCGCCTGCGCTCCCGCTTCGGCCGCGCCTGGCGCCGCAAGGCGCCGGTGGAGTCGCTCATGCCCCTGCGGCTGGCGAAGTACGGCGTCCCGCTGATGAACACCACCCCCGCCGACCTGGCGGCAGCCAGCATCAAGCCTGCCCAAGATCCGGACACTGCTCTATCGGCACTCACCCTGGCGCAGTCCCAACATCACGGGCTGACAACTGCTGCCGACCCCCCGCAAGCAGGGACACAGCTGTGGACCGACGACCTGTGGCCCGCGCAGCCCGCCTCGACTCCAGCACCCGATGGGTTATCACGCCCTCGGCGGACAAATACGGAGAACGCTGAGGAATTGGACGACGCCCACCTCGCTCACGCACGAAATCAACCCGCTCAGCACGACGCCGCATCGACTGCCTCCCTGTACGAGCAAGACCGAACCGTGGCGGCTGACGCCCCACCTGCGGCAGACAAGGACAACGAGACGCTCGTCGCGGCTTTCCAAGAAGGCACGACGAACACCGGCACCACATCGCCAGCTAAAAAGGCCACCATCGGTCCTGCGGTGCATGCACCACACAAGTCCGCCGCCGCGGAAGACTCCGGGCTGAAACTCTCCGACGCAGGCATACACGCCACAATTGAGAAGCGCCGCTCTCACGTGAAGGCCACCATCGGCGGGCACTCACCTCACACGTCGGTTGTAGGGAGGCACCTCACCCTCGTCGACCGCTACTACCTCGCGTGGAAGGAGTACCAGACACAGCACGGCGACGAACCAACCGCCCAGAAACTGTCCGCCTACCTCGCCGACAGTGGCATGCACGGCCGAGGCGGAAAGCCCGTAAGCCCCTCCACCCGGCGCCGCTACTTTCTGTCCTTCCGGCTCTACACGATCTGGGCCCAGCACCGGGTAGGCAACGCTACGCCGGCCTTGGACGCCGTCGCAGACGACTGCGCGGCCCATAGTGTCACCGCCCAGTACAACAAGCCCCTCACCATCCACGACATCAACGAGCACGTCGACGACTTCGAACGACGCTGGCGTTCCCTCACCCAGGGCCACGCCAATCCCGACGATTGATGCCGATCACCTACCCAATCCGTACACGCTCCGCAGCCAAAACGTCGACCGCCCCCTCAGAAAATGCTGCAGCATCCCTCCTTCAAACCGCTCTGCACAGCCAGCGCAGGATAGAAACTCTCACCCTCAACTCAGCTGTGAGAGATCACTCAAGAGAAGCAATCGACTTCACTCGTGCGTACTATTAGGACTCCGTTAGGTTGGGGTGGATCTTGCTGGTTGGTGTCTGGTCCGGGGTAGGGGCTGGTGGCAGGTGGTGCAGATGCCGGTCCAGCAGTTCAGCAGGTCTTGGAGTGCATCGAGGGTCTGGTAGAGGGTGAGGCCGGTGTGCCGGCTTTTGGGGCCAGCCGCTGTTCGGTGAGAAACGCGTGGGCAGCGGTGACGAGAGTGACGTGGTGGTGCCAGCCGGTCCAGGATCGGCCTTCGAAGTGGTCCAGGCCCAGGCCGTGCTTGAGTTCCCGGTAGTCGTGCTCGATCCGCCAGCGAATCTTCGCCAGGCGGACCAGTTCGGCCAGTGGCGTGTCAGCCGGCAGGTTGGACAGCCAGTAGTCGGTGGGCGCTTCGGCTTCCTCGGGCCATTCGACCAGCAGCGTCACTTCGGGCAGGACGCCATTCCACTGACCGTCGCGCGTGGCGGCGGCCTGGGCCAGGCGGCGGGCTCTGACCCCGGCGGGCCGCACACGCAGCGCCAGGAAGCGCGAGCGCATCGGCCCGCGAGAGCCTTCCCTCCAGGTGATGTCGGCGTACACCTGAACGTGGCCCCGGCAAGATTTCCGTGAAGCAGGGGCATGCCACCGTGCGCCGGTGACGCTCCGTCATGGATAGCGGCGTCGGAGCAGGGCCATGAGGATGACGCGGTGGCGGAGCAGCGGGACCCCCGCGCGTCCGGCCATGATCCGTTTCTGGAGCTTCAGATCGGTGATGCGGCCTTCGTTGACTCCCGAGTTGAACCGGGTGGTGATGCCCTGCACGACTGCGGGCTGGTCCTCGCGGATGGCTTTGGCCAGGCTGGCCAGGGCCGGGAGGTCGGCGGTCGTAAGTTGCTCCAGCCAGCCCGGCAGCGGGGCGGCGTCACGGGTGTCGAGCATGGCGGCGAACTGACGCACCAGGTCATGGGCGCGGTTCAGTTCTGGGCAGTGCTCGAACAGCCGCGGGAGTGCCTCGGCTGCGCGCAAGCTGCGGCGGGACGGCGCGGTCGTGATCCAGCGGGCGACTTCGCGGGGTGAGGGCGGCCGTTCGCGTGGCGTGTCGATGGGCAGGCCACGGCGTAGGGGTGCGACGGCCATTTTGATTCGCTGGTAGTGGCCGCGGTAGCCCTTGGCGGCGATCTCCTGGTGCAGCACGGTCGCGGTGTGCTCGCCTTCCTCCCACCGTTGGCGAAGGTAGTCGAGGTATGGATCGAGGCTGGTGGGTTGGCGGGGCCGGGGGCGCCGCACGGCATCCTGCCAGGTGGTGGCCCGGGCGTACTTGGCCACGGTGCGCCGGTTCAGGCCCAGCTCACGGGCTGCGGCGCTGAGCGAGCAGCCGGTGTCGGTCACTGCGTGCACCGCCTCGAACAGCCGCTTCGCGTGGCGCCGGGCTGGGGTGTCGGCCCGGTCGGACGGGCCGGCTCGGTTTGCTGGTGGCGGTGCCGGTTCGGGCTCGGGTACTGCCACGACAAGGCAGCTGCGGTGCGTGGCGGCGATATCCCCGATCCGCTTTGACAGCCCCTGCCACAGATGGAAGCGGTCGCTGACCTGCACCGCGTTGGGGGCGCCGTCGGTGATGCCCTGGCGGTAGACCAGCGAGCCGTCCCGGCAGACCACCTCAACACCGGGATGCGTCCGCAGCCAGGCGGCCAGCTGTTCGGCGTCGCGCCCGGCCCACAGCTCGACCGGCAACCGTGTGTCGGCGTCCACCAGCAGGGTTCCGTAGACGTCTGCATAGAGCGCGAAGTCGTCCACGCCCAGCACCCGCGGGGTCGCTGCCGGCGGAAGCGGCACGCGCATCAAGTGGAACAGCACGCTGGTCCGCGACAGCGGCACCTTCAGGATCTGCAGCAGCCGGGCGCCGCCACGGCCGGCCAGCAGCACCCCGGCCATCTCCACGAGGTGCTGCAGTAGCGGGCTGCGACGCTGATAGCGCACCGTCAGCCCCTCGACCTGCTCGGCAAACGTCCGTCGACCGCAGCCTGGGCTGCCACAGAACAACCGCCGCACCGACAGCACTATCAGCACCGGGCGCCCGCCAGCAGCAACATCGGCCAGCATGCGGTCATAGCGACTGTGCACCCGCGCCGAACCGCGACCGCAGTCCGGGCACGCCACCGTCAACTCTCGGGTGCAGGCAGCGATGCGGACAACGCCGCCCGCCACCCACACGCGCTCCACCCGCACCGCGTCCAGGTGCGGAGACAAGATCCGTACGAGGTCATCACACTCGCTGACAGTGTCACTATCCGTGACGGAGCGTCACCGGCGCACGGCGGCATGCCCCTGCTTCACGGAAATCTTGCCGGGGCCAGAGAAGTCCGTACGCCGACAGGTGACCTCATTGAATGCCTGCCGTCCACGGCTGGTGGCCAGGGCGGCCACCGGGGACGGCTTGTCGCGGTAGCGGGGCTCCGGCCGGCGGCCAAGGCCGGACCAGGGCGGGGCAACGGGTGCCGCGTGGTGCGGGTGGGCGGTCACATCCGAGCGGATGGCCACCACGTAGGCGATGTCCCGGCCGGCCAGCCCGGCACGGAAGTCCGCGTTCTGCCCGTAGCCGGCGTCGGCCACCACCACCGGCGGCACCAGGCCCCAAGTGGCCAGCTCATCCAGGGTGTCCAACGCCAGGCGCCACTTCTCACGGTGCCCCATCTCCTCGGGCACCTGGCAGCGGCGTCGGCGGTCGACGTCGCTGTCCCACTCCTTGGGCAGGAACAGCCGCCACTGCAGCGGGACGGAGGCGGTGTCGGTGACCGCGTGCACGCTCACCGCGACTTGGCAGTTGGCCTGCTTGCCCAGCGCACCGCAGTACTGGGGAGCAACCCCGACCGACATCCTTCCGTCTTTGGGGAACGACACGTCATCGACCGCCCAGGCGTCCGGGCCGATCAGCGGCACCAGCCGCTGCGCGATCCGCCGGCGCACCGGCACCGGATCCCACGTGGACTGGTTCACGAACTGCTGCAGGTTCTGCTCATTGCCGTCCGGTAGTCGCGAGGCCATGGCCTGGATCGACTTGCGGCGACCGTCCACCATCAGTCCTCGCAGATAGCAGTCGCTCTTGGCCCTCTGATCCTTGCGCGGCACCGAGGCGAATACATCAGCCACGAATAACGCCAACGTCGCCCGAACACGATTCACTTCATGTGCATCCACACACCCACCATGCCGCTAACCACGACCACACGAAAGACCTAACGGAGTCCTATTAGGGGTTGTTGTCGCAGGGCTTTTGGGTCTGCACTCGGCTGCCACAGCCGCCGCCCGCACAGCCACGCAGGCCACGGCGGGGCGCGATCCGGGTCCCTATTTCGGGATCAGCGCGCAACGGGTCTGCGTCATCGCCCTCGATACGAAGACCACGGCCGTGCAGCCAGGGCCCCTGCCCACGGACCACCCCGTCCTGCCATTCAACCTGACCGGCGAGGAGACCTGGCTATGGGATCCGGCACGAGTCGGCGCCGCCGAGCGTCTGGCAGATATGGCGCTGCGTGTGCCAACCAGCCAGGTCACGACCCGTCCCGCAGCCCAGGGGGCCCGTAGCTGCCCTTCGCCCTGAAATCGGACAGCGGACAGCGGACACTAGTTACGGCAAGGACGCCGGGCTGCTGTGAAGCAGCCAGGAGCCAGCCCGCGGGTCTTCCAGGTATGCAGCTCAGTTCGTTGAAACTGCTGCCAGATACAACTGAGCAGACGGCTCAACCTGTTCTCCCACCACTCCCCCGCGATCACTGCCACGACAATGCTCGGGATGTCTCCGAGGTGAAGCGCCATTACGGCACGGCGTACATGAACTCCTTGCCGCCGTGCTCTGGAGCAGGGCGCACGGGTTGTTCGCCTGGGCTGCAACGATCCACGCGTCTGCCCTCTTCAAAAGGGGCAGGCCTCGACTTCCAGTGGCTCCAGGGGACTCGTGGACAGGGTGGCGTCTCGTCTCTCCACAGATGCATAGGCCGGGACCATCAGGTCCCGGCGTCGCTCATCTTCAACCACCTGACACGGTTCGAACGACGTGGCAGTGTCCTCTGTGACCGTCAACCACCAAACCACCACGGGCAAGGACAATGCGGCGCATGCGGAGCAGGGCGAATTCTCAGACGAAATCCATTCGGAGCGTTGACCTGCCCCCGTGGAGAGGAGCGGCTCCGTGGAACGCAACATGGACGACACCGCATCCAGGCGCCTGAACCAGGCCGGCCGTCGTCTCCTGTTCGACACTCGCCACGAGGTGAAGATTGCGGAGACGCTGCTCGCTCAGCGCCGACGTCTCGACCGCGCCCGTCGCGCAGCTCTGGGCGCTCTGACCGTGGCCATCCTCACCGCCGTCTGCGGAACAGTCCTCACGTGGCAGTCCTCGCGTTTCCTGCAGGGGGACATTATCTGCGGAGCGGTGGTGGCGCTCTGCGTTGCTGGGCTTCTGATCGTGAATGACAGATCGCTCGGCAAGCGCGCGGACATCGAGGCGGACCTGGAGCAGAAACGAGAGTCGCTGCGTCGGCTCAACGCCCACGAGCATCCGTCGCTGCCAGAACGACGTTTGTTGTATAGGGAAGACGTCGCCGGGGTCATCGAGCATTACCAGACGGACAGTCGAAGGTACCGCCGCGTCCACAACATTTTACAATCACTCATCATGGTCGGCTCCGCGCTCACCACGGCCATCGCAGCTCTGGACACGGGAAGAGAGCTGACCTGGCAGAGCGTTACGCTCACCGGCGTCAGCTTTGCCATCACTCTGGCCGCGGCGTTCACGGGCTACTACAAGTACCGGGAGCGCAGTTACTTCCTCCAGCAAACCGCTGATGACATCGAGAAGGAAGCCAACGCAGTCGCCCTCGGAGTCGGCCCCTACAGCGAGTTCGGGCCCGCCCAGGAACAGGACGCCTTGAAGCTGTTCACCCAGCGCGTTGAGGATCTTCGTAACGAGCAACGCCGCCGCCAGCAGCAGCTAGACCAGCCCACCGAACAGGCACCACCCGCCACGGCACCGTCGGCCTGACCGGGTGGAAGAGCGTCGCTGCAACCTTTCCGAAATCTGCTTCTCAATGCTCAACCTCGACCTCCAATCCCATGCAATAGAACCACTGGGCCGGTAGGTAGCATCTCAGCCCTCGGCGCCCTCCAATCCTTCTTGTCAGCAGGCCTCACATTGCATAGCAGTAGCCATCTGCGACTGCATATCCGATCAATAAAAAAGAGCGTGGACCACTTCATACACCACCGGATACACGGGCATAACAATGAAAAACCAGCCAAGCGCAAGGACCATCTGATTTCGACCTCTTGCGCCCTCCTCGCGTCCGCTCGCAAAGAATCCCCTGAGTCCTCGAAAATTGGCGACGATCGCAGCCCCGAGCAGAAAAAACGGCATCGCGACAAGGATCGAGTAAAGAATTTCCATATTGAACACGTCCGCCCGGCAGTAAAGTCTATCGGAAGGACGCACCCTCCTATTATTCCCTCGTTTTATGGCGTCCAGCTGGGGCCCGATCTGGGGATGAGCATGACGCCGGGGAGTACGGGGTCCGTCAGATCACTGATCGCGTGGAGGATTAGCACGGTTCGACTGGACAGAGCGACACTAAGTATAAATATTGACAATGAATGTCAAGAGCGAAGCAATAGATGCGACAATCAGGACCCGCGGGCGAGGCGATTTTTTTCGACGCCCGCAAAGGTCAATAATAATCAAAGCGCATATCAGCCCCATCAGAACCCCAAAAGAAAAGCTGCCGTAATTCACGATGTTCTCTTTTTCACTCAGTGTTCGGTTGCCCGAAATGGAACACAGGTCGACATCGCAAGGTCAGGACGGTACATCATAGATGGCGGAGTCCACGGTGTGATCCGGGGCTGTGAGCTCATCCGCTAGCTATGCATCCGATCCGGTGCGGGGATGTCGCTGTGGGTCGCGAAACGGCGAGTTGTCACTTGGCCAACGACGGTGATCTACGCTGATTGGGAACGGATTACGCAACCGCGAACGCCATGACCCCGCAGATAAGGGCGCAGGCGGTACAAACATCCGCGATCCAGGCGATCGTGTAACCCTTGACAATCAGACCGCTACCGCCTGCAGGAAATGCACGCCGTAGCTGAGAATTGATTCGATCCACTGCCCGGTCAGTCGTTCCAACGAAGTTGTCTATCACTGAGCCGCCAAAGGCGGTAGAGCGAATCTCGGAACCATCTATGGTCGTAATGGTCAACGTTCCGTCACTATCGATGCTCTTAATCAGGCGAAGTGGGACGGAATGGGTTATTAGTGGATTCACGACACGGATTTCTGCGCCTGTGAGGATGATGCGGGAGCCCATGATGCGCCTAACGAGGGAGACTCCGGCCAAGCAGACCGCCATCACCCCAAGGCCGTCTGCGTTGAGACCATGGGACATCTCAGCGCCGCTTCTGAAGGTAATCAGAACCAGCAGCAGCGTAAATAGCCACGAGATAACAGGAAAGGAACGGCGCTGCAATCTTTCCGAACACTTCCTCTTCAACGCTCAACCTCTGACTCTAATCACACAAGATAAGCGGTGGGCGGCACCTCAGTCCTCGATGCCGCCCTCCACTCCTTTATGCCACAGGCCCCTGAATGCGTGGCAGTAGCCATACTAGGCCGTGCATCTGATTAACAAAAAAGAGCCCGGGCCACTTCATAGAAAATTGGTGACGATCGCAGTCCCGAGCAGAACGAACTGCACTGCAACGAAGATCGCGTAAAGAACTTCCATATTGAACGTGTCCGCCCGACGATAAAGCCCGCGCTCAAGGATACGGGGTGGCCGGTCGGTGAAACATTCATTGCTGCATGGCCCGGCCACCGGATCACAGCGACTCAGGGGACCGACCGGGTTGCGGGGCCCATCGAGACCACTTGGTAGCTCACGTCAATTACCGGTGAAAGCCATCCAGATTGCACCTGCAACCGATAGGGCGACGCATAGGACAAGAGACGCGTCAGCAGCAGGGCATCGCGTCCAGCGGACTTGTGGAGCGAGGGCCTTTGATTCGCTCTCCGCGCCAGCCGATCCCAGCCATGCGCTGATCCTCCGTTGTGCCTCTGCGCTCGAACCCTTAAAGTGATCGATCAGAGATCCTCCGAAGGCAAATACCGGGACTATTCGATCTTTATCGAGATGGACCTCAAGCGTGCCGTCATCGCCCACGGAGACGCCGTGGATAGCCGCCTTCGGAAGGCTATGACTACGCACAGGATTCACTAATGTGAGCATATTCTCGCGCAAGATCACCTTGCAGTTTGCGACTCTTCCAGTAATCCCTGCGAGCGCCAAATATATGGGTACCCCTTGCCAACCTGTCCGGAATCCATTCACCGAGGTGACCTTGTAAACCGCTGCAAGCATGCCAATTCCCAGAACTAGAATAACTACCCCGGAGATCGCCATCCAGGAGCCCCGTCGCAGCACAACCGAATTCATTGCAACTTGCCTCACTATCTCCTAGCTCCGACGGATGCAGCCCCGCAGGACGCAGATCGAGACTCTGATCGGTCAGCTACGGCACGTCTTTTGGGTTGCAGAGCCGAAACATGCGGGGTCCCACTGACAAGACCGATCGCCTTCCGCTTGTAAGGGCGGAGGCACGGTGCCGATACGGGGCAGGACAACACGCCCCGTTCTTGCATCGGGTCGCCGTCTGTTACGGCCTTGAGATGAGCTACCTGCTCACATGGGTGAGGCGGGGGCAGTGGATGAATCCCGTCGCCCATAGCCCGTCACCGCGCTGCCCGGCAGGGCCCCGCAGCCCGCCTCGGGCGCTGATGCTGGACGGCCATCGCAATACGATCCAGGTATCGGCCTCGCAGTTGGCGGATCGGCAACGAGCAGAACCTGCAGCAGTTCGTGAACCAGTCGACGCCAGATCCCTGCCGGTGCAGCCATGGATCGCCGAGCGGATACCGCCATTGAAGGCCACCAGTTATTGCCGCGCAGCTCATGATTCTGTCACATCACGCATCTGCAGATAGCGGGCCACACGCTCGCTATCGCCGTTGTAGACCTGGAGCCGCAGCTCTTCACCGCCGGGGGAAGAGTACTCAAAGACTTGCATTCCGGGACGCCAGGCCGCGCGACGAACAGCCCGGCCGCCAACCGGAAGTCGCACTGGCCGACGGGCCGGACGCGTGAAGACCGCTCCGTCACCATCGCTGGTCAGCTTTCCGTACACAAAGGCTCCGCGGCCCAGCCCACTCCGCCAGGCGATCCGGCAGGGGATGGCCACCCTGTCTCCTCGCTCGGAGTGAGCAGCACGTCGGGCTGTTCGTCGACCAATAACCGAACGCACCGCCACCCCCGACACCAGGGCCACCAGGCCCAGCACGATCACTTCGAGCACTGCTTCGCCTTCCTAATTTCATAGATACTTGCAACTCATGGATCCGAACACTGCTTAAGGGTACCCTGATCCGGATTTAATTATCGCGCGATCAATACTGGCTAGAAGTATTCCGCCAGATGCAGGGGCCAATGAATCGCATACAGTGAAGAACACTTAACGGAGTGCCCCATGAGCAATCTAATTAGGATGACCACGACAACCAAAGACAGTAAACATGCAGTGATAGCCGCAGACCATACTGGAGAAATAAATAGGCCGACGGCCGCAATTACGGCGACCCACACGACGATCCCGAAGATTCCATCGCGCAATACTTCCTTGATTCCTACACGCCGCACGACCTTCCCTCGATCTTCGAGATAGCCGATATATACGTGCACTCGAGTTGCACATTCCGCTTTATTCATTACTCCAGAATACTTCATGACGCTCACAGAGACAGAGCGCTGCGGGCCGCCTACATTACCGTCTCGGCGACCCGCAGCAGCAACTCAACCTCACTCAGAACAGGTTCCTCACGTAGCCCTCAACTTTAGCTGGCCATTCGCCACGGGGAACCTTGTATAGGAGGGGGTAAGAGCCCGCCATGTCCCTCTTGGCAAAGAACGAGGCATACTTACCGTTCGCGCCCTTGAAGATTCCACCAACGGGTCCTCTGCCCCAGAGCGCCCCGGCCGCCATCCCCTTGATTTCGGCCTTCGCTGTTCTGGTGAGAAATTGCGTTGCGCCAGCCTGACGCTGTTCCTCAGTGGCAACAGCCATATGCGCCCCCAATCCTGCCGTGAACAGTGCGCCGGCCCCCACAAGGAACAAGCCACCACCACATACCACCGTAGCAATACAGGCGCCGGTTCCAATGGCTGCAAGCAGGGTGATCCCAATATCGACACCCTTATGATTCCACCAATCCCTACTTCCCAGGCTGTTGTCCCAGGCGGCATCGAAGTTGCCCTTCATGACGTTGCCCCATATGCCGTCTTTCTTGCGCTGTTCGGCCTCGGCTTTCCTCTTCCGCTCGTCTGCGTCTTTCCTCTTCCGCTCGTCTGCGGCTTTCTTAGCCTGGGCCTGAGCCTTGGCGGCTGCTACGGCCTTGGCATTGTAGTGGTAAACCTTGTACGTGCTGGGGTTGGCGCGGTAGGCGCGGTAGCGTTTCTGGGACTCCTTGTCTTTCTTGGGGGTTTGCTTCCAGACCCATTTTCCGTTCTTTTTGGTGTAGCCAGCGGTCATTCCGCGGTCGTCGGCCCATCGGTCGTCGTTGTAGGTCGCTCCGCCAGCGGGGCCGTCGGGGCGTAGGCCGTCTGGGTCAGATTTGGTGAGCGGGCTGTTGTGAGCGTAGCTGTAGGCATTCATCTGGGCCGGGTCGTCGTGGTCGATGACAGGATCGACGGAGAGGAAGCGGCCGAGTGTGGGGTCATACTCGCGGGCGCCGAGGTGAGTCAGTCCCGTGGGGTCGTTGGTGCCGCCGACGAAGCCGCGGGTGCCGAAGGCGGTGGATTGTTCGGAGCGGAGTCCACCGAAGGGAAGTTGCTTGCGGCGGGTGATGGCCAGGGTGGCGGTCGCAATGGCTGTCATGGCGGTGCCCTGGTCGTCGGTAAGCAGGTAGGAGATATTCGTGCCCTGCCGCACGCCGACGGTTTCCCCGTTGTGGGTGTAGTAGCGGGTGCCGGTCTTCGTGCCTCCAGCGGCAACGTGCAGTTCGTTTCCGCCCGGGAGGGTGAGGGTGCTGGAGCCATCGCCGTTCTTGGCGATCAGCCGGTTGCCGTCGGCGTCGTAGAGGTAGCTGGTGGTCTTGCCTGCCTCGGTGAGGGTGGCAAGGTGACCTTCGGTGTCCCAGGTCAGGTCCTGGGTACGGGCGCCGATGGTCCGCTTTTTGGTGTTGCCGGCTTCGTCGTAGGTGAAGCTGCTGGCCTGGCCGTCGTTGGAGCCGCCCTTAATCACGGCTTGCTGAACGGCGTGCGGCAGGCCGCCCTTCGGCATCGGGTGGGTGTAGGTGGTGGTGGCATCGGTGCCTGCTGATGCGCCGGTGCCGTGTTCGGTCTGCTCGGTGCGGTTGCCGACGGCGTCGTACTTGTAGGTGTGCCAGTAGGCGTCTGGGCCACCCACGCTGGACGCTGACGGTGCCGCGGTGCAGTTGGTCGTGGTGGTCCATGCCTCGGTCAGCCGGCCGAGCGGGTCGGTGCTGAAGCATTGGGAATCCACTGACCGCTGGGTGTCCTGGCCGCTAATGGTGGTCAGGCCAGTGACATTTCCGGCCGGGTCGTAGGCGTAGCGCACGTCGTCGACACGTTGGGGGGCAAGGTCGCGGTCGGTGACCTGCTGGGTCAGTCGCCCGGTGTGCTCGTCGTAGACGCGGCTTTGGTAGACCTTCTTGCCCAGTGTCGTGCTGAACTCGATCCGCTCCGGGCGGGAGAAGACGTCGTAGAGGGTGTTGGCGACCAGCGCGACTCCGGCACGGCTCGTGCGGAACGGCAGGTCGTCGCTGTTGAAGCTTGTCGTTACACGCTCGGAGGGCACGTCACCCACGGCGGGGTCGAGGGTCCATTCCAGTGCCCCGGTCTCGGCGACGTAGCCGTAGGTCCAGGTGTAGGTGCCCTGGAGACCGCCGGCTGCAGTCGGAATGGTGACGGTGGTGGAGGTGGGCTGGTAGCGGTCGTTGTAGCCGCCGGTCGCGGTGGTGTACTCGGCACCGCCCGCGTAGCGAGTACTGCTGGTCAGCTGGCCCTTGTCGAGGGTGTCGTAGGTCCACTTCGCGAGCGTCGTGGTGCCCTGCTTCGTCTCGGTCTTGCGGCCGAGCTTGTCATACACCGTGGTCAGGGTGGTGCCCCGGGCGTCGGTCACGGTGACGGGGCGGCCGAGCTTGTCGTACGTAGTGGTCGAGATGCCCTTGTCGGGGTCGTCGGCGCGGGTCTGCTGGCCTCGGTTGTCGAAAGTGTAGGTCCAGGTGTTGCCGGCGGGGTCGTTGACGGTGGTCGGCTCGTCGTACTTGCCGTAGCCGTACGTCGTCTTCTGCGATGCGCTGCGCTCAGCGTTGGTGTACTGGAGGAGCTCGGTGGTGCGGCCCTTGACGTCGGTGACCGTGGTGGTGGCGGTGCCGCCCTTCGGCGGTATCACCGTCACCCGGTCGCCGTCGTAGACGGTGGTGGTGCGCCACTGTTCGTCGCCGAATTTGAGCGACTTCGCCGCCGTGATCCGGCCGAGGCCGTCGTAGTCGTTCTGGGTCGCGGCGGGGACTTCGTTGACCGCCTTGGCGGTGAACAGAGTCGCAGACGGGGCGACCTCGGCGTAGTAGGCGTCGTAAGCCTTCCAGGCCCAGCCGCGGGTGTCGTAATGGGTCTCGGTCACCACGGTGTTCTGGGTGCCGATCGCAGGGGCCTGCGTCTGCCGTTCGCGCAGTAGGCCGTCGTAGAGCGCGTAGGTCGTGTTGTAGTCGCCGTTGTTCTTGAGGGCCTTGGTGGTGACTGCGTTAGCCTCGGTCTTGGATATCTTGTAGATGTATTCCACCGACGGCTTCGCCTCGTTGCCGGTCTTGGGCCAGCCCTGCTGCCACACCTTCCGGGTGCGGCCGAGACCGTCGTAGTCGGCGTCGGTGCGCTTGTCATTGGCGTCCACTACAGCCGTGGCCACGCCCCGCGTCGGGTCATAGGTGGTTGTAGTCGTGTGGCCGAGCGCGTTCGTCACGGTCTGCGAGGTCGGCGCCTCAATGGTCGCCGGGGTGTAGGTGGTCGTGGTGGTGTTGTTCAGCGCGTCGGTCTCGGTCAGCTCACGGCCGTGCTGGTCATAGGTGTGCGTGGCCGTGGTCAGGTAGCCGGTGCCGGCTTCGTCCTGCTCCTCCAGCCGGGTCACATCACCCTTCGTCGGCGCGGCGCTCAGACTGGTGGCGCCGTCGTAGTAGTGGCGCTCGATCGAGATCAGATCAGCCGGCAGGGAGGGTGTGGTCCCGCAGGGCTTAGCGACCGTCCTGATCTCGGCGATCAAAGTGAGGATGTTCGCGGTGGTGTTGCGGGCGTAGGTGGTGGTGGCACACTCCTCGTCGCCGGACTTGGCCGTGTCGCCGAGGTCGGACTCGGTCAATGGCTGGCCGACCGCGTCGAAGGTTCGGGCCGTCTGCGTGGTGCGCCAGCCCGCGCCGACCGCGGTGCGCGTCTTTTCCGACTTGCCGCCGACTGCGTATGCATATCGGGCCGGGAGCCCCTCGGTGCGGGTCTCGGTCGCGGTCGCGGCCGACCGCCGCGGCTCGTAGCTGACAGTGGTCTCGAGCTCGCCGTCGTCGCCGTTGTAGGTGGCGTCCTCGCGCATCATGCCCGCGAAGGCTTCTTGGTCGGTGACAGCCATGCCCTCGGAGTCCTTGACCTCGGCGCCCTCGATGCCGCGGAAGTAGCGGTACTCCTTCAGTGTCCGCGCATCCGATCCTGCACCGGAGCGGACCTGGACGCGGCCGTATCCCTTGCGGTCGCTGTAGGTGAGGTGCTTGGCCTTGGTGAACTCGTCGTCCTTTGACTTGGCCCAGGCCATGCCGCCCAGGTAGGTGTAGTCGGTCTGTTTGACCGGTGCGCCGCCGGTGTTGTCGCTCTCCAGTACCTGGGTGACCACGTAGGTGTGGAACCAGTCCAGGTAGGGCTCGTAGTTGTCGTCCGGGGCGTCCGGCGGCGACCAGATGATCGGGTAGCAGCGCCTCGTGCTCGACGACGGTGAGGGCACGTCGCCTGCCGCGCAGTCGGTCGGCGAGTAGGTGACGCCGATGGTGCCGCCGCTCTCGGTGTCGATGCCGTAGATGCGGTAGCGCCACATCGGCGGCACCGGGTCGGGGTCACCACCGGTGGTGGCTCCCTCGACCCGGTTGGGCAACGTTTGGCCCCGGAACGTGACCGGGGGCATGGAGACGTCGCCGGTGCCGGTGTGGCCGGTGCGAGTGATCGACGCCAGCCACAGCGCCGGATCCGTTCCATCGCCCGGACTGGGGAACTGGTGGGTGAGCGTCCAGGTGTCAACCGGCTTGTAGAGGCCGCCGGTCAGGATCGAGGTGTCGATCTGGGTGAGCCGCTTGCGGGTCCAGAAGGAAGGCGAGTAGCGGTCCTTGCACTCCGTACCCGAGGCGCAGTACCGGTCGAACGGCACGTCCGGCCAGTTCTTCGCGTGGGCGCTGTCGAAGGTGCCGCATTCCGTCAGGCAGCGTTCGGCAACGGTGAAGTCCACCTTGCCGGCCGCCTTGGCTGAGTACACGCTGTTCGCCCGCAGCCCGTACTCGATACGGGACAGGTAGCCGCCGCGGTCGTAGGCCGTGGCCGTGGAGGCTCCGGTGTTGGGGTTGACATTGCGGCCGTAGTAGTTGGTCTCTGCGGTCCAGTAGTAGGCCATGGCGTCGGCATGCGGGTCCACGACGTAGTCGAGGTTCCACCGCCATGCCTGCTGGCACCAGGCGTCCTTGAACTCGGCCGCGTAGCAGGGCTCACCTGTGTGGTTGCCGAACACCGGCACTGTCCACGTGGACTTCGTCTCTGGCTTGCCTGACGTCCAGCCGGGCAGACGGTTGTAGCCGAAGAAGTACTGGGTGCCGTCCGGCGTGGTCACCTTCCAGTACTCGCCATTGTCGTCCCCGTTGCCGGTGGACGTGCTGGTGAGCTTCTCGACCTTCGTGCCGTCGTCGCTCTCCAGATGCCACTCACCCGAAGTGGTGTCCCTGATGAGGGTGTTGGACTGACCTCCCAGGTTCAGGACAGCGTTGTCCTTCTTCCAACACTGGTCGCCGACCTTGGCGGTGGTGTTGTTGCTGCCCGTCTTGTCGTCGGTGCAGGAGATGTACTGGCGCTCGATATAGCCCGGCTCCATCGACCAACCGTCACCGATCCAGTTCGCCTGGTTGTTCGTCGCGGCCGTGCGCCCGTCGATCGACTGCGAGGAATAGCCCAGGCTCAGCTGCGGCGCCACACCACCCGGCACCTCCGGCGTATCGATCCCGTAGTCCCAGGAGAAACCGCCGTTGGAGCCGCCTGCGGACCACGAGGCCGACGGGGCCAGCGACGTCGCGCCGAAGTTGCCGGAGGCACCCGAAACAGCTGCGGTCGCGGCCAGAAGCACGGTCCCGGGCTCGGCCGAGAGACCCGTGACCGATCGGGCCGCCATCGGCGCCTTACCCACGGGAGCCGAGGACGACGGCGCAGTGTCGTCGCTCGTGGGAAGCGAGACCGTGCCGGTCAGGATGCCCGATGTGGTGTTGTTGCTGGTCTTCAGCTCTGCCCCCTGGGCGCAGCCCCGGGTCTTCGGGGTGGTGAGAGCGCAGGCAGGGAGCTGGCGCAGTGTCAGGCGCGACGCCCAGTCGCCGCCGTAGGCGTGGCGGAAACCCGAGTAGTCGACGTCCACCGTGACACGCCCCTTGGCGCCGTCCGTTGGACGAATGGCGAGGAGAAGTCCTTCGGTGCCCAGGGCGTCAGCCGTCTTGCGGTCAAGGACCTGTATCTGGGCCCGCTCCGGGCCGGCTGCCTTCGAGCCCTTGCTGCGCCTCAGCTTGACCGGCAGCGAGCCGACGTCGGCGGCTGAGCCGTTCGATGACACTGTGACCGCGGTCGTGCTCGGCGCAGGCCAGGAAACCTTGGGTGGCTTCTTCCACGCGTTCTTCGCCGCGTGGTCGGTTCGGGAGGCCTTTTTCGGCTTCACCTTCGCGGTAGGCACCGGATCCGGCTTCTTCAGACCGAGAAGATTCAGCTCGGCCGCAGCCGCGACGGGGCCGCCAAGGAGCCCGGCGAGCAAGTAGGCAGCCAGAGACAGGGCGATCGCTCTGAAAGCACGGATGCGTCTGCGAGCCCACCGTCGGGCTCGAGGCTTCGCTGAGGGCACACCGGACACAGATCCCCCCACAGGATGTTCACGGATTTGAAGATCTGCGGAGCCTACCTCGCAATCCTCAAGCAGAAAAGAGGTTCTGACGCCTATTAGATTCATGCTGCATTCGGTTAACATACGGCGGCCGAAAAAGTAAAGAGATCGAAAAGTATATAACCCGGACACAACGGTGGCCCGGTCGCTCGGACCGCCCTGAACTGAGTGAACAGGATCCTCGATTCCTTGGCGCCCTGGACTCGAAGCACCGGACGGGACCTGCCTCTTCACCACGCCAGCAGAGGGAAGTGGCTTCGCGCTTGACGCAAGGACAACCGTCACGAGATCTCACTCGTCACGCATACATGCGGTAGAAATCATGCAGAACCTGCAAAGGGAGAGTAATGAAGAATGTCCGTTACGGCGCGAGACAGCGGCATCGTCACCGTTTTTCCGTAGCCGCTACAGCAGCGCTGCTACTTGCCCCGTTCGCCGCAGCCATACCCGCAGCCGCACAGGAACAGGCGTCAGCAACTACTGCCGTCGCCGAGTCGGCATCGGACACCCCATCCAGCATCGACCAGTTGCAGCAACTGACCGACGCCGCCTCGGCCAAGGCTGAAGACACCGGTGAGCGCGTCGAAGTCACACGGCTGCGTACTGAGACGGCGGAGACCTACGCCAACCCGGACGGGTCCTTTACCACCGACCAGTACGCACTGCCCCAACGAGTCCGCAAGGGAATCAAGCTGGTCGACATCGATACCAGCCTGGCCCGCAACACGGACGGCAGCTACTCCGCCAAGGCCACCGAGGTGGAGGTGACGTTCTCCGGCGGTGGCGAGGGCCCTCTGGCCACGGTGACGCGGGACGGACGCAGCATGTCCTGGTCCTGGCCCGATCCGTTGCCCGCACCGGAGGTCGACGGCGACAGCGTTGTGTATCGGGATGTGCTGGACGATGTCGACCTGAAGCTCAAGGCGGGCACGGCTGGCTTCGGCCAGTTGTTGATCGTCCACAGTGCCGAGGCTGCTGCGAACCCGGCACTGGCGAAGATTAGGATGCCGCTGTCCACCGAGGGGTTGAGCGTCGACGCTGACGCGGCCGGGAACATGCGCGCGGTCAACCCTGCCGGGCAGGAGGTCTTCACCGCCCCGACTCCGCTGATGTGGGACAGCACGCAGCCTGCAGCCACCCTCCGCGCGACGGGTACGACTCCGCCGCCGGCCCATGAGTTCGAGGCGCCGTTCGGTGCGCAGGAAGCAGTTGTGGGCGTCGACATTGCCGGTGGAGAGCTCACTCTGACACCGGATAAGGATGTCCTCACCGGCCCGGACACTCAGTACCCGGTCTATATCGATCCGGCCGTGTCGGGCTCCCGGGAAGCCTGGACCATCGCGTACAGCAGCGCGCCGAGCACCGCCTTCTATAACGGCAACGGCTGGGATGAGGGCGATGGCAACACGACCACCAACTACGCCCGGGTCGGTAACCCGGGCGACGGCACTTCCCGCTCGTTCTTCCGGATGGACACCAACAATCTCTGGAACACCAACAAGGTGGTCTCCAGCTCCAGCTTCCGGATCCAGAACAGCTACTCCTACTCCTGCACCCCTCGTGAGGTGCAGCTCTGGCTGACCGGAGGCATCAGCTCCTCCACCACCTGGTCCAAGCCGCCGTCGTGGTCCACCAAGTTGGACACCGTCTCCGATGCCAAGGGATGGGGTTCCTCCTGCCCGGCCGGAAACCTCGCCTTCGACGTCACCGCCGGCGCCAAGCAGGCCGTGTCCGGCAAGTTGGCCAGCATCACCCTCGGACTGCGCGCCACGACCGAATCCGACGCGCTGGCCTACAAGCGGTTCGATGCCCGCACCGCGGTCTTGTCCACCACCTACAACACCGTCCCCAACGCGCCGACCGGCCTGGATACCGTCCCCAGCACCGGCTGCGACACGGCCCCGCCATACCCGGCCATCGGCAACACCGACGTCTATCTGACTGCGAAGGTCAGTGACGCGGACGGCGGCACGGTCAAGGCCCAGTTCCGGCTCTGGGGCAACAACAATTACGCTGGCGGGGCCGAGATCTTCAACCAGATCGTCTCCGTCACCTCCGGCACGGTCGCCAAGGTCAAGGTCCCCAAGGCAACTCTGGAAGCAGTGCTCGCCCAAGCCGGCGGCATCTTCGGCTGGAAGGTCCAGTCCCTGGATGCGACCGCCGCATCGCCCTGGGTTCCCGCGAGCGGTACCTGCCGCTTCAACTTCGACCCCACCCGCCCCAGCAGCCCGCCCGTGATCGCTTCAGCGGACTTCCCCGACGGCACTGACGGCTGGCCCGAGACAACCGGCCAGGCCCGCACCCCCGGCATCTTCAAACTCACCAACGGCGGCATCACCGACGTAACCAAGTACGAGTACTGGACCGACTGGGACCCCACCATCCGTATCGCCACCCCTAAGAGCACCACGGACTCCACGGATCTGGCGGAAGTCCAGCTCACCCCGCCCTCAGCCGGTTCCATGCGCGTGTACGTGTACAGCATTGACGGCGCCGGCAACCGCTCCGACCGGGCCTCGTACTTCTTCTACGCCAACAGCCTTGCCATCCCCGACAAGGCCGGTGACCTCAACGGCGACAACAACGCCGACATCTACGGCGTACGCCCCGACGGAGAACTGTGGCTCTACCCCGGCCAAGGCAACGGCTACTTCGGCACCTACACCGTCGTCAGCAACGCCAACTTCAACGGCGCCTCCCTCACCCACCGCGGAGACTGGACCGGTGACGGCTTCGAAGACCTCATCGCTGCTGTCCCCGGCGAAGCCGGCGCCAAGACCCTGCACGTCTTCCCCAACAACGGCCGCGGGTGGGCCTGCACCGCCATCGACGAACAGGCCGACGGGCACTCCCAGTCCTGCCTCTACGACCAGCAGGAACTCAACACCTACGACCCCGCCAACAACCACTGGGCCAACGCTGATCAGATCCTCGCCATCGGCGACGTCGACGGCCCCCTCGACACCGACGGCGACGGCACCGCCGACGTGCCCGCCTTCCCCGACCTCCTCATCAAGGAAGGCAACCTGCTGTGGCTCTACTACGGCGCCGACACGATGTACCTCGATGAAACCCGTGCACCGGTCCTCGTAGGCAACGGCTCCTGGTCCAACTACGACCTTGCCGCACCCGGCGACCGCACCGGAAACGGCCACGTCGACCTCATCGCACGCCACAAAACCGGCGGCGAACTGCGCCTCTACCAAGGCACCGGACCGGACGGAGAAGGACTCGGCGACGGCGCCGCCTCCACCGTCATCGCCACCGGCTGGACCAACACCTTCCGTCCCCTATACAGCGCCGTCCCCGACGGCGGCACCGACGGCAGAGCCGACATCTGGGCCACCGGAAGCGACGGAAAGCTCTACCTCTACTCCAACCTCAGCGGCAGTGGAGTAGCCGTCGGCACCAGCGGCTGGCAGAACTTCCAAGCCATCAGCTAACACCCGCCGCTCGTGTGCCGCGCCCACAGTTGTGGGCGCGGCACAACCACATCAACAGCGCTGAGAATGAGAGGACGGCTGAGAAGCTATCGTCATGGAGGACAAGGCAGGCGGGATTCAGGGCCAGTCGGTTCGCGCGGGCAAATACTCACGTGTCGAGCGGGAGAGACGGTTCCTGCTGGCCAGGCCTCCCGAACTGTCTGCGGTGACCACCACTCGCGTGATCACCGACAGGTATGTGGTGGGGACCCGTTTGAGGCTGCGGCGAGCCGCTTTTACAGACGGTCGCTGCGAGCTCAAGCTCACCCAGAAGGTCCCCGTCCTGCAGCCCGGCGCCGTCCAGGGCCTGATCACGAATACGTACTTGTCCCCGGCCGAATACGACGTCCTTGCTTCGCTGCCGGCAGCAGTACTGTCCAAGTGCCGTTTCAGCGTGCCTCCCCTTGGTGTCGACGTCTTCGACGGCCACCTTCAGGGACTGGTGCTCGCCGAGGCCGAGTTCACCAGCGACAAGGAAGCCCAGTCGTTCATGCCGCCTGCCGAATGCGTGGCGGAGGTCACCGACGACACTCGCTTCACCGGTGGGCAGCTTGTCCGAACCTCCCGGCAGGAGCTGCTCCGATGGCTGGCCGAATACGGGCTCTATCCAGAAGGCTCCCAGGATGCGGCGGAGTAGTACCAGACTTATCGACACCACGCGGACGCTGTCTGAGTGGCGGCCCGTTTCTCGTTGTTTATGCCAGATGTGCGGCATCGACGGCTATGCGGTTCCGTCTTTGCTCCAGAGACGCCATCGCCTACGGCCGACCGCAGGGTTCTCGCGCCCTCTGGCAGGGGTCTCGTCCTGTTCTCCTCCTGGGCGGGCCTGGCCGAGTACAGCGGCCTGCACGGCCGACCAGTCCTGCGTGCGCCACCAGCGGTACAGGTCGCCGGAGGCGATCACGGGAAAGGGGAGCGCTTCGACGACCCTGCGCTGATACACCTCGGCAGGGCGCTCGGCAGGGTTGAGGCGATGCTGGTGGTTGACAATCAAGGCAGCGCAGGTGACTGGCTGACCGGGCCGCAGTTGCGGCCATTTCTCCAGATGGCGTTGAAGCTGCGAGATCAGTTTCTCGCCCGCTGCCCCGGCGGCGGCCTTCACCTCGACCAGGCAGGTCGACCCGTTCAGCACGGCGAGCAGGTCCGCCGACAGGGTGCCGCCCAGTTCCTCGTCCAGATCGGTGACGGCGAATCCGGCAGCATGCAGTACCACGGCCACCGCGTCTTCCAGCTCGCTGCCGCTGCCGTACAGCAGGCCGTTGCGCATGGGTTCGGCCTCCTGCCGCGCCCGCTCCAGATCGTCTTCCAGGCGGGTCTTGTCCTCCAGGTAGCGGCGCTCCAACTCTTCAAGAGCGCCGCGTGCTTGCATCTCCGCGGGGGTCTCCAGGGCGGGATCGACATGGTGGCGTGAGCGGACGCGGCGCAGTGCGGCCGGTACGTGCGTGGGGAGGGCGCGCTGGACGAGCCAGTCGACCACCCGGTTCCAGTCGACCCCGTCAGGGATCACGTACCAGATCTGCTTACCGTCGCCGGACGTCCAGCGTGCGACGACGGGCTCGCCCAGGCTGTCGACGAGGATCGGCACCAGTTCGCCTTCGGGCTCCTGAACCGTCGTTCCGCGCGGGCCCTCCAGGGCGCTCGCCTGCAAGGTCATCGCCCACCAGGGGGCGCTGGGAGGGCGGTTGACAAGTCTGAGTCCGAGGTCGTGGTCGGCCGCGTCCAGACCGGGAGCCAGGGAGACCTCCGCCCCCGCGAGCAGCCGCTTGCCGACGATCGCGCCGTTAAAGTGGCGGAAGTCCACGCGGCCGCCGGGTCGGCCGAAGACCGACCGCACGCGGTCATCGTCATCGTCTGCTGTGCCCATGGTCGCGATGATGAGCGCGGGTTCGCCGCGCGAGGCCGCCCCGGACAGGAATCTGTCGAACTCCTCGGCGCCGTGACCGGAGAAGTGGCTCGGGTTGATGGCGGCGGCGCAGGTGCTGGTATCCATGTCGAGCCAGCGCGGCTCGGCCCCATGCCCGGTCCAGGAGATTCCCGCGTACTTGGCCGAGGCCGCGAAGAGCTTGCGCGCGTAGTCGGCGGCCTGCGGATCGGGCTCCTCCATCTGAGCAGGGTCGTGGACAGCGATGTGTACGGGGACGAGTCCGTTGGGACCCGAGGTGTGCGCGGCCATGGCCGAACCGTAGCGGCCTGGTGTGACAGCGCCGCCAGGATCCCCTCCTGCCCAGGCCGCCGACCTCGACCGGCACGAGCGCGTTGTCGGCCGCGGTGAGTATGGCGACGGTGAGGAGGCCCGGCGAGGGCGTCCAGTCGACCAGCGTCACGTCGTACGGGCTGCTGCCCGACTGCTCGGCGAGCCCGGCCGCCAACGCCTGTTCCGCGCCGATTGGCCGCTGGTACCCGACCCGGGCCCAGTCGAGGGCGCGCCGCTGGAGGTGCGGCCGCATGGTGGTTCATCGACTGGCTGCTCAACCACTGACCAGTCGACGCCCGGCCCCATCGTGTGCGGCGGGGCGCAGGAAGCCGGAAGGGCCCGGCCGCCGAGCGGTCGGGCCCTTCCGGATGGCCGGGGCGAATCAGCTCTCCTGCTGCCCGGCCGCCGCATCCTGTCGGCAGCGGAAGCACTGGGCGAGGCAGCGTTCCGGCAGCGGTTGGTCCGGGGGGTCGAGCAGAACCGTGTGGCTGCCCGGGTGGCCACAGATGTCGCAGTACATGGTCTTCACCTCCTCCTCTCATCCCTTCTGCGGGAAGGAGCGCCCAGCACAGTACGACCCGGTCGTGATGCGCGTCACAGCGCCGCCGGTGCAGCAGCATGCGTACCCCCTCGTCTGGCGCGGCGAGTACCTCGTGCCTACCGGGGAGACGACGACCACCGCTTTGTGGTGGATCGCCCTGCCAGGGCAGGTCGAGCAGTGTTACGACACCAGCGAGGCCGAGCGCCTGGTCAGCGGCATCTGTCTGGCAGTAGGGATCATCTGGGAACCGGTCGCGGCGCCCGGCGGGGCCACCCAGCTCGCCGAAGCCCTCGCCCGTACGGAACAGCGGCGGTAGGGCTGAGGAACCGGCTCGACGGCTCCCTTCCTGCCCGCACGGGGGCTCCGTACGCCATGATGGAAGTGGCCCGAGAACCGCTTCATCCTTCGAACATCCCGGGGCCACGAGTAGAAGGACACCTGATGGACCTCGATATCGCCGCTGACCAGCACGATCTGCTGACCTTGTGCGCGTTGCGTGTCGGCGACGCCACCCTCGACTGGAGTCTGCTCGCCCGCGGCGCTCAGAGCCCCGAGGGCCTGGCCGCGCTCATGGACGGACAGCTGCACGAGGACTCGCGTGCCGCGGCCAAGAACCGCCCCCTGCTGCAGCAGGCCCTGGCCGTCGGCCTGGACGATGCCCGTGCCCGTGTCGACGACGAGCTCGCCGCGGCCGACAAGGCCGGCGCGCGCCTACTCACCGTCCTGGACAGGGGCTACCCGGCGAACCTGCGCATGATCGGCAACCTGCCGCCGTTCCTCTTCTACCGCGGCGAGCTCGATCAGCGCGACGCCCGCTCCATCGCCATTGTCGGCACGCGCCAGGCATCCGAGGACGGGCTACGCCGGGCGGCACGGATGGCCCGCGAGCTCGTCGAGCACGACGTCGTGATCGCCAGCGGCCTCGCCAAGGGTATCGACGCAGCCGCCCATCAGGCCACGCTCACCGCGGGCGGCCGGACCTTCGCCGTCATGGGCACCGGCATCGCCGCCCCGATCTACCCGGCCGAGAACCGTCCGCTCGCGAAGGCGATGCTCAGCGCTGGGGGAGCGCTGCTGAGTCAGTTCTGGCCCACCAGTCCCCCGGCGAAGTACACCTTCCCCCGCCGCAACGTCGTCACCTCCGGCACCACCCTGGGCAGCGTCGTCATCGAGGCATCCAGCACGTCGGGCGCCAAGATGCAGGCCCGACTGGCCGCCGAGCACGGCAAACTCGTCTTCCTGATCCGTTCCCTGGCCGACACCCAGCCCTGGGCCAAGAAGATGCTCGATGAGGGCCGGGCGATTCTGGTCACCGCCTCCAGCGACATCACCGACCGCCTTGGCCAGGCCGCGGACATCCAGGCCGCCGGCCGGCAGCGCCAGCAGCTCGCCCTGGCCGGCCTGTGACGGCAGGTCTCCCGGATCCGGCAGGCTTCCCCGACTGCCCGGTGTGCGCATACCGCATCACCGGCACTGCGCGCCTGTGCTCCGACTGCGCCAGCCAAACCCTCCAGCCGGTCGCCGAGCCCCACTGCCCGGTCTGCTCCCAGGCCGTCGCGCCCGGCAGGCAGTGCGGCAACCGGGTGTGCGCGCTACCGCAAGCCGAGCAGGGGTTCTCCCGCGTCGACGCGGTGGCCATGTACTCAGGAGCCCTGCGCGACAAGATCCACAAGCTGAAATACGATGGAAAAGCCGGCTGGGCGATGATCTTCGGCCGGCTCCTCGTCGGCTGGATGGAAAGACACTCCGAAGAGATGCGGGGCGTCGACTACGTCGTTGGCAACCCCACCCACACCGGCCGCCAGCCCATCCAGCACATCGAGGCGATCATGGACGCCGCCTACACGGAAGATGTGACCCGCGCCTTCCCGCTCAGCCCGCCGGGCTCCCACCGGCTGGTGAAGCAGGCCGAAACGGCCCGGTCCGCGAACCGCACCCTGGACGACAAGCGCGCGGCCGCGGCCGCGCATGCCGCCGCCCTGACCTGGACCGGAGACACCGGCGACATCAAGGGAGCCACCATCCTGCTCGTCGACGACGTGTTCACCAGCGGATCGCAGCTCCAGCACGTCGCGCTCCGACTCCGGGCGACCGGAGCCACCGACGTCCGGGGACTGGTTCTCGCCCGAGTCCCCTGGAGCGGATGACGCCGCCCCGGACGCCGGGACTGGGCCTGTCAGCTGCCTCCGGCCGGTCGGTCAGCGCCGTGTCGAACTCACGCGGCTTGCCCAGGACGGTGGTCATGTGGCGGCGGCTGAGGCGCTTCATCCGGGATGAGTAACCCGGCGCCACCGTCACCGGCCCGGGCCGGTGACGCCGTGGCCGGGGCGTCCGCGTCGGGAATCACGACGTCCCGCCCGCGTGGTCAGTGACCCATGTCGGAAGAGTCCGGCCTTCTAGAGCCTGTCGTCAAACGTCAGGCCCACATCAGCAGGGTTGCGAGTGTGACGGCGGCCTGGAAGGACTGGGCGGTCTTGTCATAGCGGGTGGCGATGCCGCGCCATTGCTTGAGGCGGTTGAAGCAGCGTTCCACGACGTTGCGCCGCTTGTAGACCGCCTTGTCGAAGACCGGGGGCCGTCCGCCGCGCCTGCCGCGGCGGAGCCGGTTGCGGATCTGATCGGCCCGCTCCGGAATGGTGTGCGCGATGCCCCGCTCACGCAGCCAGGTGCGGATGGCCCGGGAGCTATAGCCCTTGTCGCCGATGACGTGCGAGGGCAGGATCCGGGGCCGACCTGGTCCGATCCGCGGCACGCGGATGGCCTGCATGACGGCGGTGAACTGGGTGCAGTCGTTGGTGTTGCCGCTGGTGATCGTGAAGCCGAGGGGCCGGCCTAGGCCCAATGCCGTTGCTTTTACGGGTTCGCCGGTTGGGGTCTTATGACGAGGACGGCTTGCGTGCCGGTGCGGGTCGGCTGCGGCCAGGCACGATGCTCGGCTCGTCTGAGGTGGTAGTTGGACATCTTGCGTTTCACGACGCGGGGCTGGCTGCGGAGCCGTCTGACAGGCAGGAGTCGTTCCAGGAGGTCCTGCTCGAGCATCACCAGTGCTCTGACCAGGAGGTCAGGGGGAAAAACTGCCCGGCGTGACGGTCACGCTGCGCCGGGCAGAGCGCAGGGTCTCGGTGAAGGAAACCCGATCAGGGTCCAGGCCACGGGTGGCAGCCGTTCTCAGCATGAGCTCGCGCAGTGCGTGGTGGACCAGGAGGTGTGCCCAGATCTGCTGACGGACACCTTCGGGTGTCTTGCTGCTGAGGACGACGCGTGCGCCGCGCTGGTGTGTCTTGATCTCGGCGAAGACGGACTCGATCTCCCAGCGCTCGCGGTAGAGCGCGGCCAGTTGCCGGGCCGGATACCGTCGGGCGTCCAGCAAAGTGGTGACCAGGCGGTATCCGTCGCCCCCGTCCGCGCCAGCCTGTTCTTTGACCCGGTAGGCCAGGACACGCACCACGACCGGCTGATCCCGGGCGGGGCCACTGCTCGCCCGGATATGAGAGAGCCACGACCCGTCACGGAACTGCCTGGTGACCGGCAGGACGCGGTTGGCGGGCACTCGCCACACCAGGTCGGCACCGGTGTCGGCAAACGCACGCCACAACGGGACTCCGAGGAACTCCCGATCGGCCAGGACGAGCTGACCCGGGCCGACCGACCGGGGCAGGCGGGTGACCAGGGTGACTTCCCCGGTGCGGCAGCCGGCGAGTTCCGCGTCCAGCACCGCGTGACTGCCGATCTCCACCAATGTCGCCATCCGCACCTGCGGGAACGCACTCCTGCCCGCCCCGCGGCCACTGCCGGGACGTCCGAAGGCCGTCTCGTTGGCTTCGCTGTCCGCAACGTCCCAGCAGGTTCCGTCGACGGCCAGCAGCCGTAAGTCCCGCCAGAACGCACCGGGAGTCGCCTCAGTGGCCATCGGCTTCGCGGTCGCGGCGAACAGCACCCGCAAGGGCTCGGATCCCAGCCGCTCCCGAGCCCTGAACAGCGAGGACTTCGCCGGAACACGCCAGGTACCCAGCAGGCCCACACCCCGCAGTCCCTCGACGAGGTGCCGCATCACTTCCAGATACGGAGAAGGCGAGAACAGGGCCAGCCCCAGCACGAAGTACACCACCAACCGGGCGGGAAGCAGCCGCTGACGCTGCTCAGAACGCCCACACGCGGCCACCACCCGATCCACCAAACCTGGCGGATACACCCAGGTCAACAAGCCAAGACCCGATAAGTCAGACACACTCGCAGCCACCCGAACCACCCCCGAGACCCACTGCCAAGCAGACTACGCCCACAGCAAAGGCAACGGCATTGGGCCTAGGCCATCGCAAGCGAGGTGGATTTTGCTGGTCAGGCCGCCCCTCGACCGTCCGAGTTCCGGGCTGCGGAGCCCCCTTTTCGAGCCCCGGCGGCATGCTGATGGGCCCGCACGATGGTGGAGTCGACCGACACCATCCAGTCGACAGCACCGGCCGCATCCGCCTTCGCCTGAGCCGCCCGCAGCATCCGCTCGAAGGTGCCGTCCGCCGCCCAGCGGCGGAACCGGGTGTGCAAGGTGGCCCAGGATCCATACCGCTCGGGCACGTCCCGCCAAGCGGACCCAGTCCGGAACTTCCACACGATCCCGTTCAGGACCATCCGGTCGTCCAGCCGCTTCCGCCCCGACTCAGCATGGGGCAGCAGCGGCCGCACGAACTCCCACTCGGCATCCGACAGTTCATGGCGACGTATCACCCAACCATGATCCACCAGGCAAGATCGTTTGACGACACGCCCTAGGTGTGTTGTCCCGGGACGTTGGTGACACGCGTGTTGGGTGCTTGAACAAGTGAGGGCCTTCTGGGTTCGGTGTGGATTGCGACATCTACCGCCGACCGCCAGGAGGCCCTCGTGTCCCACCGTAATGCCCCGCTGACGCCGACCGGCAGGCTGCGTCTGGCCCGGTGTGTCGTCGACGATGGCTGGCCTGTGCGGCGGGCCGCGGAACGCTTCCAAGTCAGCCACACCACCGCCGCACGATGGGCCGGCCGCTACCGGCAGCTGGGCTGCGAGGGCATGCACGACCGCTCCAGCCGCCCGCACCACCAGCCACGCCGCACCCCGCCGGACATCGAGGCGCAGGTCGTCCGCCTGCGTCGCGAACATCGGATCGGCCCCCTGCGCCTGGCCGCCCGCTGCGACATCGCCGCGTCCACCGCCCACCGGATCCTGGCCCGCCACCAGCTGCCCGTCCTGGCCGCCTGCGACCGGGCCACCGGCGAACCCGTCCGCCGCTACGAACGCGCCCGCCCCGGCGAACTGGTCCACATCGACGTCAAGAAACTCGGCCGAATCCCCGACGGCGGCGGCCACCGCACCCAGGGCCGTGCCGAAGGCCGACGCAACCGGACCGGAACCGGCTACGCCTACCTGCACACCGCCCTGGACGACCACTCCCGCCTCGCCTACACCGAAGACCTCCCCGACGAGACCGCCCCGACCTGCGCCGCCTTCCTCACCCGCGCCACCGCCTGGTTCGCCACCCAAGGCATCACCGTCGAACGCGTCCTGACCGACAACGCCTGGGCCTACACCAAGAACACCTGGCGACAGACCTGCCACCAGCTGGGCATCAGCCCCCGCTGGACCAGGCCCTGGCGACCGCAGACCAATGGCAAGGTCGAACGCTTCCACCGCACCCTGCTCGACGAATGGGCCTACCACCGGCCCTACACCTCAGACGCCGAACGACAGACAGCGTTCCCCGACTGGCTGGACTGGTACAACTACCACCGACCCCACACCGGAATCGACGGCCAAACACCAGCCAGCCGTGTCACCAACCTGTCCGGACAACACACCTAGGACGTCGCGCACGTAGCCGGGGACCTCCGCCCGCAGACCGCGGAGCATGTGCGCGAGGTACGGCACGGAGAAATGCCCGTACGGCCGCCGAACAGGCCGAACTCGATGTTCCGCTCGGGCACTGTCAGTTCTCTCTGCCGTGTGGTGGGGTTCGGGGGTGCCGGAGGTATTGGTGTCCTTGACCTTCACTTCGAATCACGCCGCGCCCTTCGAGGAAGATAGCGCGCATCGCGGTAGTAGCGATCGGGGCGGTGCGAGTAGCGGCAAGTGCAGCAGCGCCGGGAGCTCCGAGCGGTCCGCCGGACGAACGCTCCCGGATCCGCCCTGTGTTGGTGCAGGCGTTAAGGCCGGGACGGCGGCCTCAGTCGTCAAGTCGCCGACGAAGAGCGTGGCGCGCAAGTGTGCGTGTGGTCGCCGGGCTGGCCTGAGCGTCACCGAGCTGAGCGGTCGGGCGAAGGTACACCGGCCACCGCGGCCGCGCCCGCCTGTGGGACAAGAGTGACGTCGATGCGTGGTTCGACCAGCGGAAGCCGCCCCGTCTGCGGGAGCACAGGCCGCCGAAGCTCGATCCCGACGAGCTGCTCACCGGGGCCCAGGCCTCCCGGTTCCTCGGCTACAAGAACCCTCAGCAGGTCAACACCTATGTGCGGGACCACCCCGGCTACTTTCCCGAGCCCGACGTCGTCGAGGAACTGGGCACCCCGGAGCGGCCCTACCGCCGGCCGAAGTGGTACGTGCGGACGCTCCTGGAGTGGAAAGACTCGCACCCGGGCAGCGGGAAGCGCAGCGTCGAACGTGCAGCGCCCGCCCTGCCGGACGTACTCGTCGACGGTGGCCCGGATGAGCTGCTGGGTGCATCGCAGGCGGCGGCCCTGCTGGGATTCAAGAGCGTGAACTCCTTCAGCAGCAGTCTGGGCCAGGGCAACCTGCCCCTACTGAAGACCGTGGACGCCACGTCCGAGAAAGGCGGGCGCCGCCGGTGGACCCGCCGGCGCATCCTCGAGCAGGCCGCGCAGCGCAAAACCAGGTAACACAACCGGCGGGTGGCCGTCTCGGCCCACCGCCCCCTATAGACGCGGCATCCGGTTATGGGTTGTTGGTCCCTTGCGGACCGGATGTCGCACGATGGCCGGCATGGCGTGGCTCGCCACCACGCCCCGCAGCAGCCCCGGCTGCTGCGGACCGGCCATCACCGAACTTTCCGCTGCCACCGCCCCTCCGCGTGCACCCGTCAACGAGGTGCTCTGCGCCGACAACGGCGATTGATGCATCAGCCCGATGCTCCAGTTGCTCTGCGATCCTGGAGGCAGGAGACGAGAGGGGCCGCGTTCATGCAGTGGAAGACCCATGGCGAACGGCAGATCTACACGAACCAGTGGGTGAACCTGTGCCTGGTGGACGTCCAGCAGCCGGACGGACGCCGTTGGGAGCACCATGTGGTACGTCTGCGACACCTCGCCGTGGCTGCTGTAGTGAATGATCGCCGTGAGGTGCTGATGATGTGACGGCATCGCTTCATCACGGATGCGTGGGCGTGGGAGCTGCCGATGGGGCTGGTCGAGGAGGGGGAGAGCCCAGAACAGGCCGCGGCTCGGGAGGTTCTCGAGGAGACGGGTTGGCGTCCGGGGCCGCTCAAGCCGCTGATCTACGCCGAGCCAGCCAATGCTCCGCGCCTACACCATCATCACCCTCGACGACCTCCCCGGCCCCTGAGCCCCGCAACTGCCTCAAGCCCCCGCCCCTTGCTTCAACGCTCCCCCGACGTAAAGCAGGGGACGGGCCCCACCCCCGGTGCCGGGCCGCCACCCCCTCCCCCAACCGGCCCGGCACCAGGGACTCCATCCGACGCCCGGGGCTGCAGAGGTGCTTTCAGCGGTCGGCGGTAACAAGGCCTTCGAGTCGGCGGGCAAGCCCCTCGCTGGGCTACAACATGGTGCCAAGACCATCGACTTGATCGACATCCAGGTCCTCTACTGCCTCTTTGACGGCGTTTTCCCGCACGAGCGCGGCCGCAACTGGCAGGGCACGGCGGACCTCCACTCCACCGGGCCGGGGCGTGGCGATGACGACCCCATCCGGCCCCGACGCGTACCCGCGGGCGGGAGCAGCCAGCCAAACGGTCGGGGGGCAGCCCGTGCCGTACGAATGCCGGACCGGGCGCGCCGGGACCATCCCCACGGGGCGCGCGGAAAGCCACCCAAGCGAACGCACAAACGCTCCCGCTGGACCAGCTCACCGACCGCGCTGTAAAGCAGCTCGGCTGCGTCACCACCTGCCTCGGCCGAGCACACCCCCGCCGCCGCTGTCCGCCTCTCGAAAGGAAAGGATCAGGATTTCGGATGACCACTACCGACCCCAAGGACCGTACGACGGGCTTCACACCCAGCCCCGCCGAGCCCCTCAAGCACCAGTTCCTGCAGCGGGATGGTCGCAGAGATCACGCGGTCTCACGGGGGCGGTGGTCCTGGACGGATTCTCCGCGCGCCCGCTGAGGAAGCCGGCGGATGTCTCCTGACACTGGAAAATGGCTGCTAACCGTGGAGGTCGGCCAGCCGATCACCGTTGAAGTGATGGCCATTGGCCTGGAGGAGGGCCGGGTCCGATTGTCGGTGACCCCCGCCGACAATCCGGAACTTCGTTCGCTCCTGAGATCACGTAACGGCGGGGAGATCCTTTCCGGGACGGTCGCAGCGATCGAGTGGCTCGTGTTCGTGTCACTGGGCGTCGGGCCTGACCACCCCGTCTTCCCTGGCGTCGGGTTGAACAGCGGCACGCCGGACATCGAGACGATGCGCGAGACCATCGACCAGTTACGCAACGCCGATGCATCCCCGAGACGCTGCCGCCGCCCCCCGTCGGACGCAGACGAGTGACCGAATCCAGTGCCTTCCGGGCGCGCAGGATGAGCGGGCCGCTGGCACCGACGTCCTACAGATGCTGCTCAGCACGCTCGGGCCGGGGGCGTGCGGCGTCGACCTGCTCGACGGTCACGGCCGGGAAGCCGAAGTCGACGTACCCGCTCTTGAGCCACTGCTCCAGTTCCCTCACGGTGCGACCCACCTCGGAGGCTTCCTCGTGGCCGCAATAGCCGACCGGCCCCGGTCGACCAGGAGGTTGCGCAGGTTGTACAGGCTCCACTTCACGGGGGTCTGCGGGTATAGGCGCTGCTAGGCATCGCGGGCCAACTGCCAGGCGGCGAACCGGTCACCAGGTCGAGAACGGCAGGCTGTGCTCGACCGGCCTGGACTTGGCCGGGCAACTCGTGACCACCGCCCGTCGGCGGATCCTTCGCCTGGCCTGGCACTGGTCCTGGACCAGCCACATCAGCACCGCTCTCGAACGGCTCGCACTCTTGCCGAATCCCGGCTGGCCAACGGATTCCCGTCCTACGACAGCAGCTCAACACCCGGAGCAGTGGAACCCGAGGCCACTACGAGACGACACTCGGGCCCTGGGCATGCACAGTCTCAGCCCACGGAACGAAAACGGTCCACCGACTCCGCCGGCGGACCGTCACGAAACTTCGAGGCTAGTTCGCCGTTACCAGCCAGGGGTTGTTCACAGGGCCAGCGGTGGTCAGTCGGAAACCGCGTTGGGCCTGGACAGTTGCGGTCCCGACGTAGCGGTTCTGGTAGTTCATATATGCCTCAATGTGCATCCAATAGGGACCACAACAGACTCCCGTGGAGGCGTCGGATACACAACCTCCAGGCGGGACATGCCAAACGAGATTCCCCGAGCGGTAGTCGGTAGCGTAGCTACCGCTGGAGCAGAACATGTATGTCCAGGGAACCCCCGCCTCGGCGGACGCCGACCCGGCGGATGCCAACGCAAGAGTGCCAGTCATCAAACCAGCTGACGCCAAAACAGCAGCCTTGCGGGCAGTGCTCTTTAGGTTCATTTCTATCCCCTTCATGGAAGCTCTCCAACCCGTGGCGGGAGAAGTGATTTTCCTACGCGGCGCAGGCCCCGCAGGGAAAGCAAGTGCATCGCACCGGACGAGCTCTCTCCGATGCCAGACCTGTCGGGTGCGGCAGCACACTTCAGTTCAACCGACCCCCGTCTGACCCGCCCTAAGGCGTCATGTCATTTGGCTTTTTCGATAGTCTGCAGTCGAGGGATCGTGGAGCGTCAGGTGCCGGATGAGTTGTGGGAGTTGCTCGCCAGCTCTGTGGTCTAATTGCGAGCCCCAGACTGACAGTCTTGGGTTTTGCTCGCTTCATCACTACCTCTCTCTATTTGAAGTCGATCTGTGACACTCCGCACGGGTCCGATCGATGGACGAGCCGCCCGCACAGGCCAAATGGACTCAGCGGAATGGCGTTTGACGACCTAGATTTAACCATCCCAAGGGGAGAAAATGCCGCCTAAAACTGGCGGATGCTTGCCTGATCCCGCGCGCTCGCCGTCCGACACGAGACGTCGATAGCCTTGTCGGCGGTCTGTAGGTGCTCAGGGCCGGGTGTCGCCCCTAAGGCAAACGTTCGAGACGGGATCGTCGATTTCCGCGGCCGCGATGTGACGGACGGCCGCAGCACCTCGTGGTTGCTTCAGCGCCGGTGAAAGGTGATCAGGCTGTCACGTCGGCTTCCGGACGGGCGTTGAGGTGAAGCTCGGGTCGTAGAGAGTGGGGTACTACCAGCAGCGCCAGAGGACGCGCACCCGGCGGGCGCCCAGACCGCGGATGACCCGATTGTGGGGCTGACGGCGAGCCGTGGCCTGCTCGTATGCCTCGCGCACCCAGGGAACTTCGTGGGCCATATTGAAGACCCACCAGTCCACCGCGTGACGCATCCGCTTGTTGGTGGTGTAGCGGAAGCGGACCTGCCGGGTGCGGCCGGAGGAGCGGGTGACGGGGGCGACTCCGGTCTCGGCCATGAGCGCGGCCGAGGTGGGGAACCGCTCGCGGTCCTCGCCCATCTCAGCCAGCAAGTGGCCGCGCAGGAACGCCCCATGCCGGGGAAACTGAGGAAGATCGGCGCGTCCGGGTGGACGGCCAGGAGCTCATCGACCCGCTTGTTGAGGATGCGCATGTGGTCCTCGAGCAGGGCGAATTGCTCGGCGAGTAGGACGGCGGTCAGCTGCTTGCCGAAGGTTGTGCCCGGTGCAACGCTCAGCAGGTGTGCACGCAGTCGTTCCACCAGTATTTCGGGGCGGGTGCGGCCGGAGTAGCCGTGGCGGCTGATGAACGCTTTCATCCGCTCGGGTCCGATGCGACGGGCCTGTTCAGGGGTCGGGCAGTCCTGCAGGAACGCGAGACTGATGTCGCGGTCAAGGGAGGAAGCCAGGTGCAGCACGACTGGGTGGTAGGACTCGAGGGGTGGCCCGCAGCTGGTTCTCCAGGTCGCGTTGGTTCCAGACGACGCGTTCGCGCTCGCGGATGACCGCCCGCAGCTCAGCCAGCTGCGGTCAGGGCACGGGCAGTGAACCGCCCCGGGTTCCGTAGAGATCTCAGACTGTGGTTGTGACCTGGGGTTTCGTGGATTCGGTGTAGTAGTTGGCTTCGTACTCGACGGGTGGGACGTGGCCTATCTCGCCGTGGAGCCTTCGGTGGTTGTACCAGTCGACGTACTCGGCGGTGGCCAGCTCGACCTGGGAGAGCGTTTTCCAGGGGCGCTGGGGTTTGATCAACTCGGTCTTGTACAGGCCGATCGTCGACTCCATCAGGGCGTTGTCGTACGCGTCCCCGACCGAACCGATGGAGGCGGCGATGCCGGCGGCGTCCAGATGCTCGGCGAGCTTGAAGGATGTGTACTGCGACCCGGCGTCCGAGTGATGAATCAACTCGCCTGACCGGACCGGGCGTTGGTCGCGGTCGCGTTGCCAGAGTGCCATTTCCAGCGCGTCCAGGACAAACACGGTCTCCTTCATGGTGGCCGCCGACCAGCCGACGATCCTGCGGGAGAAAGTGTCCACGACGAATGCCACATAGACGGTCGCGGACCATGTCTTGACATGGGTGAAGTCCGCGACCCAGCAGCGGTTCGGAGCGTCGGCGACGAAGTCGCAGTCGACGAGATCGGGGGCCCGCTCGGCCTGTCCGCCGGGGATCGTGGTGATGACGCGCTTCCCGCGCACCGCGCCCTGGATGCCGAGCTCGCGCATGAGGCGCTCAACGGTGCAGCGGGCCACTTCGTGACCCTGCCGGTTCAGCTCACGCCAGATCTTCCGGGCTCCGTAGACACGGTAGTTGGACGTGTAGACCTTCTGGATCCGTTCTTTGAGCTCCGTGTCGCGCACGGCACGGGCGGAGGGGGTTGCGAGGCGCTTCCTGTAGGCGTAGTAGGTGGAAGGGGCGATCTTGCAGTCGTGCTCGGTGAGTGTCCTGCAGATCGGCTCGACGCCGCCGAAGCGGTCCCGGTACTCGTCGATGAACGTTACGAGCGCGTGTGTGGCCGGTCGAGCTCGGCCGCGAAGAAACTCGCCGCGGCCTTCAGGATCTCGTTCGCCCGCTTCAGCTCGGCGTTCTCCTTCTTCAACGCCTTGAGCTGGGCAGACTCCTCCGTCGTCGTACCCGGCCGCTGCCCGGTGTCGACCTCGTTCTGCTTCACCCAGTTCCGTAGCGTCTCGCGGGAACCGATGCCGAGCTTGTCGGTGACGGCCTGCAGGGCCGCCGTCTCGTTCGGGTGGTCGTCGCGGACCTCAGCGACCATACGCACCGCACGTCGGCGCAGCTCAAGCGGGTAACGGGAGGGTCGTGCCATGACTCAATCCTTACACGGAATCGAGTCTCTATTTCACCCGGGGCGGTTCACCGAGGGCCTTGACCAGGTCGTCGACCGACCTCGTGGACACGCCGTGGACGTAGGCCTCCATGATGACGGCGTACAGGGCCTGGTCGATGCGGCGGCGCCGCTCCAGCAACGCGGGGAAGAAGCTCCCCGACCGCAGCTTGGGGATCGCGAGATCCAGGTCGCCGGCCTGCGTGGTGAGCGTCTTGTCGCGGTGGCCGTTGCGAAGAGCTGTACGCGTCTCGGGGTGCTCGTTCCATTCCGCGCCGATCCGGGCTGTGGCTTCGGCCTCGATCAGCTCTTGGAGCATCCGCTCGGCCACGAGTTCGAGCCCGTCCGCCGAACGTAGTGACTCGAGCAGCCGGAGTAGGTCATGCTGAGACAGGGCCACCCTGCACCTCCCGCGTTGAACTGCCCGTTCACTACGCAGAGTTGCATGGTGGCCCGCCCTGCAGGCAGGGAGCGGAAACCACGCCGGCACGCGCCCCCGGCGCACTCCCTAACCGTGATCGCCTACACCGCGACAAGGGACGCCATCGTAGCCAGCAGCCGGACAGCATGGACGCCCGCAGCCGGCGGGCTACGTTCGGCGCAACTTTTCTTTTGTCGCGCGGTCCATTGAGCCCGCTGCCGGCGACGCCTCAGAACGGTGAGGCGGCCTGGGAGGTCCCAGCCGTTCTGGGGCACCTTCCGCTATGTCAAGCGTGACGCGCCCGCGCTGTGGATGCATCTCGAACACGCGAGCGCGCCTCCCACTCCATGCGGTGGTGCGTCCAGATAGGTGGGGGCGCGCTCTGCCCGACTCCGGCGTGCCTGACCTGGAAGGACGCCAGGCCGCGTAGAGTCGAGCCCATCCTGACCCGGCAGTGTCGGGGGCGCGAGCCGTGGCAGCCATGCGTGTGGCGCAGTAGTCAGGGTGCGAATCCGGTGCACGCGGACAAGGCTGGAGTTATGGCCCGCAGCACGTGATCGTCTACCCGCCCACCAAGACGGGCAGGGGAAGGTTGCGTCTGGACGACACCATCCCTGGCACTGCCTACAGCCTGCACGATCTATGTGCGTTCCTTTGCCGTGCGGGCATCAAAGGCTTGATCGAGGTGGATCTGGTGGCCGAGGACACAGGGACTTGAGTCGTCCGCTCACCCGGATGTCCCACTCTCGTGGACAGCCCCCACCATGCTTGGTTGTCGTATTTCGAGCCGTCGGCGATCACATTTCCGTACGCGAACTCCAAAGTTCAGGGAAAATGGCCTGTTCAAGGCCGTGGCGCAGCCAGTCGGCGGCCCCGGTACGGTAATAGCCCGGTTTATTGCCAAAGGTGCGGATGGTCACCGTTAGGTGCACCTGCTGCCATCGGATGAAGCGTTCTGCGAGCTGAGTCATCGACTCACCGAGTTTCCTCAGTTGGTTGTGGGATTCGTTGCGGTAGACCTGCACCCATGCCGCCTCGACCTCGGGCTGCGCGGCGTACGGTTCGGTGAAGTCGCGGTGGACAGCGGATTCCGGCAGGGGTAGTCCTCTGCGCTGCAACAGGGCCAACACCTCGTCATAAAGGCTAGGAGCCTCGAGCGCGTCCTGCAGTCCTTGATGGATGACGGGGGTTGACCGGTGCGGCTCCAGCATCTTCGACGACTTCACTCCCAGCAGGAACGCCAGGTGGCGGTACATGTACGAGTGGAGCGAGGAGCTCTCGCCCTTGCCGAGCTTGGCTTTGATGGGGTTCCAGTCCGAGGGTGTCATGTCCGTGTAGCTCTCCCACGTTCCCTCAAGTGCACGCAGATGACTCACGCTGCGGTGCAGGGTCCGTAGAGCGGCACGGACATCGTCGTCGCGAACTTCCCGCCTCGCCCTGCCGAGCTCATGGCACAGCAGTCCGAAGTAGAGCTCCATCACCTGGGAACTGATCAGGAAGGCCATCTCGTAGGGCGTCTCTGTAAGTGGCCTTTGCAAGGTGTGCAACTGCCGCACCTGGAAGTAATCGATGTAGCCGGTCGTTCCGCTCGGGTCGCCCGATACGGCGGTTGAGGGACGCAGATCGCGCCAGGATGTTTCGTCCACGGCCATAGTTCACCTTTACGTGAGGACGAGGGTCTGATCCTGCCCATGAGACCCCTCCTGCCTCCTCCCCAAGGCGTAATTCTCACGAAATACAAAAAAGTCACCCAGATAGGGGTGGGGTCTACTGGTGGTGGTGCTGTCATCACGCCGTTGACGTGCACCGGAGAGAACGCTGCGAGCGCCTCGGCGAGCACGGTCGCGTCCCCGTCCAGATCCTGCTCCATCTCCTCAGCTTTGGCGTACAACGCGCCGATGCGGTCGTGGATGGCATCCCACGAGGCGCCGTTTCCGAGTCCGAGCGCCTCGGTCAGGGCGACGCAGTGTTCCTCGAGGGTCTCCTCGGCTTCGCGGACCGCGGTGTCGGTCGCGCCCCGGTTCTTCTCTAGGGCTCGCTCGTCTCGGCGTGTGCCTTCACAGCGCGACGGGAGGGCTTCGAGTCTGCCGATGCGCTGATCGAGTGGCGTGGGGGCAGCCCAGAAAACTGGAAGTACATCGAGCACTGGCTTTCCAGGAAAGTGCAAGGTGCCGAAGCTACTCACCTACCGCCTGGCAGCGTCCAGGAGAGCGACCGAGTACGCGGCTCCGGCCTGACCTGGCGTAACGCTCACCTGCGGGTTCTCGGACCGTTTGCCGAGACTCTCCGCTGTTCCCGTTGGCCGCTTCCTTCATCGGGCACGCAAGGGGCACGGCGTCACTCGTAGAGCCGCGCTGCGCTGAAGGCCCGCGCCATGAAGCCCAGTCGCCCTCTGGCGGGAGCTCCTGACCGTGGTTCGCGTACCACCCTGGGGTATCGGCCACCCACACTTCCAGAGCCTCCAGGAAGCTGTCCAGCGTCCGGTTCTCCCATTGGTCGGCGCTCGTTAGGCTCCAGTGGGAAGGGCTCGCGCTCGTCTCCCCAGTCATCGAGTCTGAGCTTGACTCGGAAGTTGTGCTCCGCGTGATCGACCACGCTCCTACTGATAACGAACCCCAGTGGGGGAGGGACAATTCCGGACGGTGAACCGAAGATCTCCGCCAGCCCCACTGCGTCTGGTACCCCGTCGATCTCTACGAATACGCCGAATGGCTGTCGGCCGATGACCTTGCCGGTCACGGCGGCGCCCACTGCAGCGCGGTCACGGTTGCTGGCCAGGCCCGTTGTATGTCCTCGAGCGTCGGATCCCCACACCGTTCGGCCACGTGTACTCCGTCATGCGCGGCGTCCTTCGGCGATCGTGTACTTGAATCAGTGGCCTCATCCTTATCAGGTCGATCACCGGGGGCCGTCGACGTCGGCCAATCGGTCCTACGCCTCGGCCGAGCGTCCACGGAGGTCCGGCGTCGACCGCTGCTGTTCGTGCTTGTTGGTGTCAGCCGCTGGTGTCAGCGGCCGCACGCGATCTTGACAAGCCCGGTTTTTATCTCTGGCGACAGGAGCTGGTCAAGTGGCATGCCCGCGCTCTTCTCCGCAGGGTCGCGGACGCCATCGAGGGCCTTCAATCCGAGGTTCCAGTGAGACTGTATCGACTGGCCGCCCCACGTGAGCCCTGATACACCGGAGGGAAGGGAGGTGTGCATGCCTCGCGATCTCGTCAGGGAGCTGACCGCGCTCCTTGCGGCAGTGGCCATCCCGCTCGTCGTGTGTGTGCTTCTGCTGCCGGTCCGAGGCACCCTGTCCCACACCAATGTGGCCCTGATCTTGATGTTGGTCGTCGCGGTGGTGGCTGCCTTCGGCTGCCGGCGGGCCGCGGCCCTCGCGGCCTTGTCCGCCGCCGTGTGGTTCGTCTTCTTCTTCATCACTCCGTACGGAAGCGTCATCCGCTTCGCCAGGGCGGACGACATCATCACCGCCGGGCTGCTGCTCGTCGTCGGCCTTGCGGTCTCTCAGCTGGCTCGCAGCTACACCCGCGAGCACGCCATCGCCACCACGCTGCAACGCAGCCTGCTACCTCACGGACTGCCAGACACCAGCACCGTCCGGGCGGCGTTCCGGTACGTGCCCGCCGAGGCCGAGGTCGGCGGGGACTGGTTCGACGTGATTCCTCTCCCCGGCTTCCGCACCGCCCTGGTGGTCGGGGACGTGGCCGGCCACGGCCTGCACTCCGCGGTCACCATGGGACGGCTGCGCACCGCGGTCCGCAATTTCTCCACTCTTGACCTGCCGCCCGACGAGCTGCTGGCCCGCCTTGACGACGTGGTCAACCAGATGGATACGGAGGCGGGGGCTGGCAAGGAGGGGACCGTCGCGGCTACGTGCCTGTATGTGATCTACGACCCGGTCTCCTGTTGCTGCACGATGGCACGGGCTGGTCACTTTCCGCCCGCCGTCGCCCATCCGGACGGCCGCGTGGAGATTGTCGACCTGCCCGATGGACCCTTGCTCGGTCTGGGCGGCCCGAGCTTTGAGGCAGCCGAGCTGAAGCTGCCGGAGGACACGCAGCTCGTGTTCTACACCGACGGGCTCATCCACAACCGGTACCGCGACATCGGGACCGGCCTGAAGCTGCTGTGCGACACGCTCTCCGGCGCAGGGCTCGACCCGGAAAAGACGTGCGAGAGGATCCTGAAGGCGGTGCTGCCGGCACGTTCAGTCGATGATGCCGCTCTCCTGGTCGCCCGCACCCGGGCGTTTCCCCGTGACCATATCGCCGAATGGGACGTCCCGGCCGTTCCCGCCGCGGTGCCCGCCATACGCGCCGAGGTGCTCGCGAAACTGGCCAACTGGAACTTGGAGGAGTCGGCATTCACTACCGAACTCATCCTCAGTGAGCTGGTCACCAACGCCATCCACTACGCGGCACCCCCCATCCACCTGCGCCTTCTGCACGAAGCCAACCTGGTAATCGAGGTCAGCGACGGCAGCAGCACCTCCCCGCACCTGCGGTACGCAGCGGACACGGACGAAGGCGGCCGCGGCATCTTTCTCGTCTCACAGCTCGCCGAGCGGTGGGGAACCCGCTTCACCCCCACCGGGAAGATCGTCTGGGCCGAGCAACCGCCCCCAGCGGTTCCCGTCGCCCCCGTCCTGGCATCGGCTACGTGACCAGCCAGCACCCGAATCGCTTTGGGGCTGATCAGCAGTAACGCTAACCCCTTCGGGCGGATGAGACCCACAGCCTTCGTGGCCGATCAGTGGGTCAGTCGTTGGTTTGGGCAGGAGGTCCGGCATGGGGTACTGGGTGTACGCGTTCACCGGTTGTCCCGACACCGGGAACTACCAGCAGATTGCGAACTATGGGCGGGACGAGCCGGGAGACCCTGCGCCGGATCCTGCGCGCCGGCAAGGTTCTCCTGGAAGACCACCACCACGTGGAAGGCGTCCACCGACCCGCAGTTCATCGCCAAGATGCACCGCATCCTGGCCCTCTACGACACCCCACCGGCGGACGGGCGGGTGATATGCGTCGACGAGTTCGGCCCGCTCAACCTGATGCCGCCCAAGGGCAAGGCACGGGGTCCGGTGAGGCGTCCACGCCGGTTACGGGCCACCTACAACCGTTACGGCGGTGTGAGGTACATGCTCGCCGCCCTCGATCTGGCCACCGGCAAGCTGTACTACCGCATCCGCCCACGCAAGCGCTGGCGGGAGTTCCTCGGCCTGCTCAGGGCCCTGCGGGCCCGCTGGCCCGGCCAGAAGCTGTATGTGGTGCTGGACAACTTCTCCCCGCACAAGCACGCCAAGGTCCGTGCCTGGGCGGCCGACCACGAGGTCGAGTTGGTCTTCCTGCCGACCTACGGATCCTGGCTGAACTGGATCGAGGCCGAGTTCGCGGCCCTGCGCTACTTCGCACTCAACGGCACCGACCACCGCAGCCACAACGTCCTCGAAGCAGAAGAACGCGCCGGTCGCCGTCCTAAGGGTTTTACCTCCTCTCCTGCCAGGTCACCTCCCGCCATGCGGCGATCTCACCCTCGTCGCGCTTGGCGGCGGGCCGGGTGGGCATCTGCACGCTGTAGCCCATTCGGTGCAGCAGCCGGGTCACCCCGGAGATGCTGTAGGAGATGTGGAACCTCCGCCCAATCAGCGTGCGCACCCGGACGGCGGTCCACACATGGTCGTCCGCCCAGCCGTGTGCAGACGGTCCTTCGTTCAGCCACGCGGCAAGTCTGGCCTGCAGGTGGGGGCCGAGCCGGCAGTCGTAGCCCGGGGCCCCCTTGGAGCGCAGGGCTTCCCGCCCACCTGCCTTCCAGGTCGACTGCGAAGTCGAATTGACAGCAAAGTAGGCTGGGTCGGGGTGCCGCCCCCGAGTTCAACTCGGGGGCGGCACCCCGACCCCACTGCTTTCCGCCACATCTAGCCTAGGACTTTGTGGCGGTTGACTTCGTCACGCACGCGGTGGCACGGGTTCGTTCCATGCGGGCGATGCTGACGGACATGCGGCGACTGGGCGGGTATGGGTAGAACTGTGACGGTGCATTCGGGCGCACTGCCCCTGTGTTCGGGCGCGGGTTTGAGGGCTGGGAGCGCTCGGACGAACTCAGACGGCTTGGCTGCTCGGGACGCCCCAGGGGTTCCGGCGCCAAGGGGGGGTGAGGCGCCGGAACCGGCTGGGGTGGCTCCTGGCTTGTGCCAGGGTCCGTCCGGCGCTCTGTGTAGCGTCGGACGGAGCAGAGCCCGCACATCATGGCAGATGGACGTTCGCAGGCGGGGCGGGGGGTCCCGCCGTCCCGTTCGGCGGGCTTCGGTCGAGAGTGCTACGCGGCGGCGTGCGGCGCGATTGCTGTGAGTCGTTCGCGGGTCGTCTGGGCGTACGCGTCGGATTGTTCGATGCCGATGAAGCCGCGGTCCTCGAGGAGGGCGGCTGCGCCGGTCGTGCCGGATCCGGTGACCATGTCGAGGACGGTTCCGCCGGGCGGGATGATGCGCACGAGTTGTTGCATGATCTCAACGGGCTTCTGCGTGATGTGAACGCGAGCGGTTCCCCGAGGTTGGCTGCCGGTGAAGTGTCCGGGCAGATAGACCGGTTGATTACCGGGAACCATGGCACCGTTGCTCCCCCAAACGATGAACTCGCATTCTTGGCGGAGCCGGCCAGGCTGGGGGCGGGCGATTGGCTTGTGTCAGACGGCGATGCCGTGCCAGGTGTAGCCGGCGGCTTGGAGGGCGTCGGAGGTGGCGGGGAGCTGGCGCCAGTCGGTGAAGACGAGGGCGGCCCCACCGGGACGGGTGAGGCAGTGGCCGTGGGCGAGGATCATGGCGAGCCACGCTGTGTAGGAGCGTTAGTCACGGTTCTCGCCGGTGAAGCCGCCGAGGTCAAAGCCGTGGTTTCGGCCTGCCTCGCTCATGTATTTTTCGCGGGCGGCGCGGCTGGTCCGCTCGCTCATGGTGCGGCCACCGGAGTTGTACGGCGGGTCGCAGATGACGGTGTCCACGGGTTCGCTCAGCGTTGGCAGGATTGTCAGGGCGTCGCCCTGGTGGAGCGTCCATGTGGGCATCGTGTGCCTCTCGTGCGGTCGCATGCGCGAGTGGTGCGAGCGAGTTGGTGCACGGCCCCTACGGCGGGGCTTGTCCATGGGGTTCCCGATCTTGGAAGTGCTTCCGCCGTTGGTGGAACGGGTTCGGCGCATCCGGGGACTCGGACGCCGACGCGGCCACCAATCCGAGCCCAGCGGGTCCCAGTCGCGCCGTCCTTGCGGACCGGTGGGAGACCGGGCAAAGCACCTGGTGTGCAGGTTGTCCAAAACGGCCCTCTGTCGGCTAGTGGGACGCCCGTAGGATCCGCACATGCTGGCTCGAATCGCCAGTGGAAAAGGGGGATGAACATGCGTGTGAGCATCCGTACTGTCAGGGCCCTGGTGGCGGCTGTTGTAGTGGCTGGTGGCATGACCCTGGTCACTGTTCCGTCTGCCAGTGCGGCACCCGCTACGACCTGCTACGGCAGTGCCAAATCCTACGCCTCGAGCGGGCGCGACAACCTGGACTGGCCGGGTAAGGGAGTGGCCACCACTACGTCGAACTGCGCGGACATTAACGTCAAGCCCAACCAGGGCACTTACGTGCAGACGTGCTTTTGGACCAATAATGACTGGTCTTGCAACAGCCTTCGTTGGATCGCGGCAGGTACCTGGGGCACAGCGGCCACTGACGTGCTGAACGGCACGGGGTTCTTCCTGCACTTCGATCGTTCCAGCAGCGGGCTCGTTGCCTACTGAGCACCACGTGGACGCCTAAAGGCCGCCCTGCGATGGCGAGGAGTCTCGAGGCCTGGGTGATGACGGCAGGTCCGCGCAGGGCGCGCCGTACGGCGTAGCCAGCGGTGATCCGGTCGGCCCACGAGGCTGCGACTGTGGTGGTCATGTGTTGCTCTCTCTGCTTCAAATGCTCTTGAGGAGTAACGCGAAGAGGATCAACGCGCTGACGAATGTGAGCGCAGCCATCTGCCCGGGTTCGGGCATCGTGCGCTAATCTGTTCGATTCGCTCGCCGTCGGGGTGGTTGCCGTGGTGGTGCTCATCACGATGCACCTGCCCCCGGTCGTCCGCTCGCCGCGCGCTGGCATTCGGGCGGGGTCGGTGCGACGCCTGGGGGAGGGCCTCCTGCAGCTCGTCCTCTCGATCGTCATCCCCGTCGTACTCGTCGCCGATCCCGTCCAACGGGCCTGGTTGCGGTAGTGCTTCCAGGTCCGGGACCCCCCGTCCTTCAGTGGTCCTGATCCGGCGAGGCCCAACCTACGTCGTAATATCGAACACGTGAACGATCCGTCCAGACTCGACCTCCTCCACTTCGCCCGCCGAGTGGTGTTTCAGCAGGCCACAGCAGCACTCGCATAGATCGACACGTGGATCGCACAGGAGGAACAGCGCGAGTCGCGGCAACGGCAAGCCGACGAGATGCGGCCGCCGCCCGCCGACTGGCTGCTCGAGCGCGGGCTGAACAAGACCAACACGGTCGCCGTGCACGTCGGCGGCTGCTGGACCGTACGCAAGAGCAGCCGATGCATCGGCGTATCGCAGGAGCAGGCCGTCGACGCACTGCGCCAGCAGGTGCCGGCATGCACGCACTGCCGACCGGACACCGCGCTGCGGGTCCTCGACTAGATCGGCCCGCCCCCGTGATGCCCCCCGTGCGCGTGGCATCACGGGGGGCAATACGTTGCGCCGGCATCAAGGGCGTAGCCGGCGGCCGGGACAGCATGGAACACCCGCAGCCAGCGGGCTACGTTCGGCGCAACTTTTATTTGTCGGCGCGGGCCAGTGAGCCCGCTACGGTGGCGCCCCGGAACGGGGAAGCGAACCTGGGTAACCAGCCGTGCTGAGGCGCCCTTCCGCTAGGTCAAGAGTGACGCGACAACGGGACACACGCATCTCGAGCGCGCGAGCGCGCCTCCCACTCCCTGCGCTGCTGCGTCGTCCGAAGGGGTGGGGGCGCGCTCTGCCTCGACTTCCAGCGTGCCTGGCCTGGAAGACCACCGGGCCGCGTGGAGTCGATTCAATCCTGACCGGCCGTCGTCGGGAGCGACAATCGGAGCGGCCATGCGGGTGGCCGCAAGCCGGGGGCGCGCGCATCCGGCGCCTTCGGGCGAGGGTGGGTTTATGGCCAGGCGTCGCGTGATCGCCTCCCCGCCGACCAAGACGGATGGCCGGCGGATGCGCGTGGACGGATGCATCCTCGGCACGGCCTACAGCCAGCACGATCCTTGTGCGTTCCTTTGCCATGCAGGCATCAACTAGAGCGCTGCGATGGCGCCATAGAAGACGTGGACCTGCGCGCTCGGGCGCTTCAGGCGGCACATGTGATTGCTGCGTCCGCGAACATCGAGTACCGCGACTACCTCGGCGCCGCAGACGTTTTTTCCAGCAAGGGGCAGCCAACCACCTGCGGCACCCATCCGGCGTCCGGCGCACCACCGCCCGTGTCCGCAATGCCCGCGGCGCGAGTCGCGGCTGGTGTAGGACTGGCTCTATCTCTGTTCGGGTGCTGGTTGCGCTCCCACGGCGGTCGCCCCTATGTCGGGGACGGATTACTCACGGCAGGTTCGCTAGTGGGAGCGGTGGCAATTGGAGCGGTGGTCGGTGACCTGATCTGGTTGGCCGTGTCGGCGACACGCAAACGTTCCACCGTCAGCGCGGATGCCCAGCTGACCAGGATGCGAGACGCATGGAAACTGGCACTGCTGGAGAAGGGAATGGTGCCCTTTCTGCTGAGTCACCTTGATGAGGCGCACACAGAGGAACAGCAAGATCGCGCCACACGTTAGTCCGTCCGGGCGCATGAGGTTGCGCCCTGGACCCTGCTATTTTCTACAGCGTTGTAGAAGTTGATCTGGCTGCCGGTTCGCCCACGTACGGGCTCACTACGGCGGCCGTGGAACAAAAGGAGTCGACATGGCCCTGTGGGACCGCATCAAGGACTCAGCCTCGCAGATGCAGACACAGCTGGTGGCGAAGAAGAACGACCTGAAGAGTGGTGCGTTCCGTGATGCGAGTATGGCGATGTGCGCCCTGGTGGCCGCCGCAGACGGGAAGATCGACCCGTCGGAGCGACAGCGTGTCGCGCAACTGATCTTCAATAACGAGGTGCTGCAGAACTTCCCGGCTGCCGACCTTCAGCGCCGCTTCGAGGACAACCTGAACAAGCTGGCTGCCGACTTCGACTTCGGTAAGGTGAGCGTGCTGCAGGAGGTCGCAAAAGCGAAGAAGAAGCCTGCAGAGGCGCGCGCTGTGATCCAGATCGGGATCGTGATCGGTGGCGCCGACGGTGACTTCGATGCCACCGAGCGCGCAGTGGTCCGGGATGCCTGCTTCGCTCTGGGACTGCCGCCGCACGAGTTCGATCTGTGACGGAGCGTCCTCTCTGGAGCATGACACTGGGCCGTCAGGGATATCGACCTGCCGGCCCAGCTTCATGTCGGTGTCAGAGGGGTGTGGCGGCGTGCAGCAGGACGAGCAGGGTGAGTGCCGAGTTGGCCGAGAACATGGCCGACAAGAGGGCTCCCGTGGTGGCCGTCCACAAGGCCAGGCTCACGGTGGTGAAGGCCGGCGGCCAGGCGTGGGCGCAGGGGGCCGGGCCGAGGAGGGCCGCCACTCGGCGCGGGAGCGGACCGGGGGTGGCAAGGCTGGCGAGTGTGGGTGCGGGCGTGCCGCGTGAGACGAGCGCGGCCTTGCCGATCGCGCGGGCGACCGTCCTACGGCTGCCGACGGTCCCGGCTGCTTCCTCGTCTGCCCATCGCTCCGTCGTGTAGGCGACGGCTGTCCGCAGAGGCCGTAGGAACGGGTTGGCGCGGGCAGCCAGTTGGACGAGCAGCAGGTGTCGGTGGTGTCGTGCGGTGAGGTGGGCGCGCTCGTGGGCGAAAAGGGCGCGGCGCTCCCGGGAGCCGAGGCCGGTGAGCATTGCTGTGGAGACGACGACGCGGTCGCGTGGACCGCCGGGCAGGGCATAGGCGTAGGGCCGGGCGTCGGGCAGCACCGCCACCTCGGTGAGCGGCAGAGCGGCCAGTGCCTGGTGGGCCCGCCGCCGTACTCGGGAGTGGTGCAGCGCGGCGTGGGCGCAGCCCGCTACGACCCAGATCAGTGCCGGGATCGCCGCCTTCCCGGCAATCTCGTGGTGCGGCACGCTCTCGCGGACCTCGGGGTCCGACCAGCCGTCCGGCAGGGGATTGCCGGGCAGTTGAGCGGTGCCAACCACCATCAGCAAGGCCAAACACACCGTGCTGCACACGGCCATGACGCAGGAGACGCCGGTCAGCAGCACCGTGGCGGTGCGCGGATGGAGGCGCTGCGCGGCCAGGCGTGCAATCGGCCAGGCGGTGAATGGCAGCACCAGCGGGAGGAACACGAAGATGCCCATGCGTGTGTCAGTCCTCGTCGCCAGCCTGGTCGAGCAGTTCGCGCAGCGTCTGTTCGTCGCGCTCGGGCAGGGTGGTGATGAAGCTGGCCAGTACCGCTCTGCGATCCTGCTCACTGTCCAGGACGCGGTGCATCTTCAACGCGGCGAGACCTGCCTCGTCCGCGGCGGGCAGCCATACGAACGAGCGGCCCTCGCGCCTGCGCGTAACGGCGTCTTTCGCCAGGAGGCGAGCCAGTACCGTCATCACGGTTGTGTAGGCGAGGTCTGCTCCGAGGTGTTCCTGTACCCAGCCCGCCGTCGTCGGCTTTCCGGCCCCGTGCAGCGCCGCGAGCACCTGCGTCTCCAACGCGCCCTGCGCCCTGCGCCGAGGACGCGAATCCGGCCCCACCACGCGCGGTCTCCCTTCTGATGGGCCGTCGCCCGGGCACACGGTGCCGGGGTCCACATCCTACAAAGCCTTGTCCATGGCCGGTTTCCGCCGACTCCGGAACGAGGCGAACGCATGTTCCCATGGTCCGCAGGACGATCACCCGAGGCCTTCGCAGAGACGGTGCATGGCGGATTACGAATCACCTTCGCACGTCACCCCCCCAATTGCTTCTACAGTGTTGTAGATTCTAGCTCGGGGTCCGTGACCCGGATCCGAATCGACTGCTTGCATGGAGGGACGAAGCATGGGTGTTTCCCTGGCCAAGGGCGGCAACGTGTCGTTGAGCAAGGAGGCGCCAGGCCTGACCGCAGTCGTGGTCGGCCTGGGCTGGGACGTACGGACCACCACTGGCACCGACTTCGACCTGGACGCATCCGCACTGCTACTGAATACGTCAGGCGCTGTCGTCTCCGACCAGCACTTCGTCTTCTACAACAACCTGAAAAGCCCGGACGGCTCGGTGGAGCACACCGGCGACAACCTCACCGGTGAGGGTGAGGGTGACGATGAGTCGATCAAGGTGAACCTGGCCGCCGTACCTACCGATGTCGACAAGATCGTCTTCCCGGTGTCGATCCATGACGCAGATGCCCGAGGCCAGAGCTTCGGACAAGTACGCAACGCGTTCATCCGTGTGGTGAACCAGGCGGGCGGTGCCGAACTGGCCCGCTACGACCTGTCTGAAGACGCCTCCAACGAGACTGCGATGGTCTTCGGCGAGCTGTACCGCAACGGGGCCGAGTGGAAGTTCCGCGCGATCGGTCAGGGGTACGCCTCGGGCCTTGCGGGCATCGCCTCCGATTTCGGAGTCGGCGTCTGAGGCGGCAGCCTTCGGGAGCCCGTCTGAGCAGTGAACAGCCCGTTCAGTCTTTCCGACGGACCGAGCGGACTGGGTACTCCACCCGACAATGACGCTACTTGCGGGAGTGGCTCCAGGAGGCATTCCCGCCACTGGTATTCGCCGTCGCTGTGGCGTGCCGCAGCCCGTCCTCGAACCGCCCCGTGGCAGAAAGTGAGACAACGACGTATGTCTGTGAATCTGAACAAGGGGCAGCAGATCAGCCTCAGCAAGTCTGACGGTGGCGCCCTGCGTGCCGTTCGTATGGGGCTGGGCTGGCAGGCGGTGCAACGCAAGGGTTTCCTGGCCAAACTGGCTGGGACCCGGGACATCGACCTCGATGCCTCGGCTCTGCTCTTCACCGGCGGGCGGATGGCAGATGTGGTCTTCTTTCGGCACCTGGTCAGCGACGACGGTTCCGTGCGACATTTGGGGGACAACCTCACCGGGGGCAGCGGCGCCGGCGGCGACGACGAGGTCATCCTCGTCGACCTCGGCCGTGTTCCCGGGCACGTTGACCAGATCGTCTTCACGGTCAACTCCTTCACCGGGCAGACCTTCGCCGAGGTGCAGAACGCATTCTGTCGCCTGATCGACGAAGTCACCGGCGAGGAGTTGGCCCGCTACACCCTGAGCGGCGGTGGCGCGTGCACCGCCCAGATCATGGCGAAGCTCCACCGGGCGGGCGACGGCTGGCAGTTGCAGGCCATCGGCGAGCCTGCCGCCGGTCAGACGTTCCAGGACCTGCTGCCCACCATCGCCGCCCACCTGTGACCGAGGCGCTCCGGCCCTCGGGTCAGTCGCGTGAGTTGCCGAACAGCAAGCGGTAACCGATAAGCAGGACCAGCGAGCCGCCGATGGCCGCGCCCCAGGTGTAGAGGTCGAAGAAGTGCTTCTCCACCGGACGGTCGAGGAAGCGGGCAGAGAGCCAGCCCCCGACGAACGCGCCGGCGATGCCGATAAGGGTCGTTCCGATGAGGCCGCCCGGGTCGCGGCCGGGCAGCAGGACCTTGGCGATGGCTCCGGCGAGCAGGCCAAGGATGATCCAGCCGATGATGCCCACGTTGTTGTCCTCCGGTCGGGCCGGGCCGGGCGGAGTCGCCGGGCGTCGGCCACGTAGATTGCCTGATTGCGCAAGCTTATGGACAATCCTGAAGGCATGGCGAGGATCATCGGTAGTTGCCGGCGGACCGTTGAGATTTCGTCACTTGTTCATGACGTTGCGCAAGTTAGGAACTGGAAGAGGTTGGTCGTGTTGATCATGATCATCACGGATAGCGGAGGCTCTGCATGAGTGTGGCCCTGGCCAAGGGCGGCAACGTGTCGCTGGACAAGCAGGCCCCGGGCCTGAACGTGGTGACAGTTGGACTGGGCTGGCAGGCGAACACCGGCTACGACCTGGACGCGAGCGCGTTGCTGTGCAACCAGTTCGGGACGGTGCTGTCGGACGAGCACTTCGTCTTCTTCAACAACCTGATCAGCCCGGACGGATCGGTCCGCCACTCCGGCAGCGGCGGTCCCATCAGCGGAGACGACCAGCAGATCCATGTCGAACTCTCCCGGGTTCCCGACGAGGTCGTAAAGATCGTCTTCCCGGTGTCCCTCTACGAGGGCGCGGCCCGCAGCCAGAGTTTCCGCCAGGTGCACCGCGCCCACATCCGCGTCCTCGACCAGGAATCGGGTGCCGAGTTGGCCCGCTACGACCTCGCGTCGGGTGGCTTGTCGAATGAGACGGCGCTGGTCTTCGGTGAGCTGTACCGGCACGGCGCGGAGTGGAAGTTCCGTGCGATCGGCCAAGGATACGCATCCGGCCTTGCGGGCATCGCCGCCGACTACGGCGTGGATGTCCTGCGCGATTCGGCACCCAGCCCGGCTCCCGTCGCTTCGCCGCAGGCCAGTACCGGTGCCTACCTGCCACCCGCCCCGACGGTGCCGACGCCCACTCTCGTCTCCTCGCCCACACCGGCTTTCGCCGCGCCACCGCAACCCTCAGGGAGCTCCTCCGTGACCTGCTTCTTCGACCCCAACCACGGGCCCGGCACGACGACCGTGACGTGGTCCCCGCAGTGGGGTGTCGCCCGGCCGATCCAGTCATGCGGCAGCTGCGCGCAACGGGTCCACAGCACGCCGCCGCCGTTCTACACCCCGCCTCAGCAGGGGTATCCGCAGCCTGCACCGCAGGGTTATCCGCAGCAGGGCTACGGGCAACCGTACGGAGACCATCACGACCACCAGCAGCAGAGTGGCGGGCGTCGCTTCGGCACCGGCGCGCTGATCGGGGCCGGTGCGGCCGGTCTGGTCGGTGGAGCACTACTGAACGAGGCCTTCGACGACGAACCGGACGTGATCGTCAACAACTACTACGAAGAGTGATCGGCAGGTCCCCTCGTGTCCGGTGGTCGGTACGAGCGACTGGATCTCCACTGACGCGCACGCACGCCGGGATCACGCACCTACACTAGGTAAGCGCGTGCGCTGAGGCCGTGCTGTGGGCGAGGCGGGAGAAGGCTGTGTCGGAGAACGTCGGTGGTTTCAAGGATCCGTCCACCGAGGTTCTGTCGGAGGCCGCCGCAACGTTCGGGCTGCTGGCGTCGTCGGCCCGGTTGCATTTGATGTGGGCATTGTCGCAGGGCGAGAGCGATGTCACGCATCTCGCGGACCGGGTGGGCGGAGCGCTACCCGCGGTCAGCCAGCATCTGGCGAAATTGAAGCTCGCGGGGCTCGTGCGTTCGCGCCGTGAGGGTCGGCGGCAGGTTTATTACGTCGACGACCCTGACATTGTGACGGTGGTACGGGTAATGGTCGGCCAGCTGAGCGCGCGCTCGCAGCGGGGCACCGCGCCGGTACACCGACTGAGCGGGACCGGTGGCTGAGACCACCGCGGCTACCGGCCCGGACGCTGTATCGGCTCATGGCGTTGTCCCGGGCGCCGGCGCCGCGTGGCCTCGTACGGGACATGCGGTGCCGTCTGTGCTGGAGGTGCTGCGCGGGCTGGGCAGCGGTCCGCGCGGCCTGACGGAGGGACAGGCTGAGGAGCGGCTGCAGCGGCTGGGCGCGAACACGGTTCCAGACCGGCGTGCGGCGTCGTGGCCGCGACTGTTCGTACGCAGTCTGCGGGACCCCTTCACCGCGGTGCTGGTGTGCCTCGGGCTGGTGTCTGCGGTCGTGTTCGCCTGGGGGACTGCCACCGTGATCCTCCTCCTGGTCGTGGTGAGCTGCGTGCTGCGTGCGTCCGGCGAGCACCGGGCCGACCGGTCCATGGCCGGACTGCGTGAGCTTGTGGCCACCACCTCTAGCGTCCTGCGCCGAGCGGACGACGAGGACACGGCCCTCGCGCCCACGATCCGTGAGGTCCCGGTGGACGAGCTGGTTCCCGGCGACGTGGTCCGGCTCGGCCCGGGTGACCTGGTTCCGGCGGACGTACGGTTGCTGCGCGCAAGCGGTCTGACCGTGCACCAGGCCGCGCTTACGGGGGAGTCGGCGCCCGTCGCAAAGTACGCGGACGACCTATCTCGCGCGGCCGGAGGCGGTCCGTTCGAACAGCCGCAGCTGTGTTTCCAGGGCAGCAGCGTCGTGTCCGGCAGTGCCACGGCGGTCGTTACCGCGACCGGCGTGCACACCCGGTTTGCCGCCTCCCACAGCTGGATCTCCGGCGGAGCGGGAGCGAGCGCCTTCGACCGTTCCGTGCGCGGCGTCTCCTGGATCCTGATCCGGTTCATGCTGCTCACCCCACCGTTGGTCCTCATGGCCAACGCGGCGCTGCGTGGGCGCGGCCTGGAGACGCTACCGTTCGCCGTCGCGGTGGCAGTCGGTCTGACGCCGGAGATGCTGCCCGTCCTCGTCACCACCTCTCTGGCCCGCGGCGCCTCGCTGCTGGCCCGTGCGCACGGCGTCATCGTGAAGCGGCTGCCCGCCTTGCACGACCTGGGCGCTGTAGATGTCCTGTGCCTGGACAAGACCGGCACCCTCACGCTGGACCGGCCAGTCGTTGATCGCGCGCTAGGCTCTGACGGGCAGGAAGACTCCGAGGTACTGCACTGGGCCGCCGTCAACGCCTGGTGGACACTCCAGCTCGCCGACCTGCCTACGCCCGACGCCCTCGACGAATCGATCCTGGACGCGGCTGACGAAGACGAGCTGTTGGCGTACGACGGGACGGCCGCCGTACCCTTCGATCCACTCCGTCGACTTGCCACCGCCGTCGTGCGGACGCCTGGGCGCTTGGGTATTCACACTCTGGTCGTCAAGGGCGACGTCGAGGCCGTCCTCGAGCGCTGCACTTTGGAGGGGGACGAACGCGAACGGCTACGCGGCCTCGCCTCTGGGCAGGCCGACGGCGGACTCCGGGTCCTGGCGGTCGCTACCGCCGACCGCCCGGCACGCGCCCGCTCCTACTCCCCTGCCGACGAACACAGCCTCACCTTTCGTGGCTTCGTGACCTTGCACGACGCCCTCGCGCCGACCGCCACCGACGCACTCCAGGCCCTCGACGGGCACGGTGTCACCGTCAAGATCCTCACCGGCGACCACCCCGGCACCGCCGCCCGCGCCTGCCGCGACCTCGGCATCCCGCTAGGCCCCGACAGCGTCCTAACAGCCGACCGCATCGATGACCTCACGGACACGGAGCTCGCCGATCTGGCTCGCCGCACGACTGTCTTCGCCCGGTGCACCCCTGAGCACAAGGCCCGGATCACGCACGCGCTGCGCACTGCGGGGCACACCGTGGGCTTCCTGGGCGATGGTGTCAACGACCTGCCGGCCCTGCGCGTCGCCGACGTCGGCATCGCCCCGCGCGCGGCGGCCGACGTGAGCCGGGAGGGCGCCGACGTGGTGCTCGCCGAGAAGGACCTCACCGCGATCGCCCATGCCGTTGCCGCCGGCCGGCACGCGAGCGGCAACATCGCCACGTATCTGCGCATCACACTGTCCTCGAACCTCGGCAACGTCATCGCAATGCTCTCCGCGGGCCTTCTGCTGCCCTTCCTGCCAATGCTCCCGGCCCAGGTCCTTGCACAGAACCTGTGCTTCGATGCGGCCCAGCTCGCCTTCGCCCACGACCGACCGCACCCGGCGGTGCTGGGGCGACCGACCGTGCTACGACCTCGGGACCTGTTGCGCTTCATCACTGCCTTCGGCGTGCTCAACGCCGTTGCCGACCTCGCCACCTTCGGCGTTCTCGCGCTCGCTCTGCACGGTCCAGGGACCGGGGACGATGAGGCCGTGTTCCACTCCGGCTGGTTCACCGAGAACCTGCTCACCCAGGCCCTGGTGATGCTGCTGCTGCGCGTTGGCCGCAGTCGCGCCGAGGGGCGCCGGCCAGGCCCCGTTGCCTGGGCTGCGGCTGTGCTGGCCGCCATCGGCTTGCTGTTGCCACCATCACCCCTAGGACCATGGCTCGGCCTGGCCGCACTCCCTCCGATGTACTATCTGCTGCTCACGGCCGTCCTCGCGCTCTACGCCACTGGCCTGGTGGGGGCCAAGGCTCGCTACGAGCGGCGGCACGCAAAACATCTTCGCTGATCCCGCCGTCCGCCCCATGACTCATTGATCAGCTCCACGCGGTCGGGCATGCACAGCGCTGCCTCACACAGGTCTTAATGCGCCTGCGGTACAAGGGTGCTGCCAATGGGAGGGGCGCGAGAGAGGCGAGTTATGTCCGATTCCACGGCACCGAGGCGCTGGCGGTGGATCCCCGTGGCGGTCTTCGTCGTGGCCTTGTACGTCATCGCGCGTGCGGCCAACGCTCCGCAGGGCGAGGCGTCATCCCCGTCCCGTTCCACCTCGCCGGTCGGCTCACCCACACCGGCCACCTCTGCCTACGACCCCGCCAGCTACGCCTCCCCAGTGAACACCTGGGCTCGCCGCACCGGCGTCAGTGCGCAATTGCTGATGGCGATCCTCTACAACGAGGCATACAAACCGCACGACCCACCCTTCGAGCGAGCCTGGCAGAAATACAAGCCGGACGCCTCCTTCGGCATCGCCAACATGCATCGCGCCACATTCGACGAGGTCAAGAAGGGCCGGGGCCTCGCCAACCGACGGTGGGACGAGCTACCTGATGACCGGGACCTCTCCATCGAAGCTGAAGCGTGGTACCTCCACGACCTAGCGGCCCAGCTGCCCATCACCTGGGCCGCCGCGTACAACAAGAACGAGTTGCTGGCCCTGGGCTACAACACCGGCGCGGGCAACATGCTGGCTTTCACCCGCGGAGCAACTCCGGGCAGCCAGGCCCAGTCCTATCTCGACAAGCTGCACGCCAACTGGGCCAAGGCTGGCAGGGCTGTCAGCGCTGGCTGAACGATCCGGAATGGCCCTGAGCAGAATGCGGCCGGCGGCCGACACCTACCTTGCAGAGGCGAGACAGGTGAGTTGCGGTATTGCGCAATAATCGCAGCAGCGGTTGAGAGTCCGACGGCGTGGAGGAAGGGCGTGCATGCGGCGCGGGGACAGTCGGCGAGTGCGTGATGCGAATCTGCGGCTGAGCGCCGCTGTGGCCGAGGTCGAAGGACTCTATGCAGCGTTGTTGAAGGCCGGCTCTTCCGTACAGCGGAGAAGGCTGCAGGCAGAACTGGCGTACGCCGCCAACCGCTTGGCCGATTTAGCGGCTGTGCCGACGGAGACACGCCCCCGGGCCACCACCATGCGGCGCTCGCGTTGGGGTCGGCGGCGGATCCTGGCCGAACGCGGCGCCGCGTGGATCATTGCGCGGTATGGACGAAACGGGCACTGAGCCCAGCCCGCGCGGGCACGTGCCGATCCGGCACTGACGCGTCGGCTCCATGAGATCTCTCACCTGTGAATTACGGCGGGACCTTGGCTCCAGGAGCCAATTGTTTGCTAGATTGCGCAACTACGCAACCAAGGTGGAATTTACTCTGCCTGTCCGTAACACCGCCGCGCACGCCCGGCCGCACCACTGACGGCCCGGCCCAATAGGCCCGACCGTCATGGGAGTGGGATATGAGTGACCCGTGGGACGGCCCGGTCGGCCAAGCCACCCGCAGCCGCACCGCTCGGACAGCCAGGCAAGGTGCGCCTGCGCCGGACAGTGTGCACACGCCGGGCGGCCGGGCAGCGGCGCGAGCAGCCTCACGCCCGAGCGGCGGCACGCACTCGAGGCGGCGCGCCCGGCCGGTGCGGCGCGGCGGGCGAACGCTGCGGATCATCGGGGTGTGCTTGTCGATATTGGTGCTGGGGGTGGCTGGGGTCGGCTGGTGGTTCTACGAGCACCTGAACGGCAACATCAACAGCGTCTCGCTCGACGGCAAGGGCGGTAAGGAGAAGGCCGACGCGTTCGGCCGTACACCGATCAACATCCTGGTGATGGGTTCGGACGGCCGTACCAGCAAGGCGGACTGCAAGCTCGGCGGCGGCTGCTCGAAGACGGGGGTGCAGACCGGCAGCGGAAACGCGGACGTGCAGATGGTGGTCCACATATCCGCCGACCGCTCCAACGCCACCGTGATGAGCATCCCTCGCGACACCATGACCGATGTCCCGACGTGCAAGGATCCCGAGACGGGCCAGTCCACGACGGGCTACCACGGCCAGATCAACAGCGCCCTGCAGTACGGCCCCGCCTGCCAGGTCGCCACCATCCACCAACTCACCGGCATCCCCATCGACCACTTCGTCAAGCTCGACTTCTCCGGTGTAGTGAGGATGTCCGACGCGGTCGGCGGCGTCTCCGTCTGCGTCAGCGACGACGTTTACGACACCTACTCGCATCTGAAGCTGTCCAAGGGCACCCACACCCTCAAAGGCGAGGCGGCACTGCAGTTCGTCCGCTCGCGGCACGGCTTCGGTGACGGCAGCGACCTCGGCCGAACGGTCTCCCAGCACATCTTCCTCAGCGCCATGATCCGCAAGTTCAAGAGCGCGGGCACGCTCACCGATCCCACCGCGGTCTACGCCCTCGCCGACGCGGCCACCAAGGCGCTGACTGTGGACGACGGTCTGGGCAGCGTCAAGAAGCTGATCGGGCTCGCGGACGACTTGAACAAAGTCCCGACCAAGCGGATGACCTTCGCCACCATGCAGACGGCACCCGACCCGGCCGACAGCAACCGCGTGGTGGTCGGGGCGGGCGCTAAAGCCCTGTTCTCCGCCATCTCGGGCGACCAATCGCTTACCACGGGTTCCGGTAAGAAGTCGGCGGCGGCGTCCGCGACGGCCACAGCCGCGGCCGTACCCGCCTCCGAGATCGCTGTGACGGTCAAGAACGGCACCGACTTCACTGGCCGCGCCTCCACGGTCGCGACCGCGCTCATCGACCACGGCTTCAGCTCCGGTACGACCACGGCCAACGCCCCGACCCCGGTGACAACCACCACTCTGACGTACGGCGCCGACCAAAAGGCCGAGGCGCAGACAGCCGCCAAAGCACTGGGACTGCCCACCTCGCGCCTAAAGCAGGGCACCGGCACGGGTCTGACGCTGGTGATCGGCAGCGACTGGCCGAGCGGCTCCGCCTACCCGGGCGGCTCGTCCGAACCAGCGCCCGCCGACACGAAGGCGGCGGTCTCCAACGCCCATGCCCAGACCGCCGACCAGGCCAAGACCTGCGCCAAGGTCAGCCCCTACAAGACGGTCACGCTGAACGGTGTCCCGATGACGCCGCCCCAGGCGTATACGGCGGCGAGCGGAAAGCCCGACTCCGACGAATGAGACCGTGTGCGTGCAGTCGGTCCGTGAGGTTGGAATGGAAAGTTGGAGACTGAGATTGGTTCACCAATTGCGCAAGCTGGTGAGCAAATAGCGGGGCGGTGGCGCTCCGATGATTTCGGCTGCGACGCTGCCTGCCTCCCGTCAATGCCCTGGAGTCCCCGATACCGCGCCTGCCGCGCCGTCTCCGTCGACGCGCAACCCGTTGGAGCCCGGGGGCGCAGCAGGTCGTCGTGCAGCTGTCCGGAGAGGTCACGTCGAAGGGCACCGAACGCATCGAGGAGGACCTGAAGCATGCCCTTCGTTCGGAGCCCCGCCTCCTGGAATTTGATCTACTCCGGGTCACCTACCTCGACGGTGGCGGGGCGCGAGTATTCCTGACCGCTCTACGAGCAGCGCAGCCACTCGGTACCAGGTGATCGCCACCCACGTGAACCCGCAGGTCCGTCGCACGCTTACCCGCCTCGGTCTGGATTCTCTACTCACCATCTACGAGGAAGCGGCACCTGGGGGGTCGTAACAGTCATCCTGTCGGGCCAGCCCCAGGGTCGAGGAGTCCGAAGGTGACCAGGGCCAGGAGGGCGAGGCCGAGCGCCACTCGGTAGGTGACGAACGGGGCGAAGCTGTGGCGGGAGATGAACTTCATGAACCAGGCAATTACCGTGTAGCCGGACACGAAGGCGATGAAGGTGGCCCACAGAGTCGGCCCCCAGTCAGGTGCTGTTCCTTCCCCGATCTTCAATACCTCCAGGCCGCCGGAGGCCAGCACGGCAGGAATGGCGAGGAGGAAGGAGTAGCGAGCGGCGGCTTCACGGCCGTAGCCCATGAGCAGGCCAGCGCTGATGGTGCCGCCAGAGCGGGATACTCCAGGGATCAGGGCCAGGGGCACGGTGCCCACAATGACGAACCAGCCCAGACGGGCGTCGGGATCCTTGCGCCCTTCACGGACGAACAGCGAGACCGTCCACGCCTTCACGATCAAGGCGATGTCGCGCCTGAAGTAGATCAGCGCCGCGCTTTCCGTGCCGAGCTGGGTCACTGCCGTGAACGCCGAGCCCGGATCTCTCCAGCCGGCCAGCGCGGAGAAAACCCGCAGGTGTGCACTGGAGGACACGGGCAGGAATTCGGTCAGTCCTTGGAGGAGGCCGAGCGCGGTGGCATGAAACCAGGTCATCGAGAGGACTCACCGCGGATAGTTCGTTCCAGCCGGTGCGAGCTGGCTGCGGGCGGCAGCTGTCCGCAGCGCAGACGGTGATGCCGCTGTCCGACCTCAGGACGGGGCGACAACTTAGGCCAGGGTTGTACAGTTGCGCAATGTGGCAATAATGCCATGCAGCGCGCGCCGTCCGGCGCGTGCGGCTGGTCGGTGAAGAGAAGAGGTGTGCGGGATGCTCCGCAACGGACTGGAACCCTGGCATCTGCTGGTCGTAGCCATCGTGATCATCGTGCTGTTCGGGTCGAAGAAGTTGCCCGAGGCCGCCCGTGGACTGGGGAAATCGATGCGCATCCTCAAGAGCGAGGCGAAGGCAATGACGGATGACGGCGCCACGCCGTCATCCGAGACCTCCGCAGGTGGTACGACTGTCACCGAACCTGCGCCGCGCGTCATTCAGGCAGCGCCGAGTGAGGCCGCGGCGCCACGCGCGGCCACAGAGCACCCCGCGGCGCACTGAGTCCTGGCCCGCCATGCCTGCATCACGGGCTCGCTATGTCGAAGCCGTACCGCAGCAGCTCGCCGGCCACGCTGTAGTCACGGCGGTAGACATACACCCCTTCGGCGCGCAGACCGTGCGGTGCAGCCTCCACCAGGCAGGGGTGCGTCACCTGGATCACGCGCGGCCGGTCGGCCACCTTCATCCGCAGTCCGTCCGCGGGCCCTCCGTCGAGAACCGCGGTCTCCCATCCCGTCACGCCCGTCTTCTCCATGCGAGTCAGTTTAAGGGTTGCGCATGTTGAAGACTGTTGCGATGGGAACCACAGCCGGAACGGCTGTCACTTAGGTGGCATCAGGGTCAAAAGTCGCACGAGAGGGTGAACGGGTCTGTGTGTCCTTCGTCAGGGACACAGGCTGCGCCGCCGTCTCCCGAGGGGCCTCATCGACCGCTTCGCGGACCGTTTCAGCAACCTGCGCCAGTTCCGCTCTCGGGTCGAGGGCGCCCTGGACATCGGCGAGCCCGAGGCTCTCGCCATCGAGGACATGCTTGCGGACGAACACTTTCGGGTGTAGGTCCTCGAACTCGAAGTCCTTGAACGCCGGACCTAGTTCGGATCGGATCTCCTGCTTGGTGCTCTCGGAGAAGTCGCGCACTCTACGCAAGAAGCCGGTCACGTTCTGGATGATCTCCGGCAGTTTGTCTGGACCGAAGAGCAGGATGGCGAGTACCGCCAGTGTGACGAGTTCGAGCGGGCCTACGTCGGAGAACATTTGACACTCCTTGCCACGTCCAGTCCGGCCCGCCGATGCGGGAACCTGTCACAAATACTTTAGATGTTGCGCAAGCGTGGGAACCGTCACGGTAGGGTCGGCGTTGGAAACCAGTGAACGTACAGACAGCCCACAGTCGGGAGGATGAGCCGTGGGAATTACCCTGGCCAAGGGCGGCAATGTGTCGCTGAGCAAGGAGGCACCGGGCCTGAGCGCCGTGGTCGTGGGTCTGGGCTGGGACGCGCGCACCACCACCGGCGCGGACTACGACCTGGACGCATCCGCACTGCTGCTGAACGCGTCGGGGAAGGTCGTCTCCGACCAGCACTTCGTCTTCTACAACAACCTCACCAGCCCGGACGGTTCGGTCGAGCACACCGGCGACAACCTCACCGGCGAGGGCGAGGGCGATGATGAGTCGATCAAAGTGAACCTCGCAGCCGTACCCGCCGAGATCCACAAGATCGTGTTTCCGGTGTCGATCCACGACGCCGAGACGCGTGGGCAGAGCTTCGGGCAGGTGCGCAACGCGTTTATCCGCGTCGTGAACCAGGCAGGCGGCCAAGAGATCGCGCGCTACGACCTGTCGGAGGACGCCTCGTCGGAGACCGCGATGGTCTTCGGAGAGCTGTACCGACACAGCGACGAGTGGAAGTTCCGTGCGGTCGGCCAAGGCTACGCCTCCGGACTGCGTGGCATCGCACAGGACTTCGGCGTCCACGTCTGAGCACACCGCCTCGGTCCCCCGTCGCCCGCCCGGCCACCCCTCCCTCCGCAGGCGGGCGACGGGCCTGCCCTGTCACAAGCGACCCGAGCAACGATGCGTGCAGGGGTGCATTTACGGACCGGAAAGGGGGTGACTACGGTGCTCTGAACGTTCCGAGGTCGTTCCCCGCGTAGGTGACGTAAGAGGTGTTCTGGTCTGTCAGGGTTCCATCACAAGAAGATCGTGACTCAAAAGCTGCCGTCGCACAGCGACCGACAGACGCAGAATCCACCGCCCGCATCCAGCGACAGGGCGAGCGGCCGCACCTCGGCGGCACCACCGATCAAAGAGCGGGACGCATTCTTCGACAACGCCAAGTACCTCGCGATCGTGCTGGTGGCAGTGGGGCATGCCTGGGAGCCGCTGCGGGCCGAGAGCCGTACCGTCACCGCGCTTTACACGGTCGTCTACGCCTTCCACATGCCAGCGTTCATCGTCATCTCCGGCTACTTCTCACGCACTTTCGACGCAAGCCCTCAGAAGATCAAGCGCCTGCTCACCGGCGTGATCATCCCCTACGTCGCCTTCGAGACGGCGTTCACCTATTTCACCAGGTGGAGCGACGGCGTCCCGGACCGCCCGATCAGCCTGCTGGACCCCCTGTACCTGACGTGGTTCCTGGCGGCGCTATTCATCTGGCGGCTGACCACCCCGATCTGGAAGCTCGTGCGCTGGCCGCTGCCGATCGCACTCGGTATCGCGGCGCTGGCCACGCTCGCGCCGTCCATCGGCCAGGACCTTGACCTGCAACGCGTCCTGCAGTTCCTGCCGTACTTTGTGCTGGGCCTGTGCCTGAAACCGGAGCACTTCCGGCTGGTGCGGCGGTGGAATGTGCGCATCGTGGCGGTGCCGGTGTTCGCGGGCGCGCTCGGATTCGCGTATTGGGCGGTGCGGCGGATGGACTACGGCTGGTTCTTCCACCGCTCCGCAGCAGAGAGCTTCGGCGTGCCCGCCTGGTACGGGCCCGTCATGGCCCTGGCCCTCTTCGGCTGCTCGCTGGCCCTGGTGGCCTGTTTCCTCTCCTGGATACCCGGGCGACGAACATGGTTCACCGCGTTGGGCGCGGGCACGCTCTACGGCTACTTGCTGCACGGCTTCGTCATCCAGGCCGCCAATCACTGGCAGTGGTCCCGCCATGGCTGGGCTCACCGGCCTCTCGGAGAGATCGCCGTCACCCTTGTCGCCGCCTCAATGGTGACCGTTCTGTGCACCCCGCCCGTACAGCGGCTGTTCCGTTTCGCGTTGGAACCACAGATGGACTGGGCGTTCCTGAAGGACGCTGCCGAGGTGACACGCAACCGTGCAGTCGTACGTCGATGACGTTTCACAGCTTCCGCCGCCGTTGACGCCCCGGGCGAGGCCAGGAACCCACACACGACCGAGATCGTTCCATTAGTCCCATTGTCAGCAGAGGAGTGCACACCTTGTCCGCCAGATCGACGGACCCCTCGGGGCATAGTCCCCGACCACCCCGCCAGGAATCTCCTGGGCACGGCACGCGGCGGGGTGGTGTCCGATGAGTGCCACGGGCGCCGCACTGGGCGTGTTGGCCGTGTTCCTACTGACCGCAGCCACCGGCTTCTTCGTCGCCCAGGAATTCGCTTATGTCTCCGCCGACCGCCTTGCCCTCGCACGAGAGGCCGAGGCAGGCGACAGGAGGGCCGCCCGCGCTCTGAAGGTGCTTGGGCGTCTGTCCTTCATGCTGTCAGGTGCGCAGCTCGGCATCACCGTGACCGGACTGGTGGTCGGCTTCATCGCCGAGCCGTCGGTCTCGGCGCTGCTCGAACCAGCACTGTCCAAACTCGGCATCCCGGACGCAGCAGTGAGTAGCATCTCCATGGTGCTGGCTTTTGTGGGCGCAACGGTGGTGCAGATGGTGCTGGGCGAACTGGCCCCGAAGAACCTCGCTATCGCTGCGCCCGAGCGACTGGCAAAGGCATTGGCCAGTTCCACCCTCGCCTACCTGAAGGCTGCCGGCCCCATCGTGCACGTCTTCGACGGTGCCGCCAACAAGCTCGTGCGCAAGGCCGGCATCGAGCCGGTCGAGGAACTTCACCACGGCGCCACCCTGGAGGAACTCAGCCAGCTCATCGGTGAGTCCCACGAGCAGGGAGAACTGCCCAAGGACACCGCCACCCTCCTCGACCACGCCCTGGGGTTCTCCGAGCGCACTCTGGACGAGGTGATGGTGCCGCGCCCGGACGCGGTGTTCGTGCGTAAGGACGCGTCTGCCTCCGAGGCGATCCAGTTGATCGGCAAGCATGGTCATTCCAACTACCCGGTTCTGGGCGACCATCCTGATGACGTCTCCGGCGTGCTCGGTGTACGGGAGCTGATGGGACTGCCCGCCGACCGGCTCGCCGACACGACCGCTGACGCGATGGCCCGTCGGCCCCTGCTGCTGCCGAACACTCTGCCGCTGCCGGAGGCGGTGGAGAGGATGCGTGACCGGGACGACGAGTTCGCCGTGGTCCTGGACGAACACGGCGGCGTCGCCGGCATTGTCACCTACGAAGATATCGCCGAGGAATTGGTCGGTGACATCGCCGACGAGAGCGACACCGTCACCGCGCCCGCCATGGACGACGGCGAGGGCTGGCTCGTGGACGCCGGGCGCCGCCTGGACGAGATTGCCGATGCCACCGGCATCGAACTTCCGGAAGAGGACGACTACGACACGGTTGCTGGCCTGATCGTCGACCGGCTCGGTCGGTTTCCGACCGTCGGCGACCACGTCAGCGTGGACCTGGCCGACGGCGATCGCGTGACCTTGGAGGTGCGCGCTCTCGACCGCCATGTACCTGAACGTGTCCGTCTTGAGCGATCACCCCAGCCCGCCGCTGTCGAGGAGGAGCAGGCATGAGTTTCCCGATGGCACTCTTCGTCACCATGCTGCTGCTGATCGCCAGCGGATTCTTCGTCGCCGCCGAATTCGCCCTCGTCGCCGCCAAACGGCATCGCATGGAGAAGGCTGCAGCCAAGGGACAGCGTGGCGCCAAGGCCGCGCTCGCTGGAATACGTGAGCTGTCCTTGATGCTGGCAGGTGCCCAACTCGGCATTACCGTCTGCACCTTGGGCCTGGGCTCGGTCTCCAAGCCCTCGATTTCGCACGAACTCGACCCGCTGCTCCACAAGCTGGGCCTGCCCAGTGCGCTCAGTTATGGCATCGGGTTCGCCGTGGCCCTAGTCGTCGTGGTGTTCCTGCACATGGTGGTCGGCGAGATGGCCCCCAAGTCCTGGGCCATCGCGCACCCCGAACGCTCTGCGATGCTGCTCGCGCCACCTTTCCGTGCCCTTGTGAAGGCAGTCCGTCCGCTGCTGCAGCTGTTGAACATCATGAGCAACACGCTGGTACGGCTGTGCCGGATCACCCCACGGGACGAACTTGCCTCGGTTCACAACCGCGAGCAGCTCACCCACCTCGTGGCAGAATCCGAGCGGCTCGGCCTGATCACCGAGACCGACTCGAAGTTGCTCACCCGTTCACTGACCGAGCCCGAGACGCCGGTGCGCCTACTGCAGATCCCAGCCGTCGAGATCACTGCGGTCGACGGCGGTGCCAATGTCGACGAAATCCTGCGCGTGGCCACCACCAGCGAGCGCACCCGCATGCTCGTACGCGAACACGGAGCCGTCCTCGGCTCCATCCACGCCCGCGACGCCATGGTCGCCCGCGCCCACGCAAGGCCCACAACCGCCCGCGCTCTCGCCCGGCCGGTGCCGGAGCTCACGCAGGAGGCGACAGTCGCCGACGCAATCAACGTCCTCCGCCGGCGCCATGCCTCGCTCGCCGTCGTACGCGATGTGTCCGGACACCTCACCGGCATGGTGACCCTGGACGACCTGCTGGCCCGCTTCCTGCAACCACACGCCACTGAGGCGCCCCGAAGTTCTCGGACAGCGGTCCCCATAGGATCGAAGTCCGGAACGGCGGAGAGAGCACGTGGCACAGAAGCGTAGGAAGTTCAGTCCTGAGTTTCGGGACGAGGCGGTCAAGATGGTGGTCGTGGAGTCCCGCCCGATCGCCGAGGTCGCCCGCGAGATACAAGTGAACGAGGGAACGCTGGGCACCTGGGTCAGCCGGTACCGGCAAGAGCACGCCGGGGAGGAGCCTCCCCTGAACATCAGCGAACGCGCCCGCCTGCGCGAGCTGGAACGCGAGAACCGGGAACTCCGCATGAAGACCGAGTTCCTGGGAAAAGCGGCGGCCTTCTTCGCCCAGGAATACCGGTGACGGAGAAGTACGAGTTCATCGACGGCGAGGCCGACAACTTTCCCGTGCAGCAGATGTGCACCTGGGCAGGAGTATCCACGTCGGGCTTCTACCACTGGAGATCGAGGCCATTGTCGGCCACCGCGAAGCGCCGTGCGGAACTGAGGGCCGTCATTCTCCAGGTCTTCTCCGACTCGCAGGAGACCTACGGCTACCGGCGTGTCCACGCCGCGCTCCAGCGGATGAACGTGCAGGCCGGAGCAGAACTGGTCCGCGCGCTGATGCGCGAGCTCGGCCTGGTGACATGCCAGCCGCGGCCCTGGCGGGCGACCACGATCGCCGATGATGCGGCGCCGGCCACGCCCGACCTGCTGGCCCGTGACTTCACCGCTGACGCTCCCGGGCGCAAACTGGTCAGCGATATCACCTACGTTCACACCTGGGCCGGGTTCCTGTATCTCGCGACCGTCATCGACTGCCACACCAAAGCTGTAGTCGGCTGGGCGATGGCCGACCACATGAAGACCTCTCTCATATCGGATGCACTCGATATGGCGGCCCGGAACATCGACCTCGCCGAAGGCTGCATATTCCATTCCGATCGCGGCAGTCAATACACGTCTCGGGAACTTCGTTGCAAGCTCAGCTCGTTGGGCCTGCGGGCGTCGGTCGGCCGCACCGGTGTCTGTTGGGACAATGCGATGGCTGAGTCATTTTTCGGCGCCCTCAAGAACGAACTCGTGCACCGAACTGCGTTCCCAACACGCGCACATGCCCACCGGGCGATCGCCCGCTACATCGAGATGTTCTACAATCGAAAACGCCTCCACTTTCCGGACTCGGCTACAAGACTCCCGCAGAAGTCCACGCCGAGTACGAGGAGTTGCAGGCAGCGGCATAAGGAGAACCCTCAACACCGCTGTCCGAGAAGCGCAGGGCCCCTCAGTCACCGAGGCTGTCCAACTCCTGGCCGCCCTCGCCCCCCAGCCGCACCGACGCGGTGCGGACCGCGTCGGTGAAGGCGTTCGTGATCCTGGACGGCACGATGCTGCCGATCGACCGCATTGCCGCGGACCGGCCGTTCTACTCCGGCAAACGCAAGAAGCACGGGATGAACGTGCAGGTCATCGCCGACCCCTTCGGCCGACTGCTGTGGGCCTCACCGGCCCTGCCCGGCGCCGTTCACGACGTCCGCGCGGCTCGCGAACACGGCATTGTCGACGCCCTCGCCGAGACCGGCATCAAGTGCTGGGGCCGACAAGGGTCACCGGGGTGCCGGCGGCACGGTCCGCATCCCGTGCTGGGGCCGGTGGGAGACCCTCTCCGCAGACCAGAAGGTTGTGAACCGATCCCACGCAAAGATCCGGGCCCTCGTCAAGCAGGCCGTCGCCACCCACAAGTCCTGGCGGCTCCTCCGCAAACTACGGTGCTCGACCACCCGGATCACCAGCCTCGTCCAGGCCGCCCTCACCCTTCATCTGACCAGCCCAGAGTGAAGATGGAAAGGGCTCAAGGCCTTCCATCCCTCGGGCATCCGCGGTCTTCGATCCCTCCGTCTGGAAGGCCGCGTCATGGATCCCCGACCGCTCGACCGCCGCCACGCCCTGCTCGGGGGACGCGGTCACCGACGGTGGGACGCGGAGCTGCCCGTACACGCGTACCGCGGCAGTCGACTACGTCCCGGCGTGCCCGCGCCCGTGCACCCTGTACGGGACCAGCCATCGCGGGGCCGGCGCCGCTGGTACCGACGCGAGGTGGAGCAGCGGGCACAGCGATGCCCGGCAGCCTGCGCGGCCCATGACCCCGAAGGCACCTGTAGCGAAGGCTCCGGTGGCGAAGGCCCCGGCCGCCCGTCCGAAGGCTCCTGCCGTGCCCCCCAAGGCCTCGGCTGCGCCCCTCTTCAAGCCCGCCAGCCTGCCGCCGCTCATGTGGATCGGGTCCGACGGCAACAGGGACCGATGCTGTGAGGACGTCTTTCCGAGGACGACGGGCCGGCCCGGTGCCACCGCGGCCTCGAGCACTACGGCCACCACCGGGGCATCAGCGAGGCCGGACGCGAGTACACGTGGCCGAACGCCGCACAGCCTGGCACCACGTGATGCCGCGGCCGCCACGACGCGCCACAAGCCACCCAGGCCGTGCACCCTCCGCCGGTCATCACCTCTGACTGGAAGGAACCCCCTGATGCTCTCCAAACTCGGCCTGACCCGCCGTGGCGTCGCCGTCCTGGTGGCCGCGGTCGCCGCGGCGTTCGCCCTCGGCATCCTCGGCGGTGTGTTCATCACCGACGGGAACGCCGGCGGCACCCCGAACCCGCACCCGACGGCGACGCACACGAACACGCCGTCCCCGTCGGACCCGCCGCCCACGGCGGAGCCCACGGAGTCCTCGCAGCCCTCCTCGGAACCGACCTCGAGGCCGACCTCGGCGCCCAGCGACCCGGCGCCGACCGACGGCGGCGCGTCGAAACGCGCTCGGTTCAGCGTTGCGGCGTGGAATCCGTGGCACGGCCTGCCTGCGGACAGGCACGGGCAGTCCTGAGCCCGGTGCGCCCTTCCCCTGCAGGCGGCGCAGTTCGCGGCGGCGTCTTCCGGCCAGGAGCCAGGGGGTGAACGGGCCAGCCCTGCCCCGCACACCAGTGGGCAACGGCGTGCAGCAGTAGCGGCTCCGCAGGGGCAGAGGGCGAGCGAGTCTCACCAGAGCGCGGCACGCGGTCCTCGTCAGGGTCGAACGGCCAGTACAGTCCCTGACGGTAAAACAGCAGGCCACGCGCGTGGATGATGCCACCTCAGGGACCGAAGGGACTGGGTTTGCAAAGAGTGTAGGCCGCCGGTCGCTGAAGCCTCGAACCTTCCCCCATTACCTTGTTGATCAGCCCCGCAATGGGGTGCCCGGCCTCTGGGACGGCATGACTGTTCCCCCCTGTAGCTCGCATGATCTGGGGGGTGGTGTCACCGCTCCCGGAGGCACTGGCAGACCGCTGATTAGGGGCATGACCACCGACTCCTTCGGGAAGTTGGGAGGCTCTTCGTAATGTGGGTGCCGGCAGCTGGTGCCGCAGGTAGGGCCGGGGACGTACGACCGGAGAGTGCACGTGATCGACACCAGTGACATCGGCGCCTTCCTCGGCCTGGACGTCGGCAAGGGCGAACACCACGCCACCGCGCTGACCCCGGCCGGGAAGAAAGCCCTCGACAAGCGGCTGCCCAACAGCGAACCCAAGCTCCGCGAGGTGTTCGCCAAGCTGATCGCGAAGCACGGCACTGTACTCGTCGTGGTCGACCAGCCCGCCTCGATCGGCGCCCTGCCACTGGCAGTGGCCCGCGACGCGGGCTGCAAGGTCGCCTACCTGCCCGGGCTGACGATGCGGCGGATCGCCGATCTCTATCCCGGCGAGGCCAAGACCGATGCGAGGGACGCGTTCATCATCGCGGACGCGGCCCGGGCGATGCCGCACACCCTTAGCGCCATCGAGCTCGAAGACGAGACCATCGCCGAGCTGGAGATGATCGTGGGCTTCGACGACGACCTAGCGGGTGAGGCCACCCGGATCGCGAACCGGCTCCGCGGGCTGCTGACCCAGATTCACCCGCATCTGGAGCGAGTTGTGGGCCCGCGCATCCAGCACCCAGCCGTCCTGATGCTGCTGGAACGGTTCGGAGCCCCAGCCCAGATCCGCAAGGCCGGCCGCCGACGGCTGACCACCCTCATACGTCCGAAGGCCCCGCGGATGGCCGAGCGCCTGGTCGAGGACATCTTCACCGCTATGGACGAGCAGACCGTGGTCGTTCCCGGCACCGACGCAGCCGCGCTCATCGTGCCCAGCCTCGCCACTTCCCTCAGCGCCGTCCTCGACCAGCGCAAACTCCTGGCCACCAGGATCGAGGAGCTGCTGGAGACCCACCCTCTTTCCAAAGTCCTGACGTCCATGCCGGGGATCGGCGTCAGGACCGGAGCCAGGATCCTCATCGACGTCGGTGACGGCAGCGCATTCCCGAGCGCCGCCCACCTCGCCTCCTACGCCGGCCTCGCTCCCGCCACCCGCAGCTCGGGCTCCTCGATCCGCGGAGAACAACCCTCCCGCCGCGGAAACAAGCAGCTCAAAAGAGCGTTCTTCCTCTCCGCGTTCGCCGCCCTGGCCGACCCCGCCTCCAGGGCCTACTACGACAAGAAGATCAAGCAGGGCAAGCACCACACCCAAGCCCTCCTCTGCCTCGCAAGACGACGAGCCGACGTCCTCTTCGCAATGCTTCGCGACGGCACCTTCTACGAGCCGCAGCCAGCGGCGGTCACATGACCTGCGGGCCACCCAGCAGCACCACACGGTCGGCCTCGACGCCGAAGCCGAGAACCGGGTGGAGCGGATCAGACTCCGGGCTCAGCAACACCGGCTTGCCGAGCCGACGCCCGATTGCCCGCAGCAGACGGCACAGCACATCCACGCCGTGCTGACCCTGCAACTCCCGAAGATCAACGTCGAAGTCGATCGAGCCAGCCTCATACGCCCGAAAGATCACCAGGAATCCAGGAACCGGCCAGACCCTCAGCAACGCATCGGCACCCTCACCCCGGGCCAGCATCTCCGCAGCTCTCGGCAGCCGGACCACAGCACCGTCCTCCGAGTACTCGCACGACCACCCCTGCGACCGAACGAGATCAAGCACCGCCTGCCAGTCCTCCACCGAGGTATCCGGGACGCGGACGTCCGGCAGCGACCCCATCAACTCGGGAGCAAAGAAGCTCTTGACGTCATCCCACAGCAGGTCAGGCATCACGCCATGCTGCCTTGCCACTCACCGAAACGCAGCCCAATTCCCTTGACGAAACTCATAGGGGCACCCCCCCCGCGCGCCGTGTTCCATTTTCTTCATTCCCTTGAGTCCCTAAAGTCCTGACGGACAAGCAGGCGGCCATCCGTGTGCATCCATTTGCCCCATTTAGCCAGGGACTGAGGCGATGGGGGGTCCTGCGGGGCGGAGCGGCAGCACTGTCTGGCCCCGGGCTCAGGGACCGAAGGGACCGGCGCGGCGAAAAGAGCCTGGCCGGGAGGGGACCCACACCCCCCGGTTCCCGCACCCGGGCGGTTCGAGGGACGGAGGACCACCCTGGGGACGCGAAAAGCGTTCAGACCCTGACCGTTTTTCGAGGTCACAGCCCTAAGGCCTCACGTGAAGGGACTGAAGGGACTGGGATCTCCAAGTTATGAGCTGCAAGGGAATAGGTTCTTCACACGAGTGGGTGCGTGTACGAACAGAAGCACGCAGTGCTACGTGATGACTGGAAAATTGGGTCCCTTGAGTCCCTGCATGCCGCCTGACATACCCGTTGACCTGCGCAAACGCTGCAGGGACCGAAGATGTGGGGCGGTCGTCCGCAGCCCCGCTTTGGTCCATTTCGGGAGCACCCCCTCGCAAAGCAGCCACGCCTGATGCCCTGCGGCAAGGGGCCGACGGGAGGCAGCGAACGCGCTGCCCTGTGGCGGTGCAGCAGGCAGCTCTGTGTCCGGGCTGCAGGCGGTGAAGGTTGTACCAGGAGCGGCACAGGGCGGCGAACTCCTCCTGGTGCTGCTCGTAGGAGCATGTCGGTCCCCCCTTCTGGCGCTGGTGGGCGGCGGCTGGCAAGGGCGACGGTAGGCGGCCGGTGGTGGTCGGGAGTGCTGGAGGCGGCATCGCGGGCATGTGAACGGCCCCGCACAGGCAAGTACCGGGTGCGGGGCCGTCGGGGGCGGGTGGTGGTCAGTTGCTGCCGGGGAGGGTGGCGTGGATGGCATCCGCGACCTCCCTCGGGGTGGCGGTCGCCGGGGCGAGGGGCACGTGAGGGGGGCCATCCGTCGAAGGAGTCGGCGTAGGCGGTCTGCCAGGGCTCGTCGTGGTGGAAGAACCACCAGGTCGTGCCGTCGCGGTTGAGGGTGATCCCGTGGGTTTCGACGGTCACCGGGCCGGTGTGGGCGCCGGTGTGGCCCGCGAGGATCAGGTGGGCTTCGACAGCGTAGGAAGGCCCGTTCGGCGCTGCCGGGGGCGTTGAAGGCGGTACGGCCCTGGTCGCCGAGCTTCCACTGCTGGGGTTCGTCGTCGCGGTAGGCGTCGGAGCAGACGAGGTTGAAGACCTCGCGGCCGGCCGACCCGGACAGGGGGCCGTGAGGTTTCGCACCCATGGGCCCGGGGTCTTGAGTCACGTTTTGGGTGCCATGCCAGCGCCCGGCTTCCGTCTGTGCAGGGGAAGGGTCGGGCTGCGCATCACCCGTGACCCGGGCACCTGTTTGCGTGCGGCGACTGACAGTCACTTGGTCGCGGCCGCCACCATGCTGGTGCCGGTGCAGAACGCCCACACTCCCCCAGCGGCTTCCTAGTCGCGCAACCCCTGTCCGGCCTGGAACGTCGGGTCGGGGCGGCGCCAGATGATGGTGATCGACGGTTTCCGCGCGGCCGGAGCCCCGGTCCTGTCTGGGCTGGGACGAGACGTGGGGTGCTGTCTGGCGTGACCAACCCTCGTACAGCCTGGAGGCAACGCCTGAGTGACCGGTGCGATTTCAGACGGCGGGGACGACAACGCGGGGCCCCGTCAAGACTTGTGGATCAGTGATCAGAACCAGTTGATCGTGTCCTTCAGCAGGCGGGTGAGCTTCGCCCACCTTGTTGCAGGGTGGAGCGGAGAGGAGCGGGCATCGCCCGAAGGTGTCCTCCGGCGGACACCTTCGGGGTGGGTGACGCTCCATCGGGGCATCGGGTGGAGTCCACCGCGTGGATGGACCATGGCCGATCCTTCGGGTGTTGCCCATCGAGTGGAGTGGGCCGATGGGCAACGCGGCCGTCCGTCCCAACCCGGCCGCGGAAATCGTCGATCCCGTGTCGAACGTTTGCCCCGGGGGGCCGACACCGGCCCTGAGGCACCCACAAACCGCCGACAAGCCTCGACGTCTCATGTCGGACGGCGAGCGTGCGGAATCAGGCAAGCATCCGCCAGTTTTAGGCAGCATTTCCTCCTCCTGGGATGGTTAAATCTAGATCGTCAAACGCTATTCTGATAAATTCAGTTGGCCTGTGCGGGCGGCTCGTCTATCGATCAGACCCGTGCGGAGTTTCACAGATAGACTTCGAATAGAAAGAGGCACTGTCGTGAAGCGAACAAAACTCAGGACAGTCAGTCTGGGGCTCGCAATGCTTGTTGCAAGCATCGGCCTCGCAGCACAGCCCGCCACCGCCTCGGAAAGCGCCCGACCCACTACGGGAGCATGAATTTGAGTTTTGTACCACCAAATCCATGACACCCTGGTGGTCTGTTCGCGCAGCAAACTGAACTGCGGACCGCTGCGGGTCTGAGAGTACGGCGAAGCCCCCATCGACTCTCACCGTGGGAGTCGATGGGGCTTTTGGTTTGACAATGGCTAACGCAATGAGCTGAGTTGTGGAAGTTGACACCATTGCAAGAGACGATTCGTGTATTCCGTTTCGCCCTCGACCCATCCGCCACACAAGAGGCACAACTACTACGATGGGCTGGCAACGCTAGACTCGCATTTAATTATGCTCTGGCGGAAAAGAAGCGCGTCTACAGCGAGTGGCGGGCCAAGGTTGACGCAGCGGTGGCGGCCGGGACTTCAGAGAAGGAAGCGCGAAAGCTCTTTGCTTTTCCGAGGATATCCAAGCCCGAGGTGTATAAGAAGTTCGCAATCGATCGCGGCGATGACCGCAAAGGGCTCGATGGCGTCTGCCCGTGGTGGCATGAAATCAATACTTATGTATTCCAATCTGCGTTTCTCGATGCCGATGCGGCTTGGAAGAATTGGCTCGCTTCACTGAAATCACCTAACGCGGCGCGTGCAGGTTTTCCACGATTCAAGAAGCGTGACAACAGTAAGAACAGTTTCCGCATTCACCATAACGTCAAGAAGCCTTCCATCAGGCTTGTGGGAAACAGGAGACTCTTCCTGCCTAAGTTTGGCGAGATTCGGATACACAACTCAGGCAAACGGCTTGCACGGCTTCTTGAGCGAGAGGGTGCGCGCGTTCAGAGCGTCACTGTACGGCAAACCGGTCGCCGGTGGTACGCCTCCGTCTTGTGTCATGTATTTAGAATCGGAGGCGAATCCGTTAAGCAAGACGCCTCGGGGCGTGACATAGTGGTGAGCTGTTCTGCTGAACGTATTTCTCTAGGCTCCGACACTCTCGACCGCAGCAACCAACGGGAACTCGAGCATCGGAGTGTCCCCGCGAGCGTCTCACGGTCGCAGAAATCATTGGCGAAGTCGTATAGCACTTACAAGCGAACCACCCCATGGTCGAAGCGCCACTATAAGGCTCGGAAAAAACTCGCTGACCGGCACCGTCAATTGACAGAGCGTCGCGACACTTACTTGCACGCAATAAGCAAAGAGATTGCCCAAGAGTACACTTGTATCGCATATCGGGATGAAGTGAAGAGATCCGCGAGTGAGTTGATCGGCGAAAATGGCAGTCATCGATACTATTCCGGGCGTACCATTCTTGATGGTACGGGTAATGAATTGCTGCGACAGTTGCAGTATAAAGGCAAAATATACGGAGCCACGGTAACCCTCATGCCGTGTTAGCGCAGTCGCACGCGGGCTCCCCTGAGGAATGCGCAAACCCGACATCATGAAATTTCCGCCCTACGCAAGAAATTAATATAAGGCAAGGTCGCCTCTGGTAGAGGGGAGACTGAAAATGCCCGCCATCACGGGAAGACGCCCATGCGAGTGGGCGCCACCCTGGCCGAGTAATCGACCAGCGTACCTATGGTGCGACCCACAGACCTCAACCCCATTAAAACACGGGGTTCTTCAAGTTCTAATAAATAGCGACCAAACTGGGCGGTTCGTGAACGGCGAGACGCCCCTCCCGTGGGAGGGGCGCAGTGTTCCGTGTCCGGGCGGGTTCCACAGGGGCGTTTTCAACCTCCGGTTGAGCTGGCGTGATGGAGGGTGAGTATTGCCTGGACGATGCCTGTGATGCGGGTGGTCGAGCAGCAAAGTTTGCGGAGGAGCCGCCAAGTGTTGAGGGTGGCGACGGCTGCTTCGACCGGAGCACGGATCTTGGCCTGAGATCGGTTCACGGCCTGCTGACCGGTGGATAGCGCCTCCCATCGGCCACGGATCGGCACCCGGACTGTGCCGCGGGCGCCCTGGTAGCCCTTGTCCGCCCAGCATTGGATGTGAGCCTGGTCGAGGGCGTCGATGATGCCGTGTTCGCGGGCTGCACGGATGTCGTGGACGGCCCCCGGCAGTGCGGGCGAGGCCCACGGCCGTCCGAGGCTCAGCGATGCCCAGGTCGCCAGACTGGAGCGGGAGTTGGAGCGTGGACCGCTCGCACAGGGCTGGGCTGACCAGTGGTGGACCTTGGCGCGGGTCAAGAAGCTGATCGGTCGGCTCTTCCACATCTCGTACACGGTGGAGGGCACGTGGCGACTGCTCAAGCGGTACGGCTGGTCCTGGCAACAGCCCGCGCGTCGCTGCGATCCAGCGCGATGACGACGCGGTCGAGCTATGGAAGAAAGAGGTCTGGCCGCAGGTAAGAGCACCGCGGCGGCCTGCAATGGTTGGATCGTCTTCGAGGACGAGGCCGGCCAGTCGTTGACGCCGCCGCGTGCAAGGACGTGGGGCCGAATCGGCCGGACGCTGGTGGTGCGAGTCAGAGGCCGGGGCTCGGGACGGGTGTCCATGGTGGGCATGACCTGCTACAAGGCTGGCGAACGATCGCGGCTGATCTACGCAGTCCGCGAATACCGCGGGCGCAAGGACCAGCCGAAGGGTTTCGGCTCCCGGGACTTTCGTGCCCTGCTGGTCCGCGCCCGGATCCAACTCGGTGGTCCGATCGTGCTGGTCTGGGACAACGTCCGCATTCACCTGACCGCAGACCTGCGCGAGTTCTTCGCAGTCAACACCGACTGGCTCACGGTGTTCCAGCTGCCTGCCTACGCCCCGGACCTGAACCCGCAGGAAGGCGTGTGGTCTATGGTCAAGCACGACCTGGGCAACCTCGCAGCCGCCGACCTGGGTCAGATCACCCGGACTGTGAAGCGCAAGCTCAAGGTGATTCAGTACCGGCCCCAGCTGCTCGACGGTTGTCTCATCGGCAACGGCCTGGCCTTCGAGGCGTTACCCGGCTGGGGCCCCTGTCACCCGAATGCGCGCTCGGTAACATCGCTTCGCCTGGATGAGGTTTCGCCCGACGAATCGAGTGAGCCCGTGAGTGACGATGTCCTTTCTGTCATTCCGACCGACCCGCACTGGCAGCCTGAGCCGGCCGCGGCTGAGCGCACTGCGTCGCTCGTGGAGGACCTGGCCCCCGGGCCTCCCGACGGCGTCGACGTCGAGATTGACGTCACCTGGCACGACACACTCACCGTCGTCGACTCTGGTCAGAATCTGCAGAAGATCGGTTGTCCCCAATGCGGCCCGTCGATCGACACCGAGTGGTGGGCCGACCTACTCGAAGCTCACTGCGACAACGGCTTCGCGACCCTTGCCGTGGCGGTCCCCTGCTGCGGCGCTGCGACCTCGCTGGACGCGCTGGAGTACGACTGGCCCTGTGGCTTTGCCCGATTCGAGATCGCCATCTGGAACCCAGAGCACGCCTGGTTCAGCGACGAGGAACTGACGGCCATCGGGGACGCACTCGGACATCCGGTGCAGCAAGTCAGGGCCCACATCTGACGCACGTCAGCCCGCGAGTGACCCGACATCACGAGTTCAAGATCAGTAGCTTCGAGGTTCACAGTCCGGTTCGGAAACGGCGGTGTTCACGGACAGCGAGTTCTTCGGAGAGAACATGCCGCGGAGTCACTTCTGGTCCACAGTTTCACGGCGCCATGGGTGAGCGCCGGACACCCGCGGAGCGGGTGCCGGCCGCGATGAGGCACAGGACCGACGACACTGCAGTGCAGAGGCTATCCGCCGGATAATTCAGATACCGACCAAGGAGCAAACAGAGCCTCGTCACCGGCGCGCTGAGTGAGAGCACCGTAGCGACGAGACTCCGCCGCGTCGCCCAAATGTCAAAGGGTTCATTTTCGAATCATGGGCTCACAACTGGTAACTATCTCGCGCTTTGTCCCTCGGTAACCGCGCGCATTGATCACGTTGTGCAACGTTTCAACATGGTTGATAACGGAATTTGCCGTCACGATGCGTCAAGCGGCAACGACATCGTCACCCCGACTTCAGCGAAGCCTAGCGAAGTGTAAAGCGACCTTGCCGCTGCGTTGTCCCCGAAAACATGCAATCCCACAGATTTCGCACCGAGCTTGGCCGCTTCTTCAATGCAAGCCATCAACGTTGCTCGGCCGTATCCTTGACCGCGAAACTCTTCGGCCACTGCGATATCGTAGATATAAGCCTCGCTGCGCCGTGATTCGCCTCGGACAGCAAACCAAAGCCGTCCGACGCGCTGCCCACTATGGGCATCACGTACGGTGAAGAGATGACTATTAGGGGAAGCGAGCCCATTTGGGAGCAGTCGGCCATAGATTTCCTGCGCCTTCGCGAGTGACTCTTCCCTCGCCCAGGTCCCCATTCTCTCCTTTGCTTCTGCATACTCCGGCACAGCGAGGGCCTCAAACTCCTTATACTCGGCGTTACTCATCCGGTCGAGCCGTATCTCTACTGTCGTCATACCTGAAAGTATCCATACAGATCGGCGAGAAACAACCCCTATCCCTTGCGGGTTTGAGAAACGCCTGACCTCCCTGTGGAATTCCTACTGGGGCCTGCGCGGTGAATCTTCAGGCTGACGGGCGGGTGGCCAGCCGTCGACGGCACAATTCGGGTGCAACGGTTCATCGATGACAAGCGGGAGTCGGCCACCAAAAACGATGCTTCGAACCCGCAGCGCAATGTTGTTGAGATGGAGAGTTGGCGACCTACAGCGTCTATCAGTGAAGCCCATATTATTTTGATGTAAATTAAGCTTCAGAATGTTTCGCCTAGTCGCAAGCTAAGTCAGCAAGGGTTCAGTCATGGCGTGTGGGTGAAGACGGGCACTATGATTCCGAAAAGAATGACTACTGTCCCGATTACCACGGCGAGCGCAAGTCTCACTCCATGGCGATTCATTAGCATCTCTTACTTTCCACCTCAGGGTCACCAGACATTTGATCATGTGCCGAGCTGTTCAGTCTGGAAGAGAAATCCGTGGCGATTTTGAGCCGCTTGCCTAACTGCTAGTCAGCTTTGGCTTCCTCTCCGGACTGAAGCCGGGGATTCCCGTATGAGGGGGTTAGGCCGGTTGCGTGACTTACGGTTCCTGCATCACGGACCGGCTGATGCCGGGGTCTCCACAGACTGACACGGCATGACCTGCCGCGTTCGGCTGTTGATGGCCGCATTCACCTCGGCGTGGCGCGGTGTCCGCAGCCCGCGGCGTTGCGCACGAAGACGGCTTGGCTCTCGCGGTTGCCTTGACGAAGCCGCAGGCGGAGCACCGTTGCGACGTGTATGCGGGGGTGACCTTGACCACGCGTGTGCCCGTGGCGGCCGGTGCCCACGAGGGCGAGTTCGAGGCGGTTCCATCCCTTGTCGAGCACGGCCCGTCCAGCTTGCTGCCGGACGGTAACCCTGGGATCGGTGATCGTGCCGGCAGCCGAGGCTGTCACGGTGGGGGCGCTCAGGTCGTCCAGGACCACCAGGCTGTTGCATGCGGGGATGGGGATGGCCGTATAGGCGCAGAAGGCGGCTTGCCGGTCGGTGACCCGGTTCATGATCCGCCCCGTGCTTGAGATGGTCTTACACCGGTTCGCGCTGCCGCGCTTCTGCCGGGCAAGGCTCTGCTGAGGCGACCTGTACCGGTCTGCTTCGCCTGGGGTGATATACGGCCGGTCGTGGAAGGTGTCATGCTCCCGGCATACCCGGTCCATTCCCTCAAGGTCTGCTGGAGCACGAGAAAGGCGCTGCCTTGAGACGCCTTGGCATCGGCAAGCTCCGCGGCCTGCGGCACGTAATTCATGCACGCCCCACGCCGCCAATACTCCCAGCGCTGATCCAGGGCGGTGTTCCACGCTGACCGGCAGACGCTGCCGAACTCCTCGCACCGCTCCTCCTGTTCGGGCGAGAGGTCGAGCAGATAGCGACGACCGGACGGCATGAGAACACCCCCCTTCAAACGACGCGATCAACGTAGTGCACGCCACTGACATCAACCCTCTGAGCTCCGCCGCCCCCGGTGCGAGGAAGCGCGAACCTCAGGTCAAGCACGGGTCTGCGCAAGACTCCGGACCAATCGGACTCGACAGGTGCATCCCCGAACGCTTGACTCGAGGTCGCAAAGCGCTGACCCGCGTGGCACACAAAACGCCCTTAATCCTCATCGTCACCAGTCCTGAGTCGAAAGCAACGAACTTATGGGTGGACCGCCGGGATCGTCGATCTCTCTCACAACTGTGCTCGCACGCACGGATATGGAGACGAGGGTGCTTGGGTATAGGACGTATGCTTTGAATACTACGCGTCAGAATTCAGCAGCAAGACTCGGGCGAGCCACTCGGTGCGGGTCCTGCGGGCCGCAGCCGAGATCTGTGCCTGCGGGAAGAGAGCGTCAAAGCCGTGGAAACCTCCCGCCCAGACGTGAAGCTCGGCCTGGCCCCCCGCCGCCCATATACGAGTAGCATAATCGGAAATCTCGTCGCGGAAAACTTCGGCCGACCCGGTGTCGATGTAGGTGGTGGGCAGCCGGGAGAGGTCGTCGGCCAGCGAGGGGGACACGTAGCTGGGCACCTCGTCGCTAGGCAAGCCGTCGAGAACGGCTCGCCATCCGAACTCGTTCATGTTTCGAGTCCAGACATAGGGGTCGCCCGAGTACTGCCGACTGGATGTGGTGTTGTTCCGGTGGTCGAGCATGGGCCCGATCAGCACCTGGGAGTGAAGTCGGGGGCCCCCGCGGTCGCGAGCCTTTAGTGCTACCCCCGCCGTGAGACCCCCACCAGCGCTGGCGCCCGCAACTACGATACGGGCGGGATCAATACCCAGGTCGTCGGCATGTTCCGCGACCCAGAGCAGCCCCTGGTAGCAGTCATCAACCAGGGTCGTGCCGGCAAACTCCGGCGCCAGCCGGTAGTCCACAGAGACGACTACCGCACCAAATCGGCTGAGCCACTCCAGCGGGATGTCGATCTGCGAGAAGCGGTCACCCATGACCATCCCGCCACCGTGCATCCAATAGATGCAGGGCGCTTGAGCTGAGCGGTCCACGCCGGCGGGGCTGAAAACCGACAGCGGAATCTGCTCGCCGTCCACACTCGTGATGGTGACCTCACGTCGATCGATCGCGCGGCCCTCAAGGAGCGGTTCGACGGGCGCCGAGGAGAATGGCCGGATTTGCGCGAGGAGTTCCGGGCTGAGCTGGGACATGGCCGGCATGTCAGCCAAGAGTTTGCGCAGTTCGGTGTCCAGGGCGGGGAGCCCCGCAGTCATGGTCGTTACCTCTTATGTGGATGATGTCGGACGGTTGCAAGAGACTTCCCAGTCAGATGCGGCGGCTGAGGCGCCAGAATGGTGCCTGCCGTCGATCTACAGCATGGCGGCCACGAGGGCCGCACGGCGGGCGCGCATAGAGGCGCGCTCGGCACGGCGCTGCATCCGGCGGGCTACCGCGAGACGCACGGCCTGGCGTGCCCGCTCGGCCTCAAGGAGTCGCTCGTGCATTTGCGCACGAGCCACGGCTTCTGGAATGAGTTGCATCTGTCGGGTCCTGTTCTGGGCGATGCGTGGTCCGCACCGCTGGAAGTGAAACCTCAGAAAGCGGCCTTGCCACCGACAGGCACGTAGTCGGTGTACTCGGACTCCTTCGCCAACAGCGGAGCGATCTGCGCGACAATGGCCTTGGCGGCCTCGCTGGAGAACATCCGGTGGTGGTCCTCCTCACTGGTCCGCATTCTTCGGTGGCCTGCCGCGGCAAGCGGGTCTGAAGCGCCAACCCCGCGTGGTGTGCCCGTTGCGCGCGCCCGACCCCTTACGACCTGGCATGATCAGGTGGGAACCCCACTTGACACCGCGTCAGTAATGGCTGGCGTCTAGTCCTGCGAGCCGAGTTCGATCGGTACGCCGATGAGTGACCCGTATTCGGTCCAGGAGCCGTCGTAGTTTCTCACGTTCGCCTGGTCGAGCAGTTCGTGCAGTACGAACCAGGTCAGCGAGGAACGCTCACCGATGCGGCAGAGTGCGATCGTACCCCTCGCGAGATCGATGCCTTCCTCCTCGTAGAGGGCCGTGAGCTCCTCGTCGGATTTGAAGGTGCCGTCGCTGTTGGTGTTCTTCGACCACGGGACGTTGCGTGAGCCAGGGATGTGGCCCGGCCTCTGCGACTGCTCCTGTGGGAGGTGCGCCGGAGCGAGGAGCTTGCCCGAGAACTCGTCGGGCGAGCGGACGTCGACCAGGTTGAGGTTGCCGATCGCGGCGACGACCTCGTCGTAGCGCGCCCGGATAGTGCCGTCCTGCGCCGAGGCACGGTACTCGGTTGCCGGGCGGGCAGGGACCTCGGAACCATCGACCAGGTCGCGGGAATCCAGCTCCCACTTCTTGCGGCCGCCGTCCAGCAGCTTGACGCTCGCGTGACCGTAGAGCTTGAAGTACCAGTAGGCATACGCCGCAAACCAGTTGTTGTTACCGCCGTAGAGCACGACGGTGTGGTCGTTGGCGATGCCCTTGGCCGACAGCAGCTTCTCGAAGCCTGCCTGGTTTACGACGTCACGCCGCACCGGGTCTTGGAGGTCCTTCTTCCAGTCGATACGCACAGCGTTCTTGATGTGGTTCTTGTCGTAAGCCGATGTGTCCTCGTCGACCTCGATGATGACCACCTTCGGGTCGTCGATGTGGGCCAGCACCCACTCGGCATCCACCAAAACTTCACTGCGACTCATCGTGATTCCTTAAAAGCTAACATTAGGTACGGCTGCGCAGCTGTATATGCGCAGAGTCCTTGGAATTGGTCTGTGGTGGAGCGTGAGGCGCTTGCCCTGTTCGGGGCGGGTGCCTCAGCTGCGTTCCGTGAGGTCGAAGACAAGGCCGTGGATCGCGAACGGTGTCGCCTCGGCACCGTCGATACGTCTTATAAGGGCTGCTCGGCGACGGCGTATTTGAAGCTGTCAGAACCGCTAGGTGCAGATGACGGTCATGTGCCCGACGGCGCCTTGCGCTACCGGGCTCACCCCGCGTCCGAACACGCCGACTAAAGGTTGTCCCGCAATCCCCGGCGGGCGCACGACGACAGCTACGGCACCTCGCCGCTTTGTCGGATCGCCCTGATACGCCCAGTATGAGGGCGACCTTCCGCCTTGCGATGCACCGCCTCTGACGCCGCGCGCTAATCCACCGGGGATCACGGGACAGCCCTTAAAAGAAGCTCATCCCTCATGTGTGACCAGCTCTGGCCGGCGACGACGGTCCCGTGCTTCGCCCACGTTGCTCCCTAGGGCAACCGGCGTTCGAGGCTGAGGTTGTTCGTTCCACACCCACAAGATGCAGTGAACGCCCGAAGAGTTCGATGTGGAGCGCGCGTGCTCCCAGACGTGTTCAGGGAATCGGCGGGCCCTCGTGGCCGTGGCTGCCTTCGAATCGAGCGGTGACCGAGAACGTCGGGCTGGCCGCTGACTGGATAGGTGTGGACCTCAACATCTTCGTTTACGACTGCACAGGCGACGACGGAGTGCCCCTATCGGCGCGATCTGCAACCCGGTGCTGGAAGAACTGCCGCCAGAGGACGTGACTTCGGCGCCTCCAACGGAGGGCTGTCCGTCCGAGCCGACGGCGTATAGGGGTGGTCCGCGGTCATACGCAGAAGCCCGGCGGGTCAAGGCGAGCGGCACGGGCTACTTCCGTGTGCTGCCTCCAGCACGAGACCGACCCTCTTCGGGCATCTGTACACCGATGGCCTATTGCTGCGCTACGGCAATGACGCGCTGCGGCGAGGTTCGGCTAGTCGTTCCGGACGATCTCGTAGCGCGGAGTGTTCTCCGCCATCTGTCGAAGCGCGTCCTTTCGGCCGCGCTTCGAGAGGCGATCGATGTACAGATGCCCGTAGAGATGGTCGGTCTCGTGCTGGAGGCAGCGCGCAAGTAAGCCCGTACCACGCACCTTAATCGGCTTGCCCTGGGCATCCTGGCCGCGGACCACCGCGTAGTCCGGACGCGGCAGCGCGGCGTACGCCATCGGCACGGACAGGCAGCCCTCCTTGGAGTTGTCCAGGTGACGCTCCTCCGGTGGCAGTTCCTCCAGCACCGGGTTGCAGACGGCGCCGACGTGCCGCAAACCGTAGGCGTCCGGGCAGTCGTAGACGAAGACCTTGAGGTCAACACCGATCTGGTTGGCCGCGAGGCCCACGCCCTCGGCGGTGCGCTGGCTGGCGAACATGTCGTCGATCAGGGCTGCGAGTTTGTCGTCGAACTCCGTGACGTCCCGGCACTCCCGGTGGAGCACGGGGTTCCCGACGACGGTAATCGGGCGGGACGTGCCGCGTTCGCGGTGCGCTAGTTCCCGCGCTTCGGCGTCCTCCACGTCCACGACGAACCCGTGCTCGTCGACGGTGGCTTCCCTACGCAGGCTGACCGGGACTGTGGTCGATTGCTTCATACCCGCAAGATGCGGTGGGAGCCGGGAAAGTTCGATCGCCTGCCGGTGCATCAGTTGCAGGACCGCGAAGAAGACAACGGCGGCAGAGCTGGTGCGGCGGGTGCCCCCGCGGGAAAAGCGACCTTTCCAAGCATGTACGGTAGCTCGCGGTCTCGCGGCGTTAAGTGGCAGATGTGTAGTGGTTTTCCAGGTTAACTCCTTGGGAATCCTCGGCACCCGATTGGAGTTCAGCCGTGGCCGTCGCCTAGCATCACCCTCCCGGGCAAGCTTCGTTTGCACACGGGGCGTTCCGTTCGCAAAGGCTCTCGCGGCGGACGGTACCAGTGCGGCTCGCGCAAGGCAGGTGCGGCAGGCACCGGTCTAGGGAAACCAGTTCAGGAAGGCGGGGCTTCATGGCGGGCACCGACGGCGAGGATTTCAGCTTCAAGGGCTCGGACGGCGTGCTATACCACACGACGCCAGCGGATCTGAAGACCAAGGCTACGGACATTCGCAATACCGAGCAGACCGTTCAGGCGGAACTCGACGCGCTGAAGAACTACGTCATCGGCCTCGAGGCAAAGTGGAAGGGCGTTGCCTCCAACACGTTCCAGGAGCTCATGCAGGAGTGGGAGAGGTATGCGGCCCAGCTGCAGAACGCGCTCCTCGCCATTGCGAATGGCCTCAACGGGACCGCCGACAACTACCTGGGTTCCGAGCACTCGAACGTGGCGAACGTCAACCGCGTAAGCCTGCCGAAGGCCAACCTGGCCTGACGGCTCCGGACGCCGGAACGCCTGAACGTCGTACGCACACTTCTTGTCGGAGGAATCGAGATGCCCGATATCGAAAGCATTCCCATCTACGTCGGCCAGGGCCTGGAGACGGCGGGTAACGACCTCAACGCCTCGGCCCAGCACATCATGGGGGAGCTACACGCCCTGCAGGCCCGGATCCGTTCGCTGATCGACACGTGGAACGCCCAGTCCGCGACCGACTACCAGATGCGTATGCACGAGTGGGACATGGCCGCAGTCGGTCTCTTCGGCAGCGAGGAGGAGGACGGCGTGCTCGGTGAGATCGCCCACGTGATGCGCGTGAACTGGGGCAACTACGTCGGCGCCGAGGAAGCAAACATCAAGACGTGGAACTCCACGCACTGATCCCGGCAGAGCCGGCCCGTGGCCGACGCGTGACAAGGAAAACACCCAGTGGAAAATGAACGCTGCCATGTGACCGTGGTGGGAGCACGGCGGCGGGTGGACCTAGCGGTGCCCGTGGACGCGGCCATCGCCGAGTACACCCCGGCCTTGCTCAGGCTCGTGGGGCAGGTGGAATTCGATGACACCTTCCCTCCGGTCTGGTCGCTGGCGTTGCCCGGCGCGCCGCCGTTCGAGCCGGAGAGCACCCTACGGGAGTGCGGTGTCGCGGATGGCACCACGCTGTACTTGCGGGACGCGGCCGCGGGGGAGTTCGACGAGCCCGTGGTCACTGACCTCGAGGAGTCGGTCGACAAGGCCGGCGAGGACATCGCCGCGTGGGGCTGGCGGCCCCGCGCCTACACGACGCTGGTCCTCGGCATCCTGGGTCTCATCGGGGGCTTCGTGTCCCTGGTGTGGTCGGATGCGGCGGACACCGTCCGTCCGATCACCGGTCTCGGCGCGATGGTCGTCGCGTTCGCGCTGGCCCTGCTGACCTGGCACGCCTCCCGTCAGGGCTGGTCCCTTCCGCTGGGCCTGCGGCTGATCATGGCGTACTCCGCCGTTCCGCTGCTCGCTGTCGCAGCCGCGTCCTTGCCGGTGGCGGACGACACCGCCATCGGCCTGCTGCTGGCGCTGAGCGTGGGGGCTTTCCTCGGCGCGCTCACCAGCCTGCTCGCCATCCGTCACGCGACAACACTGATGGCGTTGGCGATCACCGGCATCACCCTCGTGCTGACCGCGTGCCTGATCCTCGGACGGGTCACGCCGCTGGAGGCCGCCGCGGTGGTGGGCGTCACGATGATGGGCGTGCTCGGCGTCGCGCCCAAGGTCGCCGGGCACTTGGCGGTGCTGGCGGGATCGACGGTCGGCGGCACCGACGCCTACGCCGACGAGGGCGATGTGCTGCACCTGGTCAAGCGGGGGCAGCGGCTGCTCATCGGAACGAATGTCCTCGGCTCCGCCGTTGCCGCCGCGTGCCTGGTGATCCTCGGCTCGGCGCACCAGCCCTTCGCTGTGGCCCTGGCCGGCTGCCTCGGCCTCGCCCTCATTCTGCGGTCGGGACGGCTGACGATGGCGGCGGCGGTCGTCCCGGTGGTGACCGCGGGAACCCTCGGCCTGGCCATCGCGGTGAGGTGCGCGCCCGGCAACTTCGGGGCGCCGGCCTGGGTTGGCCCCGCCGCGCTGCCCGGTGTGGCCGTTCTCGCGCTGGTGTTCGGCCTGAGCCGGGTGTTCCGCGTGGACGCCGAGGAGGAACGCCCTTCCTGGATCGACCCGCTCGCCGGGTTCTTTCTGGTGGTCTCCGTGCCGGTCGCGGTGGGCGTCTTCGACGTCTACGCGTCACTGCTGCACTCGGGGCAGACACCGTGACAGGGCCGGGGAACGGAGTGCGGCGCCGGTGAAGCGCAACGTCCTGCGGGTGGCGGACCGGGGCTGGGGTACGTACCGCACCGTCACGGCCGCCGTCCGGGCGGCCGTGGACGGCGCGGTGGTCCATGTCCAGCCGGGTGTCTACCGCGAGTCGCTGATCCTGGACCGCGACGTCACCGTCGTCGCGGAGAAGGGCCCGGGCACGGTGCACATCGCTGCCGTGCACGGGCCCGCGGTCAGCGTCAGCGGCGGCGCGCCCGTGCTGCGTGACGTCGCGATCGAGGCCGCGGCCGACCGCGGGCCCGCGGTGCTCATCGGCGGCGGCCGGCCGGTGTTCGAGAACTGCACGGTGTCCGGTGGCCGTGTCGAGATCGCCCGCGACGCCTCCGCAGAACTGCGCTCGTGCGTTGTCGAGGACTCCGACGGCTCCGGCGTCCACGTCACGGGCACGGCCGCAGCGGTCCTCGAGGACTGCGTGATCGCGTCGACGGCGGGGCACGGACTGACGCTGAGCGACGCCGCGAGGGCGGAGGTGCGGCGTACCACCGTCGAGCGTGTCACCGGGTGCGGCCTCGTGCTGACGGGAGAGTCGCAGGGCACCTTCGACGACTGCACGGTCCGGCACACCGGCGATGCGGCACTGATGGTGCTGGCTCCGGCGCGCCCCGTCCTGCGCGGCTGCCGCCTGCACGACACGAAGACACACGGGGTGCGGATCACTGACGCCCGTGACGTCGCCTCTGCTGTCCCTGAACCTGCAGCCGACGCAAACGCCGCGGCCGCCGGCCGTGAGGAGTTGCGGATCCGGCTGGAGAAGTGCGAGGTCTTCCGCACCGGGATGGAGGGCGTGCTGGCCTCGGGCACGGCCAAGCTGCGGCTGCACGACTGCCACATCCGGGAGACCGGCGGCGCAGGGGTGATCGCCGCAGGTACGGGCCGGGTGGACCTGGAACAGACGCGCGTGGTCGACGTGCCCGGGACCGGCCTGGCCGCCGTGGAGGGCGCCGAGTTGCAGGTACGCGGTGGCACGGTGGCCCGTACCGGGGCCAACGGCGTGCACGCGACGGGCCGGTGCACCGTCCGGCTGACCGAGTGCGAGATCTCCACCACTGCGTACACGGCACTGCACTTCGGCGGAAGCGTTCGCGTGGAACTGCGCTCCTGTACGGTGCGGGACAGCGCGCAGCACGGGATACGGGTGGAGGGCGCGGCGGACCTCACCGCCGAGGACATCCGGGTGGAGCGGACGCGGATGACGGGCGTCGACGTCAAGGACGCCGACGCGGTGCTGCGCCGGTGCGTGGTAGGCGAGGCAGAGACCGGCATCCGGCTGGACACCCGGCACCGCCCGCTTCTGGAAGGCTGCGAGGTGCTCCGGCCATCGAAGACGGGCATCGAGATCGCAGCGGGCACCGGCGCGGTGGTGCTCGGGGGGCGGGTCGACGGTTCGGGATCGGCCGGGGTCTTCCTCGACGAGCGTAGTGAGCCCTGGATCGAGGAGCTGACCGTCGCCGACGCCCAGGGCAGCGGACTGGTGATCTGGGCGGGGGCCCGGCCCAGGGTGCGGTCGGTGAGCATCGCGGGCGCCGCGAAGAACGGCGTGTACGCGGGCGACGGTGCCGAGGGGCTGCTGGAGGACTGTACGGTCTCGGCCACGGGCTATCCCGCGGTGTACGTGGGGACGAAGGCCTCCCCCGTGCTGCGCCGCCTCCTGGTTCACGACGCGGACGAGGACCTGTCGCAGGCCGACGGCGCGGCGGCCCGTTTCGAGCAGTGCCGGAGCAGGAACGTCAAGTCCGTCACCATGCCGACGACGGACGAGGGCGAAGTGGCCGCCGTGGTGGGGCTGACGGGTGCCCCGCGCGGCACGGGCGGCGGGCAGAGCGCCGAGGTGAGCATCCAGGAGGGGGCCGGCGAGGACCGCTTGCCGGAGCTGCTGTCCGAACTCGAGCAACTGGTGGGCCTGGAGAGCGTCAAGCGTGAAGTGGCCTCCATGGCCAAGCTGATGCAGATGGTCAAGCGGCGTCAGGAGGCGGGACTTCAGCCGCCGCCGCTGAGCCGGCACCTGATCTTCGCGGGCAATCCGGGCACGGGCAAGACGACGGTGGCGCGGTTGTACGGCCAGCTGCTCGCGGCGCTCGGGCTGCTGGCCAGCGGGCACCTGGTGGAGGCCGACCGCAGCGCGCTGGTGGGCGAGTACGTCGGCCACACCGGGCCGAAGACCACGGGGGTCTTCCGAAAGGCACTGGGCGGTGTGCTGTTCATCGACGAGGCGTACGCCCTGGTGCCGGCTGGGCAGAGCAACGACTTCGGGCAGGAGGCTGTCTCCACGCTGGTGAAGCTGATGGAGGACCATCGCGACGACGTGGTGGTGATCGCGGCCGGTTATCCGGTGGACATGGGGCGCTTCATCGACTCCAACCCGGGCCTGGCCTCGCGCTTCACCCGGACGCTGCGCTTCGACGACTACTCGTCGGCGGACCTGGTGCGGATCGTGGAGCACCAGGCGTCCCGGCACGATTACCGGCTCGGCGAGGAGACGTCGGTGGCGCTGCTGGCCCACTTCGACGCGATCGAGCGGACGGAGCGTTTCGGAAACGGGCGCACCGCCCGTCAGGCGTTCCAGCAGATGACCGAGCAGCACGCCATGCGAGTGGCTGACCTGGCCGATGCCGGTGACGAGGATTTGACGCTGCTGCTGCCGGCCGACGTGCCCGCGGTGGTCCTCTGATGGTCCGGCACCGCGGACACGCTGTCTCCTGCTCAGCCGGTGACCGGGCCAGGGGGCTCGGGGAAGCGCGACGCCCGGTCGACGCGGGCGTAGGACTGGCCCGCACTGTTGATCATGGCGATGTAGCTGCCGAGCAGCTCGAGGGCGTTGCTCTGCAGGGCCAGAGCCTTCTGCATCGCCGGGTTGATGTGCTGGGCGAACTCCTCGCCGATCTCGGCGAGCGTGCGCCGGTCGTTGTCGTCGGTCTCCTGCGGTCCAGGGGCCCAGTACCCACCCGGGGTCGGCGTGAAGCCCGTGTACTGACCCGAGGAGATGGGCGCGTCCGGGCGGGGAGGGCCCCAGAACTGGCCGTGCACCACGCCGTCGACCTTCTGACGGAGTGCCTCGTAGTTGAAGACGGCGTTGCGGCCCTGTGTCAGCAGGGTGTTCTCGGTCGCCCGTACCGTGGCCGCGTCGAAGGCGATCGGGCCGCTGTCCACCACGTCACTCGACGACTGGCCGTCCGTCGGGCCGGCCGGATCGAGGTTGAAGCTGGGAGGCGTGTCCCAGCCGACCGACATGGTGGGGACGAGGCTGCTGAAATCCTTTCCGGCATCCGGGTCTTCGACGCCGCCGTCGCCCCCTTCGGTGCCGCCGGAGTGATTCTGCTGGGGTTTGGGCATTCTCTTCTCCCGTTTGTGCGTCGGCCGACGGTGCAGGGCCGGTACTCCGATCGACATACGCCGATCCGGATCAGTTTGTCATACCGGAGTCCGGCGTTGAAACCCGGAGCCGGGATTCCGAGGAGCCCGACGACAACCCGCAACCTGCGGCCGGCGGGCAACGTAAAAGGAGTGTTGACTCATGGCGACGTCGCCAAGGGAGAATTTTACCGACGCCACCCGGATGGGAGCCCTCGTAACGGAGCCGTCGCCGCGCGCGGCACTGCAATCGGGCAAGGTCATGGTCGACGCAAGTCCGGCTGATACAAAAGAGAAGAACTCGGGCGGTGGGCACAACGATCCGGGGGGTCGTGGCGGATCGATGTCCCTGGACGAGTTCCATGTCGCGCTGGGTGAGCTCAGGCGGGCGATCGGTGTCGTGCGGGGGGAGAGCGAGCACATCTCGGGTCTGATCGGCCAGGTCGAGAGCCATTTCGAGGCGGCGCGCACCTCCTGGCAGACCCCGTCGGCGTCGTCGTTCGAAACGATGTCGAACTGGTTCTCCCGGGCTTCCCGTGAACTGGAGAATTTGCTGCGGGAGATGGCCAGCCGTATGCAGGTCGCCTACGACAACTACGCAGCCGCCGAGCACGCCAACACCCACAATTCGGGAGGCTGACCATGCCCGACAGCGTCGATTACGACATCAGCTCGATAAAGATCGACCCACAGGCGCTCGGCACGGAGGGCGAAAAAAAACTGATACCGCTCGCCAACGAAATCGGTGAAGCGGTCGAGCGGATCAACAACACCGCCGCTGCCCTCAAGCTGGGATGGGTGGCGCCCAGCGCCGAGGAGGCGCATGCATTCGGTGAGCGCTGGACGCGCGTGATGAAGCAGATGTTTGGCGAGAAGGACGGCCCGATCGGCGTTCTTCCCGCTCTCGCCGGGGGAATTCTAGGAACCGCCATCGGATTCAGCCACCTGGAACTCGAACTGGAAAAGGTATTCGGCGACTTCTCCAATGAACTCGCGGTTCCGTCCGGCGGCGACACCGGGCCGTCGGACCACACCGGACCGGACTTCCCCATCACTCAGGACTTCCCGAACTAAATGACCAGGACAGATTTTCACCGCCCGGCCAGGACGTTCCCGCCCTCGGTCCCGGAGCAGCAGGTCTCGCTGGCCGCGGCGCCGCAGAAGGCCCCGCAGAACCAGGCCCAGACCTGGCTGTACATGCTGCTCCCGCTGCTCAGCAGCATCAGCATGGCCGCCTACATGGTCACCTTCGGCAGGCCATGGATGATCATGCTCGGCATCGGATTCGTCGTCGTCTCCATCGGCGTCACGATCCTGGTCAGGATGCAGACCAAGAACGCCGGCCGGCGCACGCAGTTCCGCCAGCGCGACCGGTACTTCGAGTATCTCGGCGACATACGGCGTCAGGCGCGGGAGTCGTCGATGGCGCAACGCGCGGTCAGCGCTTTCGTGCACCCGAGCCCCCAACGGCTGTGGGCGATCGCCACCGCGGGGCCACGCCGGGTGTGGGAGCGCAGGCCCGCCGACCCGGACTTCATGAAGCTCCGGCTGGGGATCGGCCGCGGTACGCCGGCGCTGCGCATCGTCCTGAGCAGGCACAGCGATCCGACGACGGAGCACGACCCCGAGGCGCACCGCCGTGCCGAGAAGCTCGCCAACGACTTCGAGACCGTCGGCCTCCAGCCTGTCTGGGTCGATCTGGCGAACACCGGCGTCCTGACCCTGCTCGGCTCCGAGGGGCGCACCGAGGAGCTGGCCGGGGCGCTGCTCATGCAGCTCGCCGTCCTGCATGCTCCGGACGACGTCCAGGTAGCCGCTCTCACGGCGAGCGAGAGCCGCTCGTGGTTGTGGGTGAAATGGCTCCCGCACGCGCGCCAGCCCGGCCGGGGGGATTCCGTCCCCATGGTGGCGGAGAGCATGGACGGCCTCGCCGACCTGCTCCAGTCCCACGTCGACCGCGTGCGCGAGGAACGCACGGAACGCGCCGGTTCTCTGGGCCTTCGGCGTGAGGCCACGGCGTCCCGCCATCTCGTGGTGTTGTTCGACGGGTTCCGGCCGGGAGCGGACTGGGCGCGTTCGCCTCTGGTGGCGGACTTGCTGGCCGAGGCCGGTCCGGAAAGCGGCATCCACGTCGTCTGCCTGGTCGCGAAGGAGAGCGAGGAGCCCAGCCGGGTCGACGCGCGCGCCCGGGTGGACGCCGAGGGCGGCCTCAGCCTGGAGACGCGCCACCCTGCCCTGGTCCAGGCGGCAAAGGACGCGGTCGCGGACGTGTGCCCGCCGCGGCTCGGCGAGCAGACCGCCCGTGCGCTGGCGCCGCTGAGGCTGTCCGGCGAGCAGGAGCAGGTCCTCGCCCGCACCGTCGCACTGCCCGAGATGCTGGGCGTGACGGACCTCGGTTCGTTCGACCCCACCGAACTGTGGCGGGAGCCCGATGACGAGGCGCTGCTGCGGCTGCCGATCGGCTTCACGGGCGACGGCGCCCCGCTGGTCCTGGACCTCAAGGAGTCCGCGCTGGGCGGCATCGGCCCGCACGGGTTGGTCGTCGGCGCGACCGGTTCCGGCAAGAGCGAACTGCTGCGCACCCTCGTGACGGGTCTGACCATGACCCATGCCCCGGAGCACCTGAGCTTCGTGCTGGTCGACTTCAAGGGCGGCGCCACCTTCGCCGGCGTCACGGAACTGCCGCACGTGGCGGGCCTGATCACCAACCTTGCCGACGACCTGGCGATGGTGGACCGGGTCCGCACCGCGCTGCAGGGCGAACAGCAGCGCCGACAGCAAATGCTGCGCAGGGCGGGAAACGTGGACTCGGTCCGCGAGTACCAGATCCTGCAGTCCAACGGCGGCACCGATGTGGACGGCAGGCCCCTGGAGCCGATGCCGTATCTGATGATCGTCGTCGACGAGTTCGGTGAGCTCCTCGCCCAGCGGCCCGATTTCATCGAGCTGTTCGTGCAGATCGGACGGGTCGGCCGAAGCCTGGGCATGCATCTGCTGCTGGCGACCCAGCGGCTGGACGAGGGGCGCCTGCGCGGCCTGGAGTCGCATCTGTCGTACCGCATCTGCCTGCGCACCTTCAGCGCCCAGGAGAGCCGGGCCGTGATCGGGACGCCGGACGCCTACCGGTTGCCCTCGATCCCCGGCTCCGCGTACCTGAAGGTCGACGAGTCCGTCTACGAGCGCTTCCGCGTGGCGCACATCTCCGGCGCGTACAACGAGACGGACGACCACGAGCCGGCACCGGGGCCGCTCCCGGCCCCGGTGCCGTTCGGCCTGCGCACCGCCGAGGACGCCCAGGCGGAGGAGAACGACGAGGCCGAGCCTTCGGCGAGCCTTCCGCGGCCCCTGCCGGGCCGGCGCACCGAGATGCAGGTGGCCGTGGAGCAGGTGCGGGCACATGGCAGTCCCGTGCACCAGGTGTGGTTGCCGCCGCTGCCCGCGGCGGTCGAACTCGACTCGATGCTGGGCCCCGTCGGCACCGACGGCGAGCGCGGATTCCACTCCCAGATGTGGCCCCAGGGCGGCGGCCTTTCCTTCCCGATCGGCGTGGTGGACCTGCCTGCCCGGCAGGAGCAGCGCGCCATGCTGCTGGACCTGTCCGGCCAGCAGGGCCACCTGATCCTGGTAGGCGCGCCGCAGTCCGGCAAAAGCACCCTTCTGCGCTCCCTCATGGTGAGTGCGATGCTCACCCACACCCCCGACGAACTGCAGTTCCTCGGCGTCGACTTCGGCGGCGGCAGTCTCATCGGCCTGGAGCGGGCCCCGCACGTCTCGGGCATCACGACCCGGCACGACGAGGCGCGCACCCGGCGCGCTCTCTCGGCGGTCCGCCAGCTGGTGAACGACCGGGAGCAGCTGTTCCAGGAGCTGCGGATCGACTCCGCGGCGGACTTCCGCCGACTGCGTGACGAGAAGGCCCTGCCCGACGGCGTCAACGCCGCCGACGTCGTCTTCGTCGTCGACAACTGGGCGGGCCTGCGGTCGGCAATGGAGGAGGCCGAGGAGGTCGTACCTGACATCGCGGTGCGCGGCCTCAACGTGGGCGTGCACCTCGTACTGACCGCCAACCGCTGGGCGGAACTTCGGGCCAACCTGCGCGACACCATCACCGGCCGACTGGAACTGCGCCTCGCCGAGCCCGCGGAGTCGGAGATCTCCCGGCCGCTGGCCAGGCAGCTGCGGGCGTTCGTGGCCGGCCGAGGCCTCGTGGCGCCCGGCAGCTTCTTCCAGGCGGCGCTGCCGCGCCTGGACGGCACGGCGTCCACGGACAACCTCACCAAGGCGCAGGGGGCCGTGATCGACGAGTTGGTCGCCGGCTGGAAGGGCGCCGTCGCCCCGCCGTTGCGCGTGCTCACCGAACTCATCACGCCGGAGGAGCTGGACCGGGCCTGCCAGGCCCTGCCCGGGGGGGTCGAACAACTGCCCGCCGGCGCTGTGCCGATCGGGATCAGGGAATCCGACCTGGGGGCGGCGTTCCTCGATCTGGAGGCCGACGGACCGCACTTCCTGGTGTACGGCGACTCCGGTTCGGGCAAGACGGCGTTCCTGCGCTCGTGGATGCGCGCGATGGTCAAGCGCCGCTCTGCCTGGGACGTGCGGTTCATCGTCGTCGACTACCGGCGTGGACTGCTGGGCGCGGTGCCCGACGACTACGTCGGCGCGATGGCCGGGGATCCGGACGCGGCTGCCGTCTACGTGGAACAGGTCGTGGAGAAGCTCAAGGAGCGGATGCCGCCCCCGGGCATCACTTCGCGCGAGTTGAAGGAGCGCGACTGGTGGGCCGGGCCGGAGCTGTACCTGGTCGTGGACGACTACGACCTGGTGACCTCCGGCGGGGCGACCGGGCGCGGACCGCTAGCGGCCGTCGGCGACTACCTCACCCAGGCCGCCGAGATCGGCTTCCACGTGGTGCTGGCGCGCAGGAACGGGGGGTTGGGTCGCTCCCTCGCGGATCCGGTGGCCGGCCGCATCCGGGAACTCGGGTCGGGCGGTCTGATCCTGTCCGGCGATCCCCGTGAGGGAGCGGTGCTTCAGGACCAGCGGGCGCGGCGCCTCCCGCCCGGCCGCGGCATCGTCGTCTCCCGCCGCAGCGGCTCCTCCCTCGTCCAGACGGTCCACGACGCGGAGGACGACTAGCCGCGCGAACCGCTGCCCCGCCCTGCCCGCGCGACCCGTATCAGCCGACGCCACCTGAAGCGAATGACCGGCGGCGGCCCCTTCCTTGGCCGCCCGCTTGTGAGGACACACGCCATGCCTGCCCATTACGACGACGCGCACATCCGCGATCTCGGCAACGAGTGGATCAACACCGGTCTGAAGCTGCACGAGTACCTGGGGACGATGCACAGCAGCGTCCAGTCCATGAATGACGGGTGGACCGGCAAGGCGGGCCGCGCGGCGCAGGTGGTCTGGAACGGAGTCGCCGAGCACAACATCTGGCACGCCATCTGGGAGGCGGGCTGGGTGGCGCAGGAGATCGGGAAGGCGGTCATCAACTATGCCGACGAGCTGCAGAAGACGATCAAGGAGATCAACCGGGCGCACCTGATCGAGGCCCTTAGCACGATCTTCGGCATGGTCCTCGGCATCGCCTCGTTCGGCATCGCGGGCCTCCTGGGCCGGCTCGCCACGCTGGTCGGCGAGCTGGTGGAGGGTATCGCCGCCAGCATCTCCAGGATCGCCGCCGCGGCTGGGACGATCGGGCGCGCGGCAGCCTTCGCCGCCGACACGGCCATCAACGCGGCCACCACCCTCGGCACCGACGTGCTCTCCGAGTTCATGGCCTCCAGCGCCGCGCACGGGCCCACCAAGATCAACTGGGCCGGCGAGGGCATCAACGTCGGCCTGGGGGTGTTGATGGGCTGGGGAATGGGCGGCATCGACGTTCTCCAGGCCCCGCACAACTTGGGCGGCAACGGAGTGCCGCGCGTCTCGGCCCCCTCACCCACGCCGACGCCGACGCCGACCCCGACGAACATCGCAGTACCGCACCCGTCCGGAGTCCCCCACACCGGGCTGCCGTCCGTGAGGGACCTCACCCCGTTCCCCTCGAACTCGGTCTTCCAGACGAACCACGCGCCGCCGACGGGCTCCGGCATGACGAACCCGGTTACGGGCGCACCCCGCCCGAACGCCGGCGGGCCCGGCGTGGAGACGTCCGGTACGACGCGGCCTACGACCCCGGTCCCCCACGCCGACCCGCCGAGCACGTCCGTCGGTCACATCACCACGGGAGGCGGCGGACAGCCGCCGGGCCGCCTCCGAAGTGAAACCATTCCCACGAACGGGACGCCGCAGGCGTTCCTCGACGGGCCGCCCCGCAGCACCCGCGACGTCTCCGGAGGAGCCACCACCCCACCGGCTGCGCACGAGAACGGCACCGGGGGCAAGGGCGGAACCGGCAGCGGCCTCGACGTGCGGAACGAGATCCCGCCGAGCACGGCGGCCTCACACGGTGGCGGCGCGCGCGAGAACGCCCTGCCCAGCACCGGTGGGCCGACCCAGACCCGCGGCGGCGGTGCGCGGGACACCGCGACCTCACACGCCGGCGGGGGCCGCGGCACCTCGGCGGCCGCCCATGGTTCCGCGTCCGAGGGCGGTCCTAGTAGTGGGACGCCGGCTCGTGGCACGGGTACACCCGAGCGTCCTGAAGCGCAGCCGGCGGTGACCGGTGGTCATGGTACGGGCGCGCCGGAGGGCACGGGCACGCGTCCTGGAGCGCAGCCGGTCACTACCGGGGGCCGCGGCGGGACGGACGTACCCACGAGCGGGGTGCGCTCCGGCAGCCCGGAGTCGAGCGGTGGAACCCGTGCCACGCACGACGGGCCGCAGCACTCGCGTCCGGCCGGCGGGGGCGGCGGCCGTCGCGCCGTGGACTCCCAGGACGGGAAAGCGGCGTCGGAAGGCACGATCGTGCATGCGGAAACGTCGGCGAACACCGAAACCACCGCAGGCGCCGAGCGGTCCGTTGACTCGCTGGCCTCGTCGGCGTCCGAGACGCCGACGGGCAGGCAGCACGACTTCGGCTCCGGAGCCACGGCGCACGACGATGCCCATGGCGGAGGCCGCGTAGTCGAGCCCGACCCCGGCCACGACGCGCACGCCGTCCTGGTCCGCGAGGACGCCGGCAAGACCGCGAAGTGGAACACCTTCAAGCAGGAACAGAACGCGAGGAACCTTCCGGTCGTCGAGGCGGAAGCACGCCTGGAGTTCCACCGTCAGGACCTCGACACGGCCTGGCAGAACGCCTACGACAAGTACGCCGAGAACGACCTGTTCGGTGGTTCGCACCTGTCGCAGGACGGGCGCGAGGCGCAGACCGCCGAGTGGCAGTGGCGCAACGACATCACCCGCGAATTCCGGGCGGAAGTGGACCGGACGGGCCACATCTCCTCCGACGCCTTCACGCGCATCGTGGACCGCGCGCGGCACAACGCGTACAAGTACCTCGTCAGGGCCGACCAGAACGAGAGGTTCACCGCCCGTTTCAAGGAACAGGTGGATGCCTACAAGGCGAACCGGTTCGGTGAAGGCGGTGACCTTCCGCAGTTCGACAGAGCGCCCTCGAAGTACGTCTACGACCGCGATCTCCAGACGTACGTCAAGGACGACACCAAGGCGTACGGGTACCCCGACGACGGCGGTCAGGGGCCCGTCGCCAAGCTCAAGGACGGAGCCGACGGATCCCGTCCCGACGACTTCACATTCATCGAGCACACGTCGGACGGCGACGCCCCCGTCGACCATTTCCGTGACAAGTCGCACGACTTCAACGTGCTCGAGCAGTACTACATCGGCAAGCACGAGGAGTTCAGCCGGGCGCTCGACGGGTTCCTCCACGACGGGGACACCAGTGGCGGACTGCCCGCGCACACGGCTCGGCAGCTCGACGGGCTCCTGGACAACGTATTCCAGGACCTCGGGGCGATCGCGACCCGGGAGCACGACATCCAGGTGGCGACGAAAGAGATGTTCGACGACGTCATCAGGTGGAACTCCACAGGCGCGGAGGCACTGCCGGACGACTTCGTGAACCAGGTGCGGCTGGACTTCCAGCGCGACCTGCGCACCGACCACGACCTCGTCTTCCGGCACGGAGACGGGGACCGGCCCCGCGCGCTGTGGGACCTGACGACGACCCGTGCGATCGACGAACTCCCGGGCCGCATCGCCAAGGAGCACTTCATCCGGGGTCGACTGGCGGAGGAGACGCTGCACGCCCAGGGCCGGCTGTCGGAACTGGGCGAGGACTTCCTCGCCCACTTCGGCGAGGACGGGCGGCAGCGCGTCGTCGGGGAGTACCTCGACACCGTGCGGACCACCGCCGCCCGGCACTTCATCGAACGCTGGGGCGACGGCCCGAAGGCCCGTGAGTCCGCTCCGCAGTGGACCGACGTACGCGACAACCTGCGCTCGACGCTGCCCGACCGGATCCGCCACGAGGGCGACCTGCAGGCCGTGGTCGGTGAGTCCGCGCACACGTTCCACGAGATCCTGGGCCACCCGGGCAGTACTGAGTCCTTCCAGCTGCACGAGGACACGGTCAGCAGGCTGGGCAACGACTTCCGTACGGAGCGCGTCGTCAAGTACGACGCGCTGTTCGCCCCTGAAGGGCACAAGACCCAGGCCTGGCTGTCGCACGAGTCGCGCCACGAGGACGGCTTCCGGTCCCGGCTCAGCGACCTGCGGGACGGCGACTACTACTCCGACCTCAACAGCTTGCACTACCCCGTCTTCCGGGACTGGCGTGCCGGCGGGGCCTCGCCCAGTGAGAGCGTTTCGGTCCGTCCGGGCACCCCGGAACACCCCGCAGCCCCCGAAGGCCACAGCGCCGCCTCCGAGGGCCACACCCCGGCCCCCGAGAGCCACACCCCCGCCCCCATGGACGACAGCGACACCCCGGTGCCGCCGCGCGAGCACACCGGTGGCCGGCAGGAGGTGACGGTCGTCCCGACAGTCCAGACCCATCAGGGGCAGGGCCCTTCCGAGGTACGGACGCAGGCCAACCACGCCCCGCGGCACCAGGACGGGTCGCAGGTGCAGGTCACCCGGGAGCGGGACACCGCGGGCTCCCCCGGAACCATGCCCCAAACGCCCGCCGTGACGGTCCACACCTCGGCGTCCGCCACGGCGCACCGTCCTACAGAGCAGGGCCAGGGGCGGCAGCAGGCGTCCCGGCAGGAGGACTCCCTGGCGCTTGACCTGCCGGGCGAGGTCCAGGGCTGGCCGCGGAACACCTCGGAGTACACCTTCACCCGCACGCAGGTCGACCATGTCCACCAGGAGCTGCTGCAGGCGCGCCCCCTGCTGGACTTCCTCGCCCGGAACACGCAGTGGCTTCCCGGCCGGGCAATGGTTCTCCCTGCGTCACAGACCCTCGGCGTCCCGGAAATCTCGGGATTCGTCACCAGGCTGGCCGACGAGCTCGACGCCCCCGTGGTCTTCCCCGTCGCGCAGGAGGACGCCTCGGCGCCGCCCTCGTGGGCTGCCTTCGACCCGGCCGAGGGTGTCTTCCACACCGCCGACGACCTGGACGGGGTCCTCGGTGCCCTGCCCGAGACCGCCCGCTTCGGTGAAACGGAGGCGCTGCCGTACGACGTGCTCCCCGCCGCCGACCACGCGCGGCTGGAGGAGGCCACGCGGAGGGCGCTGGCGGAGCGGGGCATCGACGACGTTTCCGCAGGGCGGATCGCCCGGGTCCACGAGGATCTGCTCGACGCGGGCCTCCTCTCCCGGCAGGCGCCGATCGCGGTGCGCGCCGAGGTCACGGCCGAACTCCTTGCCGAGGGACTGAGGTTGACCGCCGCGGTGGACGACGCGCTCGGTGCGCGTACCGAGCGGCACGTCTCGTACGAGGACGTCGACGAGGCCGTCCGGCAGCTGACGGCGGAGAGGGGCGAGGCGTTCCTGTCGCTGCCGGTCGCCGTACAGGCGGAGGCCATCGCCGACCACATCGTCGGGATGGATCTCGACGAGCCCGAGGCGCTGCCCCTGAGCACGGTGGACAAGGGCAAGGCGGCGGTCCGGGGACCGGTAGCCGCGTCGGTGGAGCAGGACGACGAGCATCTGGACTTCGGCCGGTCCCTGCGGTCCCCCATGGAGCAGCGGGAGGGCGAATCCACTCGTCCCAGCAGTGGTGACTGGCGGGCCGTGTCGGACGCGGGTGTGGCGCTAACGGAAGCCCGGAGTGTTTGGAACGACACGGTGGACGATTTCGTGGCCGCCGAGGAGCGGCACCTGGAGGGGGTCGGTTTCTCCGCCAAGGCCGAGGGCCGGGGCCTGGCCCAGGCATGGGACCGCTTCGTACGTGCCGAGGCGGAGTTGACCCGTGCGGAGGAGCGGTGGTCAGAGGCCACCGGAGGTGCCCCGCTGCCCGAGGTGCAGGAGGTGGAGGCGCGGAACGGGGTGCTGCCCGGGGGCTCCCGCGTCTCCCGGTGGCTGCGCGGTCATCGCGAGGTGCCTGCGGTCGCGGGTCCGGAGGGCGTCGTCCAGTCGGTGACTTTGGTGCCGGCGGCAAGCCATGTCGTCATCGACGGCAGGAGGGCCGGTGAGGTCACCGGCCATGACGTCCACGTCCTGATCCCCACCAGCCGCGACCTGATGGTGGCGTACTGGCTGCAGCATCCAGAGGGCGTCGACGACTCCTTCAAAGCGGAGATGGACGCGTTGAACGCGGCGCGTGCAACCGCTGCCCGCGTCGAGCTCATCACAGCACTGGACAGCCGGATCACGTCCTTGGCCGACGACCTCGAGCTCTTCCGTGATCTCCGGAGCCGCCGAGTGTGGGACCGGTTGGAGACTTCGCAGATCGCCGCGCTCGTCATGGCCGAACGCCGCGGCCTGCGGGCCATGGCCGCCGACCGTGACGAGCTGATCTCCAAGCTGCGCAGCGGCGCATGGCCGTGGGCCAAGGGGTATCTGCTCGGCGGCGGCATCGACGGGGTGCTGGACTCCCTGGTCGACTCCGTCCTGGGCACCCTTCGCAACGACATGTCCCTGACCGTCAACGTGAGACTGGATGCCGGTGCCACCAGCGAGGGCACTGTGCTCGACGCGATGGTCCGGGACAACACGGTCCTGCTGCGCAATGCGTGGGAGTCCACACCCGGTCAGACCGGGTATTTGTTTGGGAGCCGCGGTCCGGCCGAAGAGGCCCTGGGCTATGCGTCCACCGTCAAACGCACGGGCCAGGCGTCCGGTATCTACGGTGCTCGCACCGGCGCACCCGACGAGTTCTTCGCGCCGAGCGATCAGGACCGCTCCGCCCTGCCCGTGTACGCGGCACTGACCTCGCCCCACCGGCCGCAGGCTCTTAAGTCGTACGGCTCAGCGGTGTTCCACCTCAAACACGCGGTGATGGAGCGGGCCACCTTCACGCCGGAGGACAGTTTCCGTCCTGGGCCGAGGGGCGCGCAGGGCGTGACGGGTCTGGGGAACCTCCTGCCGTTGCTCAACCACGGCGACGAATCCCTGGTCCGGTTGGCGTTCGCCGAGGCGACCGATTTCGCTTTCGACCCTGGTTACCGGGCCCTGAGGGATTCCGGCAGTCTCTCGTCCCGGTTGCAGGGGTACATCGAGGCGCAGATCCACGGTGGGGTCACCTGGCAGGACCTGGACCGGGTCGTGCTGTTCCACGACAGTCATGACCGGGTGAAGGCGCAAGAGGCCCTGTCCCAGAAGGACGTACTGGAGACGTTCGCCCGCGACAACGGGTTCTCGCTTACCGTCGAGACGGTCCCGGTGTTTCCCGGGGTGCGGCCGGCCGCGGTTCCGTACGGCGCGTCAGGCGCGAAGGTCCACGAGAGCTATGAGGACCTGCACTTCACCGCAGGGCTTCTGGACGAGCATGGTGTGGCGTCGGCGCGGGGGTTGGGTGCTGGTGGTGCTGGTGGTGCGGGTGTTTCGGCGTTGGTGCGTCCGTTTGAGGAGTTGCGTTCTGCGTACGGTTGGTTGGAGGAGGTCAATCCGTATCGGGCACAGGGTGGTGGTTTTGGCACGAACTGTGTTCTGACGGCGATCGCGGTTGATCTGTCGTTGCGGGACGGTGGTGTTCATCAGGCGTCTGCTTCGGATGTGGGTGCTGTCCGGCAGGGTGCGGAGGATGCTTCGGGGCTGCGGAACTACCTGGAGAACTATCTGGATCGTGTTCCGGATCCGGTGGCGGGTGCGGAGGCGGTCGCTGCGGCGATGTCGGCGGCGCCGGTCGGGGCTCGGGGCATGGTGGTGATCGAGAGTGCCGGGGGCGAGATCGATCATGTGGTGAATGTGACGCGTGATCACAACGGTGTGGTGTTCCTGGACGGGCAGTCGGGTTTCCCGGTGCGTGAGCCTGCTGGTGTGGTGTCTTTCCTGCCGACCACGCAGGGTATTCCCGGATTCCCGCTGCACAGCGATGCCGACCTTGTCACCGATGGCGCGCCGCAGCGTTTGCTGGGTTCCGGGCAGGGAGCCACCGTCCCCGAACTGAACGAGACCTCCGGCCCCCGCAAGCGTGGAACGCGTATGACCGTGATCGACGGTGTTGGGCGGGCGGTGGATTCTGGAATTCTCGGTGTTCAGCCTCAGTCCGGAAGTACAGCCCAGGCGCTGGTGGACGCGCCTGTCGGTCACGGTTACGGCATGCTCGGGCGTGCTGCGGGTGGGCGTGGGATCGGTGGTTTGTTGTGGAATCAGGGTGCTGCCGATCGGGAGGCCGAACTCAGTCGTAAATACGGTATTCGAATCGGTCCTCCCGCGGATCGACCGAACGACCATTTCAGCCATTCCACGCTTTCCAGGATTGATGGCGTCCTGGCCAGTCTGCCTCGCGAGCACGTTATTGGTAACCCGGCGCTGACCGCGATTCAGCCCGCGGTTCCCGAAGCGGGTGAAAACAGCAGCGGGTACGACATCAGTCAGAGGCTCATCGATATTGTTTCTCCATACGGGCTTCCCTCGTGGCTCCTTACGGAGCTTAATCGGGCTAGTGGGTGGCAGCGCGCCCTGATGGACAAGGCGGCGTTGTCGGAATATCGCGAGATCAGTGAGGACGGGGATCGGGAACTCGGTATCGGTGATGGCCAGCGCCAGGTGATGGGTGGTGTCTCGAATGTGCTGGCACAGGGTAACTACGTGAAGTGGATGCTGCGGCATGAGATCGGTCACTCCGTCGATCAGCGCATCAATTGGATGGCAGGTCTTCTCCAGCAGTCCCGGTTCGGCGGCTGGCGGATCTACACCGACAACGATCTTGGCGAGCTTGCCACGAGGGTTCTTGGTAAGGCCGGGTTGGGCGATCATCTCCATGTAAATAGCAGATATAGGCAATCCTTGTTGAATGCGGCGACGGCTGCGCTCCATCCGGGCGTGGCGTTGAACCATCCCCTGGTTACTGGGTTGTTTGCGGACTTCCCGGGGCAGAGCGCTGGAATTGCTCTGGTTGTTCGCTTCAAGCAGTTGGCGCAAGCGCAGCCGTGGACGTTGCTCGACGGGGGTGGTGACGTGCTTGATATCGGCGGGCGCATGTACCAGGTGAGCCGCGACGGCCAGTGGGTCAGTTACCTGCGGGCCGAGCGCACCAACCATTCTGTGTCCAATTACCAGTTCTCAAGTCCAAGTGAGTGGTTCGCCGAGGCGTACGCCGCCTTTTACGGGACGCGTCCCGAGCCTCGCGCGCGGCTCAACCCTGAGGTGCGGGCCTATTTCGGCAGAGAGCTGCCCGAGTACTTCCGCTCAAATCGGGAAGATTCGTCGGCTGCGTCGTTTGCACCGAGCTCCACCAGCGGTCGCATAGCGGCGTCGACATCGGCGCCGGCTCCGGCTCCGGCGTGGGCTTCGACGTCGACGTCGACGTCGGTTCCGGCTCAGGGGTGGGCGCCGACAGCGGCGTCGGCTTCGACGTGGGCGCCGGCACCGATGCTTTCCCCCGCCGAGGCTCTGTTTCGTGAGGTCAACCAGCGATTGCAGAGAATGGGGGCGCGCCTGGCAACACGGGATCAGGTGGCCGAGGCGGATCGGAAGTTGTCGGCCCGGCGGGGAGCGGGTTACACGCTGAGCGACCTGCGGGCGCGGAGTGTCGACGTTGTGGAGCGTCTCTTGGGGCGGCCCCAGGGAGGGCTTGGGGGGGCGGGGCGTACGGATGGCGCGGCTGTCACCGGTGAATCGTCCGCGGCAGGCACGTCGGGATCGGTGACGGACACTTCGCGGGCCGCGGGACCGATCCGGAGCACGGCTGTTCGCTCTGGTCTCGTAGACCGGACGGTGCTGGAGGGGATGTCTCCGGTCGAGCGGAGGAACGGGCTGGCCGACTTCCAGCTCAGGTGGCTGATCTGGGAGAAGTCCGCCAACCGGCAGGGAGAGGCAGGCCTGCCTGAGGGTCACCCACTGTTCACCGCGTTGGTCGAGGCGGCGAACTATGTGGGCGGACACACGCTGGTTGGTATCGAGGACCGGCTTGCGGAGCATGCTGGTGACTTGTTCCAGTTGGATCGTGCCGACCAGGATCTGGTTATCGTCGCCAGTCGTCTGCTGACCCACCTGGGGGACGGTCCCGTCGCGGAGCGGCTTGCCCGGTCAATACCGGTTGGCGTCGGGTCCGAGGACCTCCGTGGACTGCTGTCACCCGCCTCCACGGCGGATGACAGCACCGCGGTCCCCGCGCGTTCCGACACGCTCTACCCGATGCGGGAGGCCCCTTCCGCTGTCATCAGCACTGTGCCTTCGTCTGGCGGGACACCCGAATTCACCGCACCTGTTGCTCCGGTCACGGCCGATATCGGAGTGCGTTCTCGGACCGGTGGTGGATCGGTGGTGGATGCCGAGGAGAAGTTGCGGGTTTCGGTCGATGCTGCGGTTGTGCGGGCCGTGGCGCAGGCCGGTGTGGGTATGGACGCGTTTGTTGCGGATCCCGCGGTGCTCAATTGTGTTGTGCTGCTGGATGCGCTGCTTGACGAGTTGTTCCCCGTGGTGGGAGAACTCGGTGGATCTCGGGCGGCTTTCCGTGCCGTCCGTCCGGCGTTTGCTCGGGATGACCTGGTTTCGAGATCCGGTCGGACTGAGGAGCGGCTTGTTCCTGGTGGAAGGTGGTTGCCGTTGTCATCGATGGATCAGTTGGTCGATGCTCTGGTGACGGCTGGTGTGGGCAGTAAGGCGGTAGTGCTGGAGCAGGGCTTGGAGGGCATTGGGCATGCTCTGCTTTATGCGAATGTCGGGCTGAAAGCAGACATGGGCGAGGTGCTGATCGCGCGTGTGGACCCGCAGGCGTCCAGCCGTGTGGAGGTTTTGGACCGACGGGATCTGCAGCGGTGGGTGCGAGCCGGCCATGGAACGCGTATGACCGTGATCGACGGTGTTGGGCGGGCGGTGGATTCTGGAATTCTCGGTGTTCAGCCTCAGTCCGGAAGTACAGCCCAAGCGCTGGTGGACGCGCCTGTCGGTCACGGTTACGGCATGCTCGGGCGTGCTGCGGGTGGGCGTGGGATCGGTGGTTTGTTGTGGAATCAGGGTGCTGCCGATCGGGAGGCCGAACTCAGTCGTAAATACGGTATTCGAATCGGTCCTCCCGCGGATCGACCGAACGACCATTTCAGCCATTCCACGCTTTCCAGGATTGATGGCGTCCTGGCCAGTCTGCCTCGCGAGCACGTTATTGGTAACCCGGCGCTGACCGCGATTCAGCCCGCGGTTCCCGAAGCGGGTGAAAACAGCAGCGGGTACGACATCAGTCAGAGGCTCATCGATATTGTTTCTCCATACGGGCTTCCCTCGTGGCTCCTTACGGAGCTTAATCGGGCTAGTGGGTGGCAGCGCGCCCTGATGGACAAGGCGGCGTTGTCGGAATATCGCGAGATCAGTGAGGACGGGGATCGGGAACTCGGTATCGGTGATGGCCAGCGCCAGGTGATGGGTGGTGTCTCGAATGTGCTGGCACAGGGTAACTACGTGAAGTGGATGCTGCGGCATGAGATCGGTCACTCCGTCGATCAGCGCATCAACTGGATGGCAGGTCTTCTCCAGCAGTCCCGGTTCGGCGGCTGGCGGATCTACACCGACAACGATCTTGGCGAGCTTGCCACGAGGGTTCTTGGTAAGGCCGGGTTGGGCGATCATCTCCATGTAAATAGCAGATATAGGCAATCCTTGTTGAATGCGGCGACGGCTGCGCTCCATCCGGGCGTGGCGTTGAACCATCCCCTGGTTACTAGGTTGTTTGCGGACTTCCCGGGGCAGAGCGCTGGAATTGCTCTGGTTGTTCGCTTCAAGCAGTTGGCGCAAGCGCAGCCGTGGACGTTGCTCGACGGGGGTGGTGACGTGCTTGATATCGGCGGGCGCATGTACCAGGTGAGCCGCGACGGCCAGTGGGTCAGTTACCTGCGGGCCGAGCGCACCAACCATTCTGTGTCCAATTACCAGTTCTCAAGTCCAAGTGAGTGGTTCGCCGAGGCGTACGCCGCCTTTTACGGGACGCATCCCGAGCCTCGCGCGCGGCTCAACCCTGAGGTGCGGGCCTATTTCGGCAGAGAGCTGCCCGAGTACTTCCGCTCAAATCGGGAAGATTCGTCGGCTGCGTCGTTTGCACCGAACTCCACCAGCGGTCCCATAGCGGCGTCGACATCGGCGCCGGGGTTCGTGCCGCGGGGGTTGGGTGCTGGTGGTGCGGGTGTTTCGGCGTTGGTGCGTCCGTTTGAGGAGTTGCGTTCTGCGTACGGTTGGTTGGAGGAGGTCAATCCGTATCGGGCGCAGGGTGGTGGTTTTGGCACGAACTGTGTTCTGACGGCGATCGCGGTTGATCTGTCGTTGCGGGACGGTGGTGTTCATCAGGCGTCTGCTTCGGATGTGGGTGCTGTCCGGCAGGGTGCGGAGGATGCTTCGGGGCTGCGGAACTACCTGGAGAACTATCTGGATCGTGTTCCGGATCCGGTGGCGGGTGCGGGGGCGGTCGCTGCGGCGATGTCGGCGGCGCCGGTCGGGGCTCGGGGCATGGTGGTGATCGAGAGTGCCGGGGGCGAGATCGATCATGTGGTGAATGTGACGCGTGATCACAACGGTGTGGTGTTCCTGGACGGGCAGTCGGGTTTCCCGGTGCGTGAGCCTGCTGGTGTGGTGTCTTTCCTGCCGACCACGCAGGGTATTCCCGGATTCCCGCTGCACAGCGATGCCGACCTTGTCACCGATGGCGCGCCGCAGCGTTTGCTGGGTTCCGGGCAGGGAGCCACCGTCCCCGAACTGAACGAGACCTCCGGCCCCCTCAAGGAGCTCGTCGAGGAGCCCGCGCCCCGGCGTTTGCGCCCCGTGACGGGCGCCGTGGACCTGGACGAGAGGCGGCCGCCGCGAGTCGACCTGGAACTGCCGCCGGCGCCGCTTTCCACCGGCCCGGTCCGGTTCAGTGACGGCACCCAGCTGCCCATCTACATGACCGGCGGCGTGGGTTCCCAGCTTCCCGGGCTGCCACAGGACGTCGTGCGTCGTTCGTTCGCCTTCGGCCAGGGCGACCGCACGCTGCGCGGCATCGATCTCGTCGTGCGGGAACTCGACGAGCAGCTGGGCCGGTCGGTCGGCACCCGCCCGGCTCCTGTCAAGGGGAGCCGGGCACAGGACGGCTTCGGTCTGCTGGACCGGGTGAGCCGCAGCCTGCGGGACAACCCGCAGGGGTTCTTCGGCGAAGGAAGGACGTTCCTGTATAAGGCGGCGGACGGGAAGACCCGGACGCTGGGGGTAACGGCGCGGCTATACGGGAACTGGGAACGGTTCGCTTCAGGCCACGGGAATCCGGTCAAGGTCGACACCATGCAGCGGTCGACCGGCACCAGCGGCCAGGTCAAGGTCAACGCCACCTCGCTGGGGCTGGCCTCGACGGTGCCGCTGGGGCCCGTCAATCAGTTCGTCTCCCCGTGGGGCCGACTGCATTTTCGGTTCAACTTCGGCAAGCAGGTGCGATACAACCAGCAGAGGCAGGTGGTGAACCAGACCGAGACTCGCACCCTGGACGGTTCGCACGTCCATGTGGACGACGTCTGGTTCGAGTTCGAGGTCAAGGACCGCCACGGCACCGCCATCGACCTGAGCGGGAAGCCGATTCAGCAGGGTGAGGACACAGCTCGGCGGCCGGTGGAGTTCGGCTTCGCCGTGCGCGGCGGCGTCATGGTGCGGATCGCCGACTCCCTGACCACCGGCAAGGCCCTCACCGGCGAGCTGCCGCAGCGGTTGACGCTGGGCTCCGACTCCCGCCTGCGGATGGTGAACACCGAGGCCTTCGGCCCGACCGGCCATATCCGCGACTGGGTGGTGGAGCAGATCGGAGTGACATCGGACAGCATGGCCGCCTCTCAGATCGGGGAATTCTTCTCCACCGGCGGCTTCCACGGAATGTCCCGCGCGCTGAATTCGGGCCGGGTGGTCACCCCGCCGCTGTTCGGGGGGGAGAGCGGCAGCGAGCCGCTGGGTGTGTTCTCCGTGAAGGTCGAGTCCGGTGACGCCGTTCTGATCAACGAGACGACGGCCGCGGAGCTGCGGGACATCGTGCAGAGCACGGCACGCAACGAGCGGCAGATCGGGAGGTCCCACGGCGCCGAGGTCGGCGTGTCGGTGGGCCCCATGTTCCAGCTGTTCGGGCTGGAGAACGGCGAGTTCGACCTGCGCCTGCTGGCTGGGCTCAACGGCCGTTACGGTGCGTCTCGGAGCCGGAGCACCCTCTCGGGTGGGTCCGCGGCCGTCAAGATCGCGGCTCAGGTCAAGGGCTCCGCCACCGGCCTCTACCTGGTACAGAAGAAGATCACCGTGACCGCGCCGCCGACGGGGCACCGCGGGAAGCTGTGGAAGGACACGCCGCGGAGCAGGATTACGCCACGTTCCGAAACGTTCCAGACGTGGGCGGTCGAGCGGTTGACCCGCACCGAGGCCAGCCGGCTGGCCGGGCTGGACAAGGGCAAGCCCGCCGGGCGGGAGCCGGAGGCTCCGCCGTACCTGACGCAACAAGAGCCATCGACGCTGGGTATGAGCCGGGTGGAGGAGTTCACCTTCGCCGACGGGAGCATCAGTCGTGATGTCGACGGCAAGAAGGTGACGTTCCCCGAGCGCTTCGCCGACGAGGTGCTGCAGAAGGTTGGCGAGGCCTATCCGGACCTGGTCGCCCCGCTGCGTGAACTCAACCCCCGCAGCCCCCGCTGGCGCAACGCCGATCACTTCGGGATTGTGCTGCACAACACGCTGGAGGTCCTCAACCAGCTGTCGCACCACAGCATGGCGTCGAACGTCGAGACGATGATGACCACCGGTCTGCGGATCGACCTGGTCGAGTCGGCCAGGATGTCGCGCGGCCACCGCTACGTGTGGGTGGACGCCAAGCTGACGGAGCGGCGCTACGAAGGTAAGCAGGAGGACCTGCGGCTGCGGTTCAGCGCCCCGGGCACCGAGGTCGTGGGCGGCCAGCAGAGCGGCTCCCGCGCTGCGCAGATCGGCCTCGAGGCTGCGGTCTCGCCGCGCGACACGAACACCGACGAGATCAGCCGGCCGGAGCAGCTGGGAACCGTGTTCGTGGGCGTGAGGGTCGGTAAGCGCACGGAGTCCGAGAGCGGTTACGGCATGGCCGCCACGCACGAGGCCTTGTCGATCGGCACCGGTGGCTCCCACCTGTACAGCTACAAGATCAGCCTCAGCGCCAAGCGCGGCGGCTACTGGCGGCCCCGCAGGTGGATGCGCGGTCTGCTGTTCATGAACGCCCTCGGCACGCAGCCGTTCGTGTTCGGCGAGCCGGAGGGCCGGCTGATCGGGCCCCCGGAGCAGAGCGGCACGCAGGACGCGTCGGGTCTGGGCCGGGTGCTACTGAGCGTCCCGGTCGAGCACACCCCCGTCGCCCCCGTCACCACCGCCGACCGCACCGTGAAGGCGCCGGAGGCGCTCTCCGCCGAGGAAGCCCGCAACCTCGCGATGGACATGGGCACGGTGCCGGCGGCCACCGTCGACCGCGCCTCCACCGTGCTGTTGTCGCAGCATCCCCACGAGACGGTCTCCGTGATCGCCGACAAGGAGCTGTCCGGCGCCCTGAAGGACGTGCTGAACGAGGCGTCGGGCGGTTCCTGGACGGTGATGCAGAAGGGCGCACCGGCGCACGACGCGGCGCTCCAGCTCGTCGAGAGTAAGAACCTCCGGGCGAACTTCGACCAGAGCTCCGCGGAGACCGGATGGCGGGCTCCGGAGCTGTTTGCGTCGGCGCCGTACCTGAACCGCTCGACGTGGCTGGCGCACCGGACCACCCTCCTGTCCGGCATGACCGCCTTGACCAGCGCGCAGAGGATCGAGACCGAGACCACCGTCGGCGGCGTCGCGAATTCCACCGGCCGCTACACCAGGACCAGCACGCTGTTCTTCGGCGGCCAGCTGGGTTACCAGAAGTCCCACGGGTTGGGGACCGGGGTCACCGGCAACTACACCCTGGTGGTCAGCCCGTACCGGCGGGACACTCTCACGTCGAAGACGGTCCAGCGGTCCGCGGTGTCCGAGATCAACCGCAAGGACACGGGCCGCCGCGTCCTGGCATCCGCCGCGGTACTGCACGAGATCGCGGCCGCCTCCGAGCGGATCGGCGCATGGGCACACGGCAATAGCCACCTTCCCACCTCCCTGGTCGGAGCGTCGGGACGCAGGCTCGTGGTCCCCGGCGGCTGGGTGGGCCACCTTCCGGAGAAGAGCGCCTACCGGCTCGGGGTGCTGAAGGACGACTTCGGCGACGTGCCGCTGTACAACAAGCGGTCCTGGTCGCCGCTTCCGTTGCTGAGGGGCCAGGCGTTCGGCAGCTGGCCGGTGAACTCGCTCGACACGGCCGCGGCGGTGCGCCGGTTCGAGGCGGCGCTGAAGCCGCTGGGGCTCTCCACTCAGGACCTGGAGCAGCTGCGCCGGCTGGTGTCGGGCCGTGTGGTGCGGGCCATCGGCAGGGAGATGTCGGGCTCGGGTTCCGCGGTGCCGGCGCGCATCGGCCGCTGGGGCTCGGAGTGGGCTCAGACGTGGGTCGGCCGCCGGCAGGCGCGGCTCCGCGTCCAGTTGGTCCCCGTGAAGAGTGCCGCGGACGGCTTCGGCGGCCTGGGCCACAGCGTGGAGCTGGAGGAGCACCGGCAGGCTGTGGAGTCCGTCCAGCAGACCCGCGGCCGGGCCTCAGGCAAGCTGATCGGCTTCGTTGTCTCCGAGGGCGCCCACACGCCCGACGCGGTGGCCAGGTCCGCGGGTCCGACACACTCGCAGATGGGTTCCTCCGTGCAGGGAACCGTTCAGACGCAGAATGACGGCACCGTCAAGTACTCGACCGTCACGACCACGCAGGCGCACGGCGAGTACACGACGGAGTACGAGCTGCGCCTCGAACTGGAGATCACCGACACCACGCCGGCCGATCCGGCCGCAGCCGGGCACGCCGGTGCGGACCGCCTGAAGGACCAGGCCGGCCGGTGGTTGCAGATGTGGACCGGGCGGCGCAAGCACTCGATCTCGGTCCAGGAGAACGTAGGCAGGCTGATCGAGCACTTCCCGCTCAGCCTGATGCGGCCCGAGCCGCAGGACTCGGCCGGGCAGTCAGATCCGCTCGCACCGCCGCCGTTGGAAGGGCCCGGCGAACCACACCGGGTCGCCCTGCCGCCTTCGCTCGGCGCGGGCGGCTGGCACGACGTCGCGCACCGGGGAGCCGGTGGCAAGGTCGAGGTCAAGCCGTTCGAGATGCCGCAGGAGGGCTTCGCGGTCCGCGGCGTCATCGGGCTCGACGGCTTGCGTGCCGCCAACACGCTGGCCCTGGGCGCAGCGTACGACGTGTCCCTGTCGGTACCCGGGCACGGTCCCATCAGTGCCGATCTGCTGGCGCAGGCGAAGAACACGCCGTTGACCCGAGCCGGCACCGGGTCGGCGCAGAGCCTGGAGGACGGGACGTCCAACGGGGCGCTCGCGGCGTTCTACGAGCAGACGCTGACGCCCCGCGGCTACCAGGTGGCCGGGCTGACCGACCGCGGGTTCTTCGGAGGCGCGGACGGCAGTCTCGCGATCTACTCCAAGCCCGACCTCTCCAAGGTCCGGTTGATGGCCGTCGCGGACGGGATGAAGTTCGAGGGCGCCAACCGGGAGGTGCACGGTGCCAGCTCGTCCGCCGGCCGCGCGGGGTGGGCCGGTCACGTCCTGCAAGGCGGACCGACCACCTCCTCACCGGCGGTCGGCACCAACCAGATCGGCAGCGGGTTCGGAGCCCACGAAGTGGACTCCGTGACTGCCGGCCTGGCGGGTGAGTGGCTCACCTCGGTGAACGTCAAGCCGGAAAAGGGCCGGGCGTTCCTGTTCGCCATCCCCACGAAGTGGCTGTCGATCGCGCAGGTCCACCACCACGTGAAGGACAGCACCCCGGTCGAGGCGGTCCGCAGTGTCTTCGGCAACCCGCAGCGGGAGCCGCAGGCCATGGAGGCCGACGCCACGGTGCTGGCCTGGGTGCGCGAGGACGTGGCCCGGCGACTCGGCCTGGTCGGCGAGGCCAGCTTCCCGGCCAAGGTGGCCGAGTCCTGGGACGCGGTCGGCAAGGCGGACAAGGAGTGGACCGCCGCCGACAAGGCCTACTGGGACCTGCGCCGCGGCGACGCCGCGAAGCGGGAGTCCGAACTGGCGGCGGCCGACAAGGCGCTGAACGCCTTCACGGGATCCGTGCCGTCGGTCGAGGACGCCCTCAAGGAGCTCAACGCGCTTGAGCTGGACGACGACTTCGCCGAACCCGCCCACGACGGCTGGGAGCAGGTGCGGTCCGAGCAGATCGAGCAGGCGCGGACGACGGTGGGGATGGCGCGTCAGGTCGCCGCCGCCCGGGACGCGCGGGACGCCGCACAGCAGCGGCTCGATGAGGTCAAGGCCGATCTGGCGGCCCGCCTTGCGTACGCCGATGCCCTCGCAGACGAGTACGCCCGGGTGCGCGGGCTCACCGACCGCCTCACCAACTGGTACCAGCTGCAAGCCTCCACGCAGGGCCGTGGACTGATCAAGAACGTCGAGGAGCCGCCCAAGGCGGCTTTCTGGCCGCCTTCCAAGGCGAACGCCGCGAAGACGGCGGCCTCGCAGAAGGGCAAGGAAGCGGACCGCACGGGGCTCGGCGGGAGTGCCGGTGTCTTCCGGCCGTTGGATGCCGGGAGTGGGGCCGTGGTTCTGCGGCCTGAGGAGGAGTTGCGTCTTGCCTACGGGTGGTTGGACGAGGTCAATCCTTCTCGGGCGCAGGGCGATGGTTTTGAGACGAACTGTGTTTTGACGGCCATCGCGGTCGACCTGACTCTGCGTGATGGCGCTGTTCATCAGGCACCGCCGTCGGAGGTGGGTGGTGACCGGCAGGTCGCGGAGGACGCTTCGGGGCTGCGGAACTACCTGGAGAACTACCTGGATCGTCTGCCGGACCCGGTGTCCGGGTCGCAGGCGGTCGTGGCCGCGATGTCTGCGGCACCGGTCGGTGCACGCGGCATGGTCGTGGTCGAGAACGCCGCCGGCGGTATCGACCATGTGGTGAACGTGACACATGATCACAACGGGGTCGTGTTCCTCGACGGGCAGTCGGGCATGCCCATTTACGCACCCGCAGGCGTGGTGTCCTTCCTGCCAACCACCGAAGGAATCCCTGGGCACGTCCTGCACCACGCGACGACCGCCGGCACAACTGCGCCGCCACGCACGCTCGGAGCCCCAGTCGGGCAGACCTCGCATGCCGAACGCGTGGAGGAGGACCGCCCGGGGTTCGCCGAGGGGGTGAGCAGCGGAGTCACCCACGCTGCCGCATCGCGCGCGGACTCTCAGGACGACGTGTCGCTGGACGACCTGTACGGTCCGGCGGTGCAGCCGAAGACGGTGAAGCGTGGTGAGAAGGACGACACCGTTCCGCCTCGGGTCCGTGTCAACCCCCTGTGGTACCCGGTGAAGGACTTCAAAAAGGCCCTGCTGGAGCGCGGCGGCGTCTGGTCGTACGTGATCGACGAGCACGGCCGGTTCTTCCTCGGCAGTGAGGATGTCTGGTCCATAGCGGGAGAGGAGGAGCGCAAGGAGCTCTTCGATGCGATGAGGGCCGCTCACCCTGATCTGACGATGGAGGATCTGAAGGGGTGGCTCAATGACCAGGGCGTACCCACCGTTGCCGCGGGTTTCGATGAGACCGGCGCCGCGGTGGTCGGCTCCGCCCGCGTCGGCGGCGAACTGTTCCGCGACCCGCTCACGGGTCAGTGGACGATCGACGCGTCCAGCCGCTACGTGGGGCCTGTCGTCCGTCCTGGTGTGGAACCGGCCACCGTCACCCGGTGGGTGCGCAACGCGGCCGAGGCCCTCAGCTCTGCCCTGGGCATGCCGATCCGTGCCAAGGACGCGGAACAGCCCACCGTCGCCCACGGCGCGCTCGTGGCGGGTACGGGCACCGGGGAACTGGACCATGATTACGGTCCCCTGGCGGGTCCGAAGAAGGTCAAGGACCGCGAACGTGACCCTGCAGCCGTTGACCGGGTCCGTGTCAATCCCCTGTGGTACCGGCTGGAAAACTTCACGCCGTCCCTGCTGAAGCGCATCGGCGGCGTCTGGCACTACGCCGTCGACGAGGACGGGCAGATCAGCATCGGCAGCGATCAGATCCTGTCCATCATGACGGAGAAGGAGCTCGACGAGCTCTTGGCCCACATGCTGCGGGCCGGCCACAACCTCACCCGGGAGCAGCTCAAGGCGGCGATCGACAACCAGGGCCATCCCACCGTCGCGGTCGGGTTCCGCGAGGACGGCACCACCGCCGTCCGCCCCGCGCGGGTCAGCGGAGAACTCTCCTACAACCCCGCCTCGCAGGTTTGGGAACTCACGGACAAGTCCGGCCGCTACATGAGCAACAAGATCCGGCCGAGCGTCGACCCCGGGGAAGCGCAGCGATGGCTCGCCAACACCGCCCGGCGCATCAGCGAGCATCTTGGCGTCCCCGTGGAGCCCGTACTGTTCAAGAACGCACCGGTAGCGGCGACCGAGGCGGGGATCCGCCACGATCTCGCCGCCGCCGCAGTCCGCACGGTCGTCGCGCCTGAGGTGGTCGACGTGGCCGAGCAGGCCGAGGCGGTCGACCTGTTGCGTCTGGAGCGGTTCCGCGCGTACACCACCGATCCTGCGGGGTCTGATCTCCGGTCGCTCTCGCGGGTGGTGGCCCTCGACCGGATGCTGAGCGACTACCAGGCGATCGACGAGCACGATTACGCTCGGCGTGCTGCCTCGCTCGACCAACTCGTGGACCGGGCCCGTACCTACGCGGCCACCACGAAGAACGAGTTCCGGCGGCAGGCCGTGCAGCGGCTGGTCGAGCAGGCCGGGACCCGGGCCGTCGAGTACCGACAGCAGGCAGGACCACGGGAGGAGCCCGCCGGCGCCGTGGAGTCCACGCCGACCGGTCCGCTCGGGTATCGCGAACGCATCGCGCTCGCAAAGCGCGAATGGCGGGGTCCGGTGATCGAGGAGGTGGCGCGGCTGGAGACGATGCTGCTGGACGCCGGTCCCGGCGCCCGCTCACTCGTGATGGGCGCGGCGCCCGGCGAACAGCTTTGGGCGGTGAACGTCCTGGGCACGGTCCGCTGGGTGGAGCAGGGCACGGCACAGGTGACGCAGGCCCCGCAGTCCGCGCAGGGCACGGTGGTCTCGATCGACCTTGACTCCCGCGCCAGGCTGATCAAGCCCGACCCGCGGCTGCTCGGCGCCGACACGGAGGCGGCGCGTTTCTGCGGGTTGGTCGTGGGCGGGGACCTGAAGCACGTCGTGTGACGGACGGCGGCCCCGCGCGCAAAAGCGCCGGGGCCGCGGGACCGGTTGGGAACCGGACGGCGGCCCCGGCGCCCGGGGATGCGGTTCAGCAGGGCGTTAGCGGGAGAAGTCCCCCAGTTCTGTGCGGAGCGATTCCAGCATGGGCACGAACTGCTCTTCGTGCCGGGCGGCCAAGTCCTGCTGGGCGTCCCGGACGGCGGAGACGATCATGTCGGCCAGACCCTGTGCGTTGCCCGGGTCGGCCACGACAGGGGAGATCACCAGGTCCTGGAGTACGCCCTTGCCGTCGAGGGTCGCCTTCACCGCGCCGCCGCCCGCCGTGCCCTGCACGGTCAGCGCGCGGAACTCCTCCTGGGCGCGGGTCAGGTCCTGCTGGATCCGGCGGGTGCTGTCCAGCAGCTTCCGGATGCCGAGGCCGTCGTCAAGGTCCATGTCTGCATTCCGATCGTGTGGGGGGCGTGCCGTTCGGGGAGCGTCGCCCTTCGAGCTCATGCGCACGTGGGGGCGGAAGAGAAGCCGGTGTTACCGGGGCGACGCTGCGGGCGCCGGCATCCGCTGACCCTCCGCTGCGCGACCCGGCCACGCTCAGCGCTTGCTCCACTTCTGGTTGTCGGTGCCGTAGCAGGTCCACAGCTGGAGCTTGGTGCCGTTAGCGGTGCGTTTGTCGACGACATCGACGCACTTGCCGATCGCGCTGTTGACCAGGTCGTGTGACTTGTTCAGGATGAACTTCTGGGCCCAGCCGCCGTTGCACCTGGCGAGCTGGATGGGCGTGCCGTCGTTCTGGGAGGCTCCGGCGACGTCGATGCACAGGCCGAACATCCGGGCGGTGCCGTCGGAACGGAAGTCGATCTTCTGCCATGATCCGCCGCCACAGTCCCGGATCTCGAGGCGCGTGCCGTCGACGGCCTTGCTGTTCTGGGCGCCCGTGGCGGCGATGCAGCGGCCGCTGGCGTGATTGAATACCAAAACACCTGGGTACGTGACGGTTTGCACGTTCTGTGTACCGCTGTTCGACCGTTCGTTGGTCGAGCCGCCGGACCCCGACACGGACGCGGACCCCGACACGGACGTGGAGCCGGGCGTGGAGCCGGTGTTCGTACCAGCGGCTGGCGACGCGATCGGCGTGTTGCCGGATTCGCCGCTTTCGCCGGTGACCTTGGTGCCGCTTCCGCCGTTCGGCGCACCGGCGCCGGGGCGGGCGGCATTGACAACGCCCTCGTGACCCGGTGCGGACGAGCCGCTTCGCGGGGCGGCCACCGCAGAGGAGCCAGACGACGTCGGGGACAGCGAAGCGGACGCAACGGTCTTCTCCTTGTCGCCGGAGCCGGCGGGGAGTTTCGCGATCGCAAAGACGACCAGGACCGCGACGGTGGTGAGCGCGGCCGCGGCGGCTATCCACGTCCACGATCGGGGCCGCGGACCGCCGTCCCGGCGCAGCTGCGTGCGCCGGGTGAACGCGTCGGCGAAGCGCGAGGAGGCTCCGTCCAGCAGCGCTGGGTCCTGCGGCTTGGGTTGGGGCGGCACAGCGTCTCCTATGAGTTCGGAAACCATGGGACGGGCATGGGATGTACGTCAGGCAACCGTCGAAGCGCGGCTTGACATATCGGTGGCCAGAAGGCGGACACAACGTAGCAGTCATTTTAGGAGTCAAGCTTTGCCTGTATTTTAGGAGTCAGGCTTTGCCGGGCCGCACGGGGATACCTCTTGCACGCCGGACAGGCGCTGCGGGCACGGCAGGCACCCATGCCTGGCGGAACGGCAGGCGCGGGCGGTCGCCGTTACGCGGCGCAGATCCGGTGATCTGCCCCGCCGACCACGAGCCGTTCGGCATGGGGGCCGTCTTCCCGGACCGGGCCGGGCCGGTGCATCTACGATGTCATCGGCAGCCGTTCCGCCTCGATGCCCTGCGGGCTGACGCCGAGATCGGCCTGGGTGGGGTCCGGGCCTTCGGGTCCGACCCCCGCAGGTTGCGGTGCTTGCACCGATGTCATGGTGCCACAGTGCCCGCGAGGGCGAGGAGCCGCTGCATGTGCCGGGGCGGCATGGGACCGCCCGACGGCGGGCACCGGCGCACACACGACAGGCCCGGTTCCCGGGCCGGTGCGCACTGGACCGGCGCGGCGACGGGTGAAGTCGCGCGGTCCTTCGGCTAGATGATCGTCCAAGGGTTCGGGTCCATGAAAAGGACCAGGGCGTCCAAGCTCAGTGTGTGACGACCGAGATAGACACCCTCGCTACCGCACTCCACGTGCGTATCGATTCGATGACCTGCTGAAGGTTTCGCCTCATCTGGCCCCGTGGCGGCCCGCGGTGGGCATCGCTCCGCGGCTGTCGGATGCCGAGCTGATGACCCTGGCGGTAATGCAGGCTCAGCTCGGCTATGTCCCCGAGGCCCGCTGGCTGCGGCACGGTGCCGCCAGCGATCCCGGATGGCCCGGCTCGCTGTGGTCGTGCGGGTCCTGGTGGCGCCGTCCGAGGCGGCCGTGTGGTGCGCCCGCCATTGGCTGCGCAGTCGTGCAGGACAACTTCGCCAAAACGGCGGCCCGGCGATAGCAGCGGAATCGACAGCACCTCGATGGTGACCGAGTCGAGCCTCTGGCCTCCGCACGGCCTCGGCCTCGCTCTCCGGCGACTGCCGCGCCGCCGTCGAGAAGCGGTCAGTGGAAGGAGTCTGGGAGACAATCGAACTCAGCCAGTTCCCAACGCATCTTGCGAGTATGAGATCAACAGTCACGGTTCCGGACACCGGGGGCCGTTGGGAAACCATCACAGGCCAGGCGCGGGCTGTCGTGGTCGACGGTGCGCGGCAGGTGTACCGGGTCGCCGGTAAGGGCCCGGTCCGCCTAGGGCAGTCCGGAGGTCCGGGGGGGTACACGCGCAGCACCTGCGGACGCCTGGGCTTGAAGACATCTGGACCCGGTCGACACCGGCGGAGCCTACTTCGCCAACTATGAAAAAACTGTCGAACGTACGGGCGAGTTCACCGTCGCGGCCAGGCACGACCGGCCCACGGCCGACTGACACATAAGCGACCGGCTGGGCCCGATCTCCATGCCGGCACAAGCGTTCGTCGACTTCCGTCATTTCGTCTGCGCGCCCGCTTCGCCCACGACCTGCACATTGGCGTGCTGAACGCCCGACTGAGCGAACTCCCTGGCAGCGGCCACTTCCGGCATATAGGCAGCCGGACGGGTTCGCTACCGCCGTGCTGGGGTCGTACACGACTAAGAAAAGGGAAACCACGCGTGAACGCCACCGTCCCGCCCAGCCTGGCCGAACAGACCGAAATCAAGGCCTACACCGACTTCCTGACCAGCGCACCGGAAACTGTACGCGACACCCTGGGCATCGGCTCACTGGAGATCGGCCCCGCACTCGCCCTGGCGATCCGCGAGTACCCCACCCACTTCTTCAACCGGGCTGGCGGATTCGACACCAGTGAGACCGTCACCGCAGACACCCTGGAACAGATCATCGCGTTTTACCGCAAACAGGGTGTCTCTCGAGGGTCGTTCATGATTGCACCGCCGATGCTGCCCACGGACTGGGCCTCCATTGCCGCCCGCCTGGGGCTAAGTACCGGCCACAGCCATGTCAAACTCGGCTGCGACACCGAAACCCTCCTGACCGCCGTCGACGGCATCGCTGCTCTCGACCCCCGCTGGCACATTGGCCTCATCGAACCCCACCAGGCCCGCGAATGGGCCACCGTCATGATGACCGCCTACGGCTTCACCGGACCCGGCATGATCGACGCCGCCTCCTGCGTCGGCAAACCGAACTGGCGTCAGTATGCCGTCTGGGACAGCGAACAGATGATCGCCGTCGGAAGCATCTACATCAACGGAGAATGCGCCCACATGTTCGGTGCAGCAACCCTCCCCGCTTACCGCGGCCGCGGCGCCCATACCGCACTCCTCTCCATCCGCGCCTGGGCAGTCAAAGCAGCCGGCTGCCGATGGCTCGTCGCCGAAACCGGAGACGAAACCCTCGGCACCCGCAGCACCTCCCTCCATAACCTGCTCGGCGCCGGCTTCCAACCCCTCTACGAACGAACCACCTGGACCTGGCGCAAATAAGGCCACCAGCACTCAGCCCGCGCCCGGGTCGCGGTCCCGTGCCGGAGGCACGGGAGGCACCGCACGGCGTCGGCGGAACTCCGTGCTTCCAGTGCAGCGGTTGACGTGTACGGCGCAGTCGTAAAAGTCCCTAAAACAGCGGTGGCGATCACTTCCTCATGCCCGGGGCGATATCTGGTGATGAGCCGGCCGTACTCCGTCTCAGTCCGAACGCATTTGCACATAAGTGGCAGATCTCACACAACTCCGCTCGCGTGGGCAGGAGGTGCCGACCGCAGGAGGCCAGTGCGTGAGAATGCCCGTCGCGCCCGCACATGAATCGGAAGGAGAAGCTGCCTGCGCGCTGGATCCTGACCGTGGAGTTCGCCATTGCCGCTCTGCGTTGCGGACCACGACCATGCACCCGGCGTACGGTCAACCGGATGGCTTGGCGTGTCTATTTGAGTCCTTCACCGGCCCCTCATCTTCCGCCAGCTGATAGCTGGGACTCGCTCTCGACCAGAAGGTTGCGATCAAATCATGTTGCTGAATGAACTTCGCACCCTGCTGAATCGTCATGCCCGTGTTGGGGGAACTACTGCAATCGAGGGCGTGCTGATCAGCAAGGCGGAAGGGGCTGACGCGCCATCGGCGGCGATGACCGAAACGTGCATGACCCTGGTCGCGCAGGGCGCCAAGCGTGTCGCCCTGGGCAAGTGCGTATACGAGTGCCGCGCCGGGCAGTATCTCGTCGCTTCGGGCGGCCTGCCCGTCATCAGCCGCTTCACGGAGGGCGCCCCCGACCGCCCTGCCCTGGGTTTCGGCCTGTTGCTTCAGCCCTCGGCCATCGCAGACTTGCTGATACAGGCGGCTCCAGGCACCGTTCCGAACGGTCACGCCGCACCATCCACCCTGACCGTCAGCGACGCGTCCGGCGAACTCCTCGACGCCGTCGTACGACTGCTACGCCTGCTCGACCGGCCCCAGGACATGGACATACTCGTACCGCTCAACAAGCGGGAAATCCTATGGCGGTTGATCACGAGCGAGCAGGGCGCAGCGGTCCGCCAGATCGGTCTCGCCGACAGCAAGCTCTCCCACGTCACGAAAGCCGTGCAGTGGATCCGGGAGAACTATAGGGCTTCCTTCCGAGTGGAGGACGTAGCGGAACTCATAGGTATGAGCCCTTCCACTCTGTTCCGTAATTTTCAGGCCGTTACCGGGATGAGTCCCATTCAGTTCCAGAAGAGGTTACGACTCCATGAGGCCCGGATCCTGCTGGCATCCCACCCCAAAGACATCGCGCATATTGGCCGACACGTCGGCTATGAAAGCCCGTCCCAGTTCAGCCGGGAATACCGGCGTCAGTTCGGTGTACCGCCGAGCCGGGACACCTTTGGCCGGGCAGTGAACAGGGCGGTCCGGCTTATTTCTCACGAGTAAAAGGCGCGTTTAAGAAATGCTGCGCGGGCCCTACTGAGGCACAGCGGGGTGCAGCAGCCGGCGGTAGAGAAAATCGCTCCTTAACCCGCGCGTGAATCCGGCGATATCGGTATCCGCCCTCTTACCGCGAGCGGCCTGAAGGCGCCTCAGGCGTGCGGTGTCGCCACAGCGGCGCGAATGGGAAGGTGGCCGTCGCGCAGTCGGCGTCCACTGCGTCCGTTGTTCACCGCGACGATCTCGGCGAGGATGGACAGGGCGCTCTCCGCGAGTGAGGTCCCGCCGAGATCGAGGCCCGTGGGGCCGTGGAGGCGTACCAGGTCCGGAAGGTCCGCCAGGCGTCGTAGCCGTTGAGTGTGGGTGGCCCTGCTGCCCAGCGCGCCGATGTATCCGGCGGGACCGGCCAGGGCGGCGCGGATCGCGCGGTCGTCGATGCGCGGGTCGTGGCTGAGCGTAACGAGCGCGTCATCAGCGTGGAGCGGATGGTGGGCGATCCACTCGTCGGGCCAGGCGCACACGAGTGTGACGCTGTCCGGGAAGGCCCCGGAGATGACGTGGCCGGGCCGGGGATCGAGGACGACGACACCGCGGTGCAGTGAGCCGGCCAGAGTAGCCAGAGTTGCCGCGAGGTCCGTGGCACCGATCAGTAGCAGCCGTGGCCGCTTCGTCAGCTCTTCCGTGAAGGTAGTTTCGTCCTGCGGCAGTTGGCCGATGGTAGCGGCCACCGACCAGGGGTAGGGCGGCCGCAGATCGACCTGTATCGCGAGCGGGCGATCCTCGGCTAAGGCCGTGGTGATCGCGGAGTGAATCGGCTCCGGCGGTGCGGGAGCGATTTGTATCCGCAGTTCGCCGGCGCAGGCCGGTACCTCCTCCCAAGGCAGCAGGTGTTCCCCAGGAGTCACGACCGTCACATGGGGTGGCGCCCCCGCCAGTACCTCGCGAGCTGCCTCAAGGACGATGCCCTCGACGCAGCCCCCCGACAGAGAGCCGCGCCAGGTTCCATCTCCGGCCACGGCCATGGTCGCGCCGAGTGGTCGTGACCCGGGCCCGTCGCGGTCCACGAGACGGGCCAGTACGACCGGCTGGCCCGCACGGTGGTGGGTATCGACGTAGGGCCAGACTTCACGCAGCATCCGAGCATCCTGTCCTGGCGGTGCCGACGGGGAAGTTACTACTGCGGATCCGGCGGGTGGGCGGCTCGGGAGTCCCGCCAGCCAATAACACCCGTGCGGGCGGTGCAAGCAGTGGCACCCGCACGGGTGCGCGCCTTCGATGCGGCGAGGTCACGGCTGAGGGTGCTCTTCCAATACGCGGTCGAGGCGGAGCGGGAGGGCCCGCTGGCGGACCCCTGTGGCGTGCCATACCGCGTTGGCAATCGCGGCTGCGGTGCCGACGGTGCCGATCTCCCCCACACCCTTGATGCCTGAGGGGTCACCGGGTTCGTAGTCGGGTATGAAGTCGGCTTCGATGTTCGGAATGTCGGCGTGTGCGGCGATGTGGTAGCCGGCAAAGTCCGCGTTGATGTGCCTACCGGTGACGGGATCACGGACGCCTTCCTCGTGCAGGGCCATCGACAGCCCCATGACCATTCCGCCGACGAGCTGGCTGCGTGCGAGGAGCGGGTTAATCACACGTCCTACGGCGAACATGCCCAGCAGCCGCCGTACGCGTACCTCGCCGGTCGCGGGATCGACGGCCACCTCGCTGAACAGGGCGCTGTAGGAATGGCGCTCCATCAGGGCCAGTTTGCCAAGCGACTCGGTGGTGTCGGCGGAGACCGTCAGCGGCAGTGCGGCGTCCTCCAACTGGGAACGCAGCTTCGCAGCGACCTCGGTGATCGCCCACGACCATGACGCCGTCCCCCGGGACCCGCCAGCGCTCCATGCGGGGCCAAGGTCGCTGTCCGCAATCTGGATCCGTATCCTCGCGGTCTCGACGCGCAGCGCGTCAGCGGCCACCGCGGTCAGCGCGGTCCGCGCGCCGGTGCCAATGTCGGAGGCGCCGACCCCCACGGTGAAGGTCCCGTCCGTCTCGGCTGTAATGGACGCCGAGGAGGGCAGCGCCCCTCCCGCAAAGGAAGTGACTGCCACTCCCGTGCCGACGAGCAAATTTCCCTCCCTCCGCATCCGGGGGCGGTGGTCCCGTGTGGCCCAGCCGAACCTGCGGGCTCCCTCCTGCAGACAGGGCATGAGGTTACGGCTGCTGAAGCGAAGACCCGATACGGGGCCGACAGTTGGCTCATTTCGCAGCCGCAGTTCGACCGGGTCCATGCCCAGGCGCTCCGCCAGTTCGTCCATGGCAGACTCCAGTGCGAACGAACCCGGCGCTGCGCCCGGCCCGCGCACCGAGTACGGGGGCAGGATGTCCAGCGGGACTGCGAGGCGCCGGGTGCGGATCGCCGGTGCCGCGTACAGGGTGTGGGAGAGTTCGGTGCAGTTCTCCAGGTAGTCGGCGAGTGGGGAGATCTCGAAGGCGGCCGTATGCTCGATGGCCCGCAGCCGGCCGCCGAAATCGGCCCCGAGCCGGACCCGCTGGTCGGTCGCCGGCCGTGCCGAGATTGCCTGGAACACCTGGCTCCGGGTGAGCGTGACCCGTACGGGACGGCCAAGGACCATGGTGGCCATCACCGCCAGGACCAGCTGGGGACCACACCCTCCCGACTTGGACCCGAAGCCGCCGCCGACGTGCTGGGACCGCACGCGCACCTGCTTCGGGTCCAGGAAGAACAGCTTGGCCACCGTCATCGCGACCAGAAACGGCCCCTGATTAGAGTCGATGATCTGAAGGCGTTCGTCCTCCCACCAGGCGGTTGCGGAGTGCGGCTCCATGGCCGCGCCGTGTTCCTCGGGTGTCCGGTACCGTTCGTCGACGACCACCTCGCTCGCGGCCAGTTCCGCGTCCACGTCACCGACGTTCGCGTCCTCGCCGAAAAACGGCGTCGCCGGGCGAGCAGCGGGATGCTCAAGGGAGAAGTCGGCGTCGTGCGGTTCCCGCTCGTAGGTCACCTTCACTTGCGCGGCCGCCGACCGTGCTTGCTCCATCGTCTCGGCCATCACGAGGGCGATCGGCCTGCCAGAGTGAGGGATGTCGTCATTCTGCAGCAGGTGCATCCCGCCGTCGGGGCCGAAGAACGATCCGGCCTCAAGGTTGAGGCGAGGCGCGTTGCGGTGGTCGAGGACACCCAGCACGCCCGGCATGCCCAGAGCGGCGGAGACATCCATGTCGTGAATGCGTCCCCGGGCCACGGTGGAGGTGACCACATAGCCGAACGCGAGATTCTGTATTGGCTCGTCACCCGCGTAGCGGACGGCGCCGGTGACCTTAGCTGGCCCCTCGATGCGAGTCAGCGCGGATCCCACAACGGACATGGGCGGACTCTCCGGGACTGTGGACGGTGAGGAGGTGCTATGTCGAGTGGCTTCCTTCGCGTTCGCAGACACGTCGGCGGGGAGCGCATTCACGCGTGGGATCTCCTTGGGTAGCTCATCGGGTGAGTAGTGGGGCAGAGGCGAATACCATCGATCCCGGTGTGGGCGGAAAGGAGTCGACGGACCACGGCCTGGTGGGCACGGTGCTCCAGCGGTGACGACCCACATTCCGGTCCCCGGCCGGTCCCGGCTGCCGATTACCGAGGGGCTCCTCCGGGATGACCGGTCGCCTCTCCTCCGTGTGAACAACGCTGACGGGCCCCGGCTCACGGCAGGAGGACGCCGTGGGTCCCTCTGCTGTCGAGTAGTGCGGCATGGCGGAGACGTAGAAGCCAGTGACTCCCGACCCACATGCCCAGCGCGTCCCATGGGCGACGAGAGACCACTGGCTCCTTTTTTCAGGCGTACCGGCGCCGTTTCCCTGGCCCGTGCGGCGCCGGAAGGCACCTTCCTCTCCGCATCCGGCTGGTGGCGCTGAGCCGTCTCGGGCGAGACCGTCCGTGGAGTTACACGGTTTGCTCGACGAGCCCGGTCAGGACGGTCTCGGCGAGATTGCGGGCCAGTGCCACCTTGTAGCGGTTGTGCTCCAGCGGGCGCGCGGCGGACAATTCCGCATCAACCGCGGCCCGGAACATGCTGGCGGTGGCCGGCTGGTCTTGCAGGACGGCCTCGGCCGTCAGTGCGCGCCAGGGCCGCGATGCGACACCTCCGAAGGCGATCCGTACGCTGTCCACCGATCCCTCACGGACGTCCAGAGCTGCCGCCACGGATACATTGGCGAAGGCATAGGACGCGCGTTCACGGACCTTGCGGTAACGCGACCGCGGTGACTCGGCGGAGGTCGGCAGGGTCACACCGGTGATCAGGGCTCCCGGTGGCAGCAGCGTCTCCCGCTGCGGCGTGTCACCGACGGGGGGGTAGAACTCCGACAGCGCGATGTCGTGGGTCCCGCCGAGTGTTTCGTAGTGCACCACCGCGTCAAACGCGGCCAGAGGTACCGCCATGTCTGAAGGATTCGTCGCCATACAGTGGTCGGACCATTCGAGGATCGCGTGGTTGTGATGCTCTCCCGTGACCGCGGCGCATCCACTGCCGGGAGCCCGCTTGTTGCAGGGCTCCGAGCGGTCCGCGAAATAATTGCACCGGGTACGCTGCAGCAGGTTGCCGCCTACGGTGGCCATGTTACGCAGCTGCCCCGAGGCTCCCGCCAGAATCGCCTGGCTCAGCGCCGGATACCGGCTGCGTACCTCCGCGTGGGCCGCGACATCGCTGTTGGTCGTCGTGGCACCAATGAAGAGCCCACCGTCGTGCGTCTCGTGTATGCCCTGCAGTGGCAGATGACGCACATCCACCAGGCGGGAGGGGCCCTCAAGTTCGCTCTTCATCAGATCGACGAGGTTCGTGCCACCGGCCAAGTACTGGGCGCGGTCGTTCTGGGACATCAGGGTGAGAGCATCCCGGACTTGTGTGGGCCGGTCGTAGATGAACTGCTTCACTTGGCAACCTCCGCACGGACCGCTGTTTCGAGCACGGCGCGTACGATCGAGGAATAAGCGCCACAGCGGCAGAGGTTGCCACTCATCCGCTCGCGGACTTCTTCGGTGTCCAGTGCGGGGTTGTCGGCGGAGACATCGGCGGTGGCCGCGCTGGGCCAGCCCGCCGCGTGTTCGGCCAGCATTCCGACTGCCGAGCAGAGCTGGCCGGGGGTGCAGTATCCGCACTGGAAACCGTCGAGCCGTACGAAGGCCTCCTGAAGTGGGTGCAACTGGCCGTCCGTGGCGAGGCCTTCCACCGTGGTGACCTCAGCGCCTTCGGCAGCGACCGCCAGAGTCAGACAAGAAACCGTGCGCCGGCCGTCGAGCAGGACAGTGCAGGCGCCGCACTGTCCCTGATCGCAACCTTTTTTCGTTCCCGTGTGGCCAGTCTGTTCGCGCAGCGCGTCGAGCAGTGTCCTGCGGTTGTCGACGGTCAGTTGGTACGTTAGACCGTTGACGTGAAGCGTTAGTTCGCTGTGGGTGTCCTGCACCTTTTTCCTCTCGCTTGCCCGTCAAGGATCGCCGCACATCGCACGGACACAGAAGATCTCTACAGCGCTTATCCCGCGCCAGACCTGCTGGGGCGCCTGCAATTCAACCGGGTGGGTGAGAAGAAATGTTGCACATGAACGGCGAGATCTTGCATATTTCTACCCCGTCCCAGGGCGCTACCTGTTGCCAAGTGCGGTTCCGCTCAACGTCGTGGCGGGTGGGTGCATCGGCTGCCCCTGTCTACCCCCTGACGACGTGTCGTAACTTTCTTCAATGGCGTCGAAACCGGGGCATGATCTGGGCTCCGGGACAAGTCCGGGGGGAAGCCTGCCGACTGCCCGGACGGCGTCCGGCATGGAGGCGGCGCCAGCTTGGCCCGGGCTCTTGCACGGAACGTGGGAACCCCTCGACCCGTGTCACCGTCCGATTGGGGTGGTGGCGAGAGGGAGAACCGCAGGCGGACAATACCGTGAGGGGCCGAGTACCGATGCGGGGTACGGGGTCGGACCCGTAGTACTGATGAAGCCCGGTAACGCCGGTTGAGCGAAGGGGGCGGGTCGTCCGGGTCTGTTTGGCGGTCGACCGGAGTCCCCGGGATGAGCCGGACGAGGGGAACCAAGTCGTTTGAGATCTCGAAACACCTGGTGTTCGAGGCGTGTTTGAGGGTCAAGGCCAACAAGGATGCGGCGGGGCAGGCCGCCTCGTTGACTGGGCCAGGCAGAAGCTCCGCCTCACCCTGGAGATCGTCAAGCGCAGCGACGACATGTGCGGTTTCGTCGTACTGCCCCGACGCTGATGCGTGGAGCGCACCCTGGGCTGGCTGATGCGCTCCGGCGCCTGGCCCGCGACTACGAGACCCGGCCGGCCACCAGCGAAGCCGCCGTGCAGTGGTCGATGGCCATGCTCATGGGACGCCGCCTCGCCCGCCGCCGCACTTGATCACTCACCTTCGGGCATCGGAGGGTGAACAGGCCCGGCCGGTCCTCAACCAGCCAGCCTCGTGCGACCAGCCGCTTCGCCTTGACCCGCACACCTTCGACCTTCGCGAACACCAACTCCAGGCCCAACTGAGCAGCCAGGTCCTTCGCCCGCAGCCCCTCCCCTCAGCTGTCGGCCTCCAGTACGCCCAGCAGCCGCCGGTACTCCGGCGCGAGCACCTGAGCCGTGCCCCCTCGCAACCACTCGGGAACCACCGACCCGGCCACGGGCACCTTCACCGGGCTCGGAACCGATGCCGGCCGGACCGGCTCCTGCGGCACAGCATCCGCGGCCAGGGCCTCGGCCAGTTCCGCGAGCGCGGCGACCCGCCGCTCGAGTACGGCTTCCGCCTCCGCCAGCTCGGACAGAACCCGGTCCGCCTCGGCGTGCATTTCCCCCACCCGCACCCGAGCAGCCGACGCCCGAACCTCCAACAGCCCCATCACCGACGGAACCTGCATACCTCCCCGACGAAACAACACGACGTATCGTCCCTGCCGCAGAACCGTCGACATCATGCCTGAGCAGCGAAAAAGCAGCGATCCACATTCAGAAAGACAACAGCTTCTAAGAGAGAGGCCTCTACGCTTCCAGGGGATTGACAGGCCCTTGCACGACGGCAGCGTTGCTGACACGAGCCCTCCCCACCCAGATCAACCTGGAGATCCTCCCACGCACCCAGCGAACGTGACGGCACCGTCCCGGGTCCCAGACCGCCTCCGGAGATCTGGGACCCGGGAACGGCATGTGCGATCCCGGGCCCCGGTGCTCCGTTCGGGCGGTCGTTACAGGTAGGAGGCGAGCGGTACACCCATGTTGAGCGTGCAGAAGTTGGCCGCTTCGCGTCCGAGGCCAGCGAACTGCTCGGGCACGTGGATGAGATCGCCGTTTGGGCGGAGGTCGAGCGACGTGATCCTAGCGGACGTCGACTGTGGCGGAGGTACGTTCGTGAACGTCTCGCTCTTCCACTGGATGTCGCCGTTGACGTTCCACGCCCAGACGGGCTCCTGGCCTTCTTCCAGAACGAGGGAGCGTGAGCCGGGGCCGGCCTTCTTCAGGGATTGCTCCAGGTCTTCCACAGCAGACTCCGTCGGCTTGGGCCACTCGCGTTTGGCGAGCACGATGCGCTCCCGCAATCCGAGCGGTTTGCTTTTGCTTACGCTGTCGACCTCAGCCGGAGTGACCGGTTCGGCTCGCTGCCGGTAGCTTTCGGCCGCGGTTTCGGCCTGTTCGATCACCTGCAGTACCCGCTCCGCGCGGAACGTGTTCTTGGTGGTGCCGACGTAGGCACGGGCCCGTTGGATGACATCGTCAAGCGCCGCGGCACGCTGTGCGGAGTCCTGCCCAGCGGTCTTCCGGTACCTCTCCAGCAATCCGTCGAGCAGCGCCACATTCGACAGCGACCGCAGCCCGGACGACGAACCATCCATGGTGTACTCACGGAAAACATCCGGATCCAGCAGATCAACCGACAGCACATCGGGCAAGGAATCCGAGAGCCCGGGCGTGGCTATCGGAAAAAGTTGCCCCCTTGTAGCGGCACCATCATGGTGATCCACCGCAGTCGTTGCATCCTGCTGTGGGAAATTTTGTGCGTGCGTCAACCCTTCATGTGCCCCGTGCGCCAAGGTAGTTTCACGCCATCCCCCGGGCATGTTGAGGTGGTCCAGCTCTGTGAGAGCGGTGTGGTCGCGCAGGGCCTGCCAGAGGTTGTTGTCCTGGCGGGTGACGGAGAGGGCGTTAGCGTCCAGCGGCCCGGTGGGCTTGCCGAGGACGTCGTGCAGCAGCTGGTGCAGCTGCGGATCGTTGGTCTTGATCCAGTCGGCGCCGTTGTTGCGGTCCTGGCCGGTGGCGGCGTCGCGGCCGATGTTCGCGTTGAAGTACGCCACGACGCTTTGTGCGAAGTACTCGGCCGCGTTGGTCGAGGAATGGTTGCCGACCAGGTCGCCGGCGGAGTTGCGCAGAGGGCCGTCGACCCACTGCCTCTCCTGAGCCTCCGCGGAACGTTCGTCGAACGCCGCGACCACCTGTGCCCGCTGCTCTTCGGTGAGGCCGAACACGTAGACCATGTGAGCGAACTCGTGCAGCGGGGAGGAGTACCCCTCCGGATGCGTCCGCCCCACCGTGTCGTCCGCGTCCCCACCGAGCAGGTTCTCCTCACTGACAGCCACACGCCTGCGTTCGGCGTCGGTCCAGCCCCGCGCGGTGGCCGGGATGTCCTGCGCGGACATCGCCGTGCCGTTGTCCGCGGTGGTGACGTCAATGAACTCCACCACGCCCGTGAGCCGCTCGGTCCGCGGGATCACCACAACCCGCACATCACTTTCGGCCACACGGCGCCGCACGTCCTCGTCCTGCAGCAGTACCCCGATCAACCGCGCAGCCTCCGCACGAGCCGCGACCGGCCGCTCCACCGCGTCGGGCACGATGACCAGACCACGCGCAACCCTCATCGCGTCGGAACTGTTATCCACTCCCCTGAACCCGACCGACGCACCAAACCCGCTGCCATCAGCCATCAGGTGAGCCGCATCCGCCCCCGGCACCGGCTCACCCAGCGCGGCTCTCAAACCAAACTCATTGTGCACGAGAGGCTCTATGCGAAGCGGCTCAGGAATAACACGCCCCTGAGGGTCGAAGAACATTACCTGAACATCGCCGACGGAATTATCCCTGATCAGATCCCATTTCGACGGATCAACTCCGTACCAGCCAGACTGCGGATCAACAAAGTAGGGAAGCGCTCCCGGCTGGCCGCCCGCGTGAACCATATTGAACATATGGACCCACTGATACCCATGGCGGTTTGTCAGATACACCTGGACGATGGCGGAGTGGCCAAATTCAAGATCCCGTAGACGTGCGGCCGTGAGACCAAGCCCTCGATAGCCTGAATCTATCAGACTGAACACATCTCCGTAGTATGCTTCAACCTTACTCTGAGTGTCTCCCTCCGCTACATCATTCAGCTCAGCTGCGACTGTTGGAATCCCGCGAAGCGTGAGTTCGAAACTCAAAGCACACTCGACACAGTTGACCGATCTTCCTCCATTCAGGGAAGGATAACCGTTGATGCCCCGCAGCCACGTCCAGAACATAAAACGCTGCCGCGGATCTGCCGGGACACTGTTTCTCAGTCCCAGCTGCAATTGCAGATGGGCCGATGTTCCCAAGGAGCCTGACAGGTTATCTTGGAGCTGCCGCACTTCATCTAGAGATGATCGCTGTATTCGCTCAGGAGTGAAGTCACGCAGATTCCCCCTCCCATCGAAAACTAGAGAGAAGAGCTCCGCGTCATTTCCGGTCAGCTCCGTAATATTCTCGGCCATTGCTTGCCGCTGAGCATCCAAATACAACACATTCACGCCATCAAAGAAAGCATTGATCGCGCATGATTCATCTTGATCTGGCAAATCTAGCATAATGACCGCAGTCGCACCACGGCCCGCCAGGCGGAGTTTTTTATCGATCCGCGCAATGCCCTCGCTACTTGACCCTTCGTAGTTAAATCCTCCCCGACCGAGAACATAACCCAGGGAGTCCACATCTTGTACAGCATCCGGAATAAAATGACTAATATTGGATGTCGGATGGCCTTGAAGAGTGTTATGCACCGCATAAGCGGTCCGCGCAGCATTTTCCTCAAGAGACATCCGACTTCTCGGCGCTTCATATATAAGGTTGAACCAAGCAGGGTCTACCCGCGTCGGCCGCACTGGTTGACCGGCCTGATTCATTGGGAACCCCGCCAGCAAACCGGAACGGGAACCAGTACGTGCGCCTTGCGGCGTAGGGCGAGGTGCTCCGCCCGTCAACCCGGTCCGGGCCTGTGTCCCGAAATCTTCGCGCAGCTGCTCCGACAGGATCCAGGCGGGCTGCTCCGTCAAGGGCAGATCGGGGCGCGGATGGGTGTGCAGGCGTTCGGCGATGAGTGTGGCCATGTTGCCGTACAGTCCGGCGTACTCAGCCGCTTGCGGCCCAGCATCCCCACGGATGACCGGTGGGCTTTGGTGGCGCGACGCCATGATGGTCGCGGCCTGCTCCAGCAGCCTGTTTACTGTCTCCTCGGCGAGCTTGCCTAGGATCCTCTCCGCCCGGGCGAAGTCTCCCGCCCATGCCTCCAGGACCGCAGCGTCCACCACGGGATACCCGGGTTCCCGGCCGCTGCGCGGTCCGCTCCCCAACCACTGTGCGTCTCCTCGGTAGATGGGCACCGACCAGGGGAGCATCTCCAGGGTACGATCGGCGTTGAACGCCGACACGTCCGAAGTGAGGTCCCGCGAGTCTCCCTGCGGCAGCAGAGCCACCTGGTCCGCGGTCGCTTGTTGTGTGAAGTGGGCGGCCAACGCGGCCAGCCGGTCCAGCGGATCGGACAACTGCTTCACCTCTCTGGCGACAATCGGATCCACGGCGAAGCAGATCTTGAAGGAGTCGGGCATTTCGGACATCCTTGGGTGGAGAGGCTGGTCGGGCTTGGACGCACCCTATGCGCTCGCCGTGACCCGACAAGGGCGAGGTGGGGAGCCGGAGTGTTCGGACACCATCGCCTGGGATCTGGGCCTCGCGGCGGCGCTCGGTCGAGGGCGGTTCGCGCGTGAGCGGGCCGCGCTGGCCCTTTTGCCTCTCGCTCTGTACTACCGCGCCGAGGCAGCCGAACTCCTCTCGACGAGAAGGAGGAGATCATCCCGTGATCGACCGGCTGACCAGCTTCTACGGCTTCACGAAAATGCCGTCGGCAAGGAACTCGCCCCGGGCGCACTGCACCGCCACCAGGCACACGCTCAGCCATCGGGGAGTGTCTGACTTGTTGAATCGACCGCAGGCGCTCGGTCTGCAGCCGTAGCGTCCAGGGTGCCGGTCGGCACGGGCTCGTGTAGTGTCTTGCCGCCCTGCGGGCTGGCTCATGATTAGCGTGCCGCCGCCGTCCGGCACCCGCGCGGTGTGGCTCGACAGAGGCATGAATGTGTGTGACTGCTACTTCAAGTCAGAGTGCCCACCGCACATTTCTGCCCGTCACCCGCCAGGTCAGGATGCGCATGATCATCATCGGGATCGATCCCCACAAGTCCTCGCACACCGCAGTCGCTGTCGATGCAGCAGGCTACAAGGTTGGTCAGCGGCGGTTCATCGTCAACTCCGGGACCTTCGGTCGGCTTCTGCACTGGTGCGCGCAGTGGCCGGGGCGCCGGTTCGCGGTCGAAGGCGCCAGCGGCCTTGGCCGGTCTCTTGCTCAGCAGCTGGCCGCCGCGGGCGAGGATGTCGTTGACGTGCCTTCCACCTTGTCGGCCAGGGCTCGTCTCCTGGCCACCGGCGGGGACCGGAAGACCGACCCCGCAGACGCTCTTCACGTGGCCCAGGTCGCGCTCTTCCGCACCGATCTGCGCAGGGTCACCGCGGAGGACCAATCCACGATCCTGCGGCTGCTGACCGAGCGGCACGACGACCTGACCGGCGAGCGGACCCGTATCGTCAACCGTCTCCACGCGGTCCTTCGCGACCTGTTGCCCGGTGGCGCCCCCACACGGCTGTCGGCAGAGAAGGCCGCGACTTTGATGAAGGGGATCCGGCCGGCCACCGCGACGGACCACTGCCGCCGGGACATCGCTCGTGATCTGCTGGCCGACCTGCGCAGGCTTGACAGGCAGGTCAAGGACAACGAGGCCCAGATGCGCGATGCTCTCGTTGCCGCACGAACCAGCCTGACGTCGCTGCCCGGACTGGGCACGGTGCTGGCTGCGAAGCTCCTGGGCCACGTCGGCGACATCAGCCGCTTCCCGACGGAACACCACTTCGCCAGCTACGTCGGCAGCGCGCCCTTGGACGCCTCCAGCGGCAAACGAGTACGCCATCGGCTCAACACCGGGGGCAACAGAGCCTTGAACAGCGCGCTTCACATCATCGCTGTCTGCCAGATCCGTAACGATGGGCGCGGCCGGGAGTACTACCTCCGCAAGATCGCCGAAGGAAAGACACCCGCCGAAGCCCGCCGAGCCCTCAAACGACGCCTCTCCAACGTGGTCTACCGGATCATGAAACGAGATCAGCGAGTTCAACTCGCAGAAGCTGCTTGACACACAGAGGCGCTAATCAACGGCCCTGTCTCACTTTCGGTGGTGACGGAGCGTGTCGCTATCCGAGGAGGATGCGGTGGCGGAGCAGGGCGAAGCCTGCTCGTCCGTGCATCTGGCGCGCGATCCGCTTGGTTTTGGTGTTGACGCCCTCGGTGGGGCCGTTGCTGTACGGAAGCGTGAGCCCGGCGATCACTGCGTCGAGGTCCCGGTCCAGGCCCCGAGTGAAGGCATGCAGATGGGGCAGGTCGGCTGCTCGGACTTGAGCGATCCAGCGCGTGAGCGCGTCGGCGTTGTCGGTGTGCGGCGTGAGGAGCGGGGCGAAGCCCCTGATACCTGTGGTCAATTGGATCATCTCGGGGCAGGCGGCGGTGAGCTTGGCAAGGAGTTCGTGTTGCCCGGCCTTGAGGTTGTCAGGCCTGGTCAGCAGCATCCGGGCGAGCCGGCGCGGAGAGATATGGCTGCGGTCGGCGTCCGCACGGCCCTGGTTGATGTATTTGTGCAGGAGGTTCAGGCAGCCGGTGAAGCCGAGGGCTTTGATCTCTTCGAAGAGGTGCTTCATGGCGACGGAGGGGTCCACGGCCCGGCGTGTGCGCAGGTGTTCACGGTAGGGGTCGACGAGGCTGGCGCGGTACTTCGGGACGCAGAGCATGCGCTCGGGCCGATCAGCGCGGGCGTAGCGTTTGATGGTGTTCAGGGCCAGTTGCAGGCGTCGGGCGCATTCGAGCAGGCCGACGCCCTGGTCGAGGAGTCCGTGGATCTGGTGCCAGCGTTCCAGGGTGGTCTGGGCGCGGGGCCCGTCGTAGAGGGGCGCGTCCAGCACGGTGGCCCAGCAGGTGCTGTGCGCCTTGATCTCGCTCAGAGCGGCTTCGCACAGGTTCTTCCACAGATGCCAGCGATCACCGACCTGGACCGCGTCGGGCAGCGCGCGTCGGATGGCCTCGGCGTAGGTCGCCGAGCCGTCCCGGCATACGATCTCGATGCCCGGATGCTCGCGCAGCCACGCTTCCAGGGTGTCGGCCGTGCGGTCGGGCAGCACGTCGATCCGCTCGTGGGTCTCGGCGTCGGTGATCACGGTGGCGTAGCGGTGACGCCGGCACAGAGCGAAGTCGTCGACGCCGATCACCCGGGGCACCCGCCCGACGGGCAGCGGGATGCGCAACAGCGTGCGCAGAGCCGTGTGACGCGACAGGCTCACCGCGAGTATCGCCAGCAGGCGTGGCCCGGCCCGGCCTGCTAACTCCTTGACGACGGCCTTGACTTGCCTGGTCAGGCGGACGGTTCGCCGCTGGTATCGGTCCAGGACGCCGGGCACCTGCTCGCGGAAGGTGTGGCGGCAGCCGCGTGTGGGACACACCAGGCGCCGCACCCGCACACGGACCACCACCCGTCGTTCATCGACCGGCACGTCGGCCACTGTCCGCCAGTGATAGCCGTGCACGCGTTCCGACGAGGCGCCGCACACTGGGCAGATCGCAGTGTCCCGCGGAGTCCGTGCCCGCACCACGATCCGCTCACCTTCGTCGACCACATCCTCGACGACCGGCGGGGACAGCCCCAAAAAACACCGTCTGCACAAGCTCGTTGACATCCTTCACGAGGATGTCAACGCCTCATCACGACTCTCCGTCACCACCGAAAGTGAGACAGGGCCTAATCAACGGCGGATCTGTTGATCATGGAGACGCCAAGTGAGTGAGATGACGATCGAGCAAGAGCCTGTAGTCGAGTCGGTCGGTGCGGTCCCATCAGACGAGCAGTTGATCGCGATGCTGGTCGACCGGGCCCGTGGTGAGGGTCTGCAACTGACTGGCGAGGGTGGGCTTTTGCAGCAGCTGACCAAGCGGGTGCTGGAGTCGGCCCTGGAAGGCGAGATCACCGACCACGTCGGCTACGAGAAGCACGATCCCGCCGGGAAGAACAACGGCAACAGCCGCAACGGCACCCGCGCCAAGACCGTGCTGACCGACGTCGGGCCGGTCGAGGTCAGGGTGCCCCGGGACGTGGCCGGCACCTTCGAGCCGCAGATCGTCAAGAAGCGCCAGCGCCGACTGAGTCTTTCCCGGTAAGCGGCCGTCGCTCGCTGTGATCGCGATGCCTGCGCTGCCGTCCGTGCGGTCCTCAAGTCCGGGCAGACGTAAGGCCCCTGGTAGGAACGATCTTGCGACGGATTGCTCTGACCGAGGGGCCTCACGTGTCGACCAGTGTCACATACACCGCGGTGCTCGATGTGAAGCGGTCCACCGCCGAGCACCTGGCCCGGTTGCTGCGCGACACCGCATCGCGGCCGGAACCCGCAGGGATAGGCGTGCGCTGGGCTGCTTCCGCCAGGCGGTGCTCATCCTGCGCTGGTTCATCGACGGCACCCGCCTTTCCCAACTCGCCTGCGACAACGGCCTGTCGGCCTCCACCACATACCGCTACCTCCACGAGGGACTGGCCGTTCTGGCGGCCGGGGCACCGGACCTCGCGACCGCGCTGAAGCGCGCGAAGGCGGCCGGGCTGACACATCTGAACCTCGACGGCACCGTCGTCCGCACCGACCGCCTCGCTGCCCCCGGCCCCAACGGCGCGGACCTGTGGTGGTCCGGAAAACACAAGCATCATGGCGGGAACGTGCAGGTCATCTCCACTCCTGACGGCTGGCCGATCCGAGGGACAAGTTGGACACCATGACGGACATGGCCGGAGCGGTCTCGACCGTCCCGCCCGCCGTCGCGACGGTGAACGGACCCGAGGGCGAAGACCTGGACTGGGCGTCGGTCGACTGGTGCCGGGCCGAGGAAGACGTACGGCGTCTGCGGCAGAGAATCTTCACGGCATCGCAGGCAGGGGACCTGAAGAAGGTCCGCAACTTGCAGAAGCTGATGCTCCGGTCCCGCTCGAACACGCTCCTGAGCGTGCGGCGGGTCACGGAGATCAACGCGGGACGCGCGACGGCGGGAGTCGACGGCAAGGTGGTGCTGATGTCCCCGTCCAAGGCCGCGCTGGCCGACTGGATCCAGCACCGTGCCCGGCCGTGGATTCCCCAGCCCGTCAAGCGGGTGTTCATCCCCAAACCGGGGACCACGAAGAAGCGCGGACTCGGAATTCCAGTGATTGTCGACCGGTGCCTGCAAGCCGTGGCACTGAGCGCACTGGAACCCGAGTGGGAAGCGCGGTTCGAGCCGAAGTCGTACGGCTTCCGGCCCGGCCGCGGCTGTCACGACGCGATCGGGGCCATCCACTCCACGCTCAACGGGAAGAACCCGCAGCGTGTGCGGGTGCTCGATGCGGACCTGACGGCGGCGTTCGACCGAATCGACCATGAACGGCTGATGGCCACGCTCGGCACCTTCCCCGCCCGGGGACTGGTCCGGCAGTGGCTTAAGGCCGGGGCCGTGGATCGAGGACGGTTCGCCCCGACCGAAGCGGGAACTCCGCAAGGCGGAGTGATCAGCCCGCTGCTCTTCAACGTGGCCCTGCACGGAATAGAGGAAGCCGCAGGCGTCGCTACTACACAACCGGCCGAGACGCCGGAAGTGCACAGAGCGGGAGCCCGGTGCTGGTGAGATACGCAGACGATTTTGTCGCGATGTGCACCAGCGGTGAGCAGGCCGAACAGGTCAAGGAACGGCTGGCGGCATGGCTGACGCCCAGGGGGCTCGCCTTCCACGAGGACAAGACACGCATCGTCCACACGGAGAACGGGTTCGACTTCCTGGGGTTCAACGTCCGCCGCTATCACGGCAAGCTGCTGATCAAGCCGAGCACAGCGGCTCAACGACGGATCCGGGAACGGCTGAGCACCGAGATGCTGGCCCTGCGAGGGGCCAACGCCGGTGCGGTGCTCAAGAAGATCAACCCGATCGTGCGGGGTTGGTCGGCCTACTACCGGACGGTGGTGTCGAGCGAGGTGTTCACCGCGCTGGACAATCACATGTGGAAGCTCGCTTACAAGTGGGCCAAGCGCAGCCACCCGAACAAGCCGAAGCACTGGATATCCGACAAGTACTTCGGCCGGTTCAACAAGGCCAGGAGGGACCAGTGGGTGTTCGGCGACCGCAACAGCGCTGCCTACCTGCTCAAGTTCTCCTGGACGAAGATCGTCCGGCACCAGTTAGTCAAGGGCAGGGCGTCCCCGGATGACCCGGCGCTGGAGTCGTACTGGGCCGAGCGGCGTCGCAAAGGACCACCCGCGCCGGTCGACGGCATGACCGTGCGCCTGCTCCAGGCTCAACAGGGTCGTTGCCCGATCTGCGGAGGGCTCCTCTTGCACGCCGATCACCCGCCGCGAAGCCCACAGGAATGGGAAGCGTGGCGGGTCGTCCTCAGGAAGGCGATCTCCAAGCAGTACGTCGCCTTCCGAGGCAGGGTCTCACCGGGCGATCAACGAATCCGTCTCCTCCACACCCACTGTCAACGGCGGATTGGAGCCGCCGGACTGACGAATCCTGCACCTTCTCCTGACCGCGAGCCCTTGGGGCTTGCTTGAGCCGTGTGCGGTGAACAACTGCTTGCACGGTTCTGAGGGGGCGGGGACGCGGCAATGCGTCCCCGCTACCCGACTCATCATCGGGACCGGCCGGTCTGCGATCGGCACGCTCGTCGACCGTGCCACCCACTACGTCCGCCTCATCCACCTACCCAACGGCTGGAAAGCCCCACAGATACGCGACGCCCTCGTCGAGCAAACCATCGACCTGCCCACTTCGCTGCGACGCACCCTCACCTGGGACCAGGGACGCGAACTCTACCTCCACGAGCAGATAGAGGACCTGACAGGATTCCGAATCTACTTCTGCGATCCGCACAGCCCCTGGCAACGTGGCACCAACGAAAACACAAACGGGCTGCTGCGCGAGTACTTCCCGAAAGGCACCAGCCTCACCTGCTACACCGCCCGCGACCTCGCGCAAGTCGAGCGGCAACTCAACGAACGCCCCCGCCGCGTCCTAGGGGACCGCACTCCCGCCGAAGCCATGAGACGTCTGGTCAAGACACCTCACCTACCGCTGATTCGCAACGATCAGTGGAAACCGCCCCGTCTATCCGGTCCTGTTCGTGGATGCCATCAACGTGAAGATTCGGGTTCTGTCGACGATCTTGTGATCTGGACGGTTGAGCAGATCGCACCAGTTGTTCGCGATCATGCATCGCGTGCTCTTCCGATGCGCTCTTGAAGCTGTTCCCGTACCTGTCTGCGCTGCTGATCGAGGAGGCCGAACGGCGGCCGGACAAGGTGGTACTGAGGACGCGGGTACGGGCGGCAACCGGGTCGTACCGGTGCGGCCAGAGCTCGGCTCGGGTCCACGGCCGGTATGTACGCAGGCTGCGTGACGTCGCTGTGGGCGGGCTCGGTTTCGTGATCGAGTTATGCATACGCCGCTTCCGCTGCGAAAACACCGCCTGCCCTGTGGTGACATTCGCCGAGCAGATCACGGGACTGACCACCCCGCACAGCCGCCATACTCCGCTGCTGCGTGGGGTGTTGACGCAGATCGGGCTGGCCCTGGCGGGTCGGGCGGGGGCCCGCCTGGCTGCCGCTGTCGGTATCTCCGTGGGCAAGGACATGCTGCTGCGGTTGGTCAGAGCCTTGCCCGAGCCGGAAGTCGGCGACGTGGAAGTGCTTGGTGTCGACGACTTCGCCTTCCGCAAGGGCCGCCACTACGGCACGGTGCTGATCGATATGGCCACCCACCGTCCACTGCATCTCTACGACGGCCGTGAGGGCGAGGATCTGGCCGCATGGCTCCAGGGCCACCCCGAGGTGAAAGTGATCTGCCGGGACCGCTCCAGCGGTTACGGGGAGGGTGCACGGGTTGGGGCACCACAGGCTGAACAAGTCGCTGATCGCTATCACCTGTGGGCCAACCTCGGCCAAGCGGTGGAGAAGACGGTCAACGCCCATCGCTCCCGCCTGGCCGATCCGCCTCCCGGCGACGTCGGCACCCTCCGGGGACAGGAGGCGGAGCCCGAGCTGGTCCAGCCACCGGCGGAGCTAACGAGTTGGTGCGTGATAGCGGGTGAGGTGTCTGCGCTGGTGGATGGCGTGATCATCGCGTGGCGATCATGGTCAAGCGGGCGGTCCTTGCGCATCGGCTGTTTACGGGGCTCTCGCGACGCCATCTGAGCTGCCTCGTTCAGGAGTTGGCCATACCGTGGCAGGCCATGGTCGAAGGTCGCCGGCACGCTGCGCGCGGCGGGGCCAGGAGGCGGGCGGCGGGTGCCGGTGCCAGGCATGAGCTGGTGTTCGTCGACCGTGTGGTGGCCACGCTGATCCATTTGCGGCACGACCTGCCGCACTCGGTGCTGGGACTGCTGTTCGGCGTCGACCGCTCCACCGTCACCCGCGCGATCGGAGAGGTACGCACGCTCCTGGCCGAACGCGGATGCGCGGTCCCGGACAGTCCTGGCCTGCGTCTTCGGACACTGGCGGATGTGTTCGCCTACGCCCAGGCCGAAGGCGTCGAGCTGCGCCTGGACGCCACCGAGATCCAGGTCCGCAGGCCACCGGCCGGCCGCGGCGGACGGCGGGCGTTCGTCTCCGGAAAGAAGAAGCAGAACACGATGAAGGCCACCGTGATCGCGGACTGGCGTGGCCGCACGTTATGGACCGATGCCCTACGGCCTGGGCGCATGCATGACGCCACAGCCGCCCGCAACGAGGGAATCGCCATCTGCTTCCAGCACTTCCCCGAGGTGGAGGTCCTCCTGGACGACGGCTATCTCGGCCTGAGCCGCGACTACCCCGGCCAGGCCATCACCCCGCCGAGAAAGCCGCGACGCGGAGCACTGCCTGGGCGCCTCGCGCAGTGGGAACGGGACCGTCACGGGCACTCGTCCGACCGCATCACGGTCGAACACGCCCTGGCTGACCACAAACGCTGGAAGCAACTAGCCCGCTGGACCCACCGACGCGACCGCCTGCCCGACACCTACCGCGCCATCGCCGGCCTCGTCTCCGACCGCACCGTCACCGCCTGACAACAGGCAACGACCAGGCCAGACACACCTCACCCGCTATCACGCACCAACTCGTAAAAGTCGTGGCCAGGCTGCGTGACGAGCACGCTGCCGCCCACGAGCTGTGGGCGCAGGGGATGTCGAAGGCGGCGATCGGCCGGAAACTTGGGGCTGCACCAGGCCACCGTCCGCAAGCTGGTAGGCGCCCGCTCCGCCGACGATGTCGTGGCCAAGAGCCTCCAGCGGGCGCATATCGTCGACCCATACGTCGGCTACCTGCACCGACGCTGGAACGAAGGCGTCAGAAACGCCGCACAGCTCTGCCGCGAGATCCAGGAACTCGGACACCGCGGAAGCGAGTTGGCAGTCCAACGTCACCTGCGACGCTACCGAACCGGGCGCGGACACACACCCGTCCCGGGACCCAAGCCTCCGTCGGTCCGCGAGGTCACCTTATGGATCATGGCCCATCCCGAACACCTCAGCGACGAGAATGCCGACAGGCTGCACCGGCTATGCGAACGCGATGCGGACCTGGACCGGCTCACCCTGCATGTCAGGAAGTTCGCCGCCATGATGACCGGACGCCACGGCGACCGCCTTGACGGCTGGATCACCGGAGCCGAACAGGACACCCTGGCCCCGCTCGCGTCCTTCGCCCGCAACCTCCGCCGGGATCTCGATGCCGTCCGCAACGGCTTGTCCCTGCCTTACAGTTCCGGCGCCGTGGAGGGCAACATCAACCGGCTGAAGATGCTCAAGCGCCAGATGTTCGGCCGAGCCGGCCTCGACCTCCTTCGCAAACGCGTCCTGCTCGCGCGATGAGCCGGACTGCCTGGATCACAAGATCGTCGACAGAACCAAGATTCGGGATGGGCAGGTCGCGAACAGGCCGATCTACGTTGTCATGGCCGTCACCGCCGAGGGGACCCGCGACATCCTCGGCATCTGGGCCGGGGACGGCGGCGAGGGCGCGAAGTACTGGCTGCACGTTTTCACCGAGCTGAAGAACCGCGGCCTGGACGACGTGCTCATGCTGGTCTGCGACGGGCTCAAGGGCCTGCCCGAGGCGGTGGAGACCGTCTGGCCCCGCACGATTGTTCAAACATGTGTCGTCCACCTGCTGCGGAACAGCTTCCGTTACGCAGCCCGTCAGAACTGGGACAAGGTCGCAAAGCCCTCAAGCCCGTCTACACAGCTCCCTGAAGTTCCCTCACGACCTTGGACACTCGTTTCTTACGCTGCCAGGGAGTGACCTCGCTGGTGTCGCTGCCGGATCTCGAGCGGCGTGAGGTAGCCCCACTGAGGGTGCTTTCGTAGTCGCCGGCGGTTGTAGAAGGTCTCGACGTAGGTGAAGATCGCCGCTCGGGCGGTGGTCCGGTCCGGCCAGACGCGGAGGCCGATCTCTTCCTTGAGGACGGCGAAGAAGCTCTCAGCTGCGGCGTTGTCGTAGCAGGATCCGGTGCGGCCCATGCTCTGCCGCAGGCCCAACTCACTTATCGTGCAACGGAGTTCTTCAGAGGTGTATTCGCTGCCGCGGTCCGAGTGGGCGATGCAGCCGGGCTGGAGGTCGCCCCGGCCGGCGGCCATGGTGAGCGCGTCGACGACCAGTGAGGCCCGGTGATGGTTGGCCATCGCGTATCCGACGATCTCACGGGTTGCCAGGTCCAGCCAGGTCGCCAGATAGAGCCAGCCCTGCTCGGTGGGGATGAAGGTGATGTCGCCGACCAGCTTCACTCCGGGAGCCGGTGCGGTGAAGTCCCGGCCGACCAGGTCAGGGGCGGGCATCGCCCGTTTGGCGGGACGGGTGAGCGTTCGGCGCCTGCGGCGCGTGACGCCGGTGATGCCGCGCTCACGCATGATCCGCTCCACCCGTTTGCGGTTCACGTGGCGGCCGAGCCGGGTCAGTTCGGCGTGGATGCGCGGGACGCCGTAGGTGTGCTTGGAGGCGATGTGCAGCACGGGGATCTCGTGGGCCAGGACGTCGTCGGCCTCCTGGCGGCGTCGGCGGGCAGCCTCGCCCTTGGCCCAGGCGTAGAAGGAAGAACGGGCGACCTTCAGCAGCCGGCACAGGAGAGCGACGTTGAAGGTGGTCTTCTCCGCCTCGATGAACCGGTAGACGTCGGTCATCGATCGCTCTCCTTCGCAAAGAAGACCGCCGCTTTTCGCAGGACCTCGATGGTCTTGGCCTGCTCAGCGGTCTGCTTGCGCAGCCGCTTGAGCTCCTCGCGCTCGGCCGAGGTCAACTCGCTCGGCCGGCTCTGGCCCCGGTCGGGCTTGGCCTGCTTCACCCAGCCCCGCAGACCCTCCGCACTCACGCCGAGGTCACGGGCGACCTCGGTGACCGTCTTGTCGGAGGCCAGCGCCAACTCGACGGCGTCACGCTTGAACTCCTCCGTGTACCGCTTGCTGCGGTTGCTCTTGCTCAACCTGAACTACTTCCCCTGGGACCCATCCGTCCCAGTGTCCACGTGTCCAGGTCAACGGGGGAGCTTCAAGTGCGCGCAGCGCGATGGCCCTGGCCAGCTCTGGTTTGGTGGCGAAGACCCGTTCATCGGGGATCTTGGCGGCGCGGCAGCGTTCACGGTCGTCCGTCCAGGACTTGGGCAGATACAACTCGCGGTCCACCAAAGCCCGGCCGCGGGTGGTGGCGTAGGCGGCGAAGACGCCGATCTGGCAGTTCTCGGTGTGGCCGGGGGTGCCGGAGTACTGGCGCTGCACGCCTGCGGAAGTGGTGCCTTTCTTGACGAAACCGGTGTCGTCAAGGATAAGCACCCCACCGTCTTCGCCGAGCTGGTCGGCGATGTATGCCTGCAGGTCGTCGCGGACGTCGTCGGCGTTCCAGGTGGCCCGGTTGAGTAGCCGTTGCAGGCCGTCGGGGGTGCGGTGGCCTGCGTGTTCAGCCAGTTGCCAGCCATTTTTGCGGCCGACCGGGCCGAGCAGGGCGCGGACGTAGTCACGCATGCGGCGTCGCAGGTCGGCGCGGCCGAAACGGTGGCCGATGCGCAGGAAGAGGTCGTTGAGTTCACGGTCCCAGGTCGCGTCGGCAAGGTCGTCGATCACGCAGGGAGGCTGCCCCCATCACCGCGCAGACAGTTCCCGATGTCATTCGATGGAGGGGCGGTCCGGCAAGACCGCCCCTGACATGCCATCATCCAACTACACTCCCCACGATGCCTCTGACCAGACCAGATAGCGAAACGCTGCTGGAGTACTAGGTCGCATCCGTTACCCCTCGTACGCAAGAGCGTCGAGTGAATGGATACGACGAGGCCTCCAGTTTCAGAGCTCTCTTCGATGGTGATCCATGTACCAGAGACCCCGCCGTCCACCCATCAACGGGTGCCACCCTGCTCCACCGCGTCAGCAACTCTCGTAACGTGACATAGGCCCAGGGCTCGGAATGTTAGATCGACACCCACGCCGTGCAATGCCAAAGCTGATAGGGCGAGGGGAACGCGGCGCCCATGTAATATCTACATACTTTAAAGCCCGTGACGCGGGATTCCCAACCCGCAGTGACGGCCTGAGAGGGCCTCGCCCTGACAGTATGCGACGCACCGTTCGCAAGACCCACTGTGAGTTCGGTGTAGACGTCAGGGGAACTCGGAAGTGCCAAGCCAACATCGGCACTACCGAGAAGCCAGGCCCAACTCGGCGCCCCATTGCCCGGACAATTGTCGATCTGGATTTGGGCGCCTTCAAAACTCCATGCCCTGGTGCAACCTAGCGCAGAGACATCGTCTTCCGTTGCTGACAATCCCCCCTCGTTGGCGCTCGCAGAGGTGACACTCGCATCACCGGCGCTCGCAGAGGTGACACTCACATTATCGGCGCTCGCAGAGGCGGGTTGCGTCATGAGGGCAAGACTTGTGACAGCCGCCGCAATCACCAGATTGAGTGCGCGAATTCTTGTTCGCTTCACAGCAGTCCCTTCTGTTATCCAAGGTCGATCTGTGACACCTCGAACGGATTAGATCCGCAGACGAGGTTGCCCACTCAAGCAAACTAGCCTGCTTTGATGGGCAATGACGAGCAGTAATTCAACCAGTGTGGAGCGAAAATGGGTTGCCTAAAACCGCCCGATGCTTGCCTGATTGGAGCCCCCCTTGATCCAGGGGCTTTACGCGTAGCCGATCTGTCCGGTTTATCACACGATTCCGAAAGCTTTGAGAGGCTGTTGGGGGTCGCGGGCAGCGCGGCGGCAGTCGGCAGCAATGTTGGTGTGGCCGGCTTGGCGGAACACAATGATCGCGAGGTTGCGGAGAGTCGCCATTGTGTGGGGCAGGTCGCCGCTGCGGACCTGGGCGGAGTCCTAGCTTGACTCTGAAGCTTCTATAGATCGTCAAGTTGTTGTAGACGGACCGGGTGTGCCGCTGAAGGCGGGGATCTTGGAGTTGCCCGGTGCGCCGGGGTAATCGGTTGGCATGCTCGGAGTGTTCTAAAAGCCCATGCAGTTGCCGAGGTGTCCGTGTCGCTCCGTCCTCGTTCTCGTGAGCAAGTCCCGCTTCTGACCGCGCAGATCGCGCGGGCGAGCAACCCGGGTGGTACGGCAGCGATGTGGGTGAGAGACCGCCTGGACGGGCTATGGCGGGACGAGGACTTTGCCGATTGGTATCCGCGGGATGGGCGTCCGGGGCTTTCGCCTGCCCAACTGGCCACCGTCTGTGTGCTGCAGTTCGTGCTCGGTCTGTCGGACCGGCAGGCCGCCGAGGCGGTGCGCTGCCGCATCGACTTCAAGTACGCCATGGCCATGGAGCTGGACGACCCGGCTTCCACCACAGTGTGCTGGCCGACTTCCGAGACCGTCTCACCGAGGGCAACCGCGCCGACCGTCTCCTCGACCTCGCGTTGGCCCGCCTCAAGGAGGCCGGTCTGGTGCGGGAGCGCACCACACAGCGCACCGACTCCACCCACGTCCTGGCCGCGGTCCGTGACCTGACCCGGCTGAGATGGTCACCGAGGCGGTCCGCGCCGCGCTGGAGGAAGTGGCCGGCACTGCCCCGCACCTGCTGGACGGACTGGTCGACGAGGACTGGGGGCGCCGCTACGGACGCCCGGTCCGCCTGGGCAAGAACCCCACCAAGCCCAAGACCAGGATGCTCGCCACCGGCGATGACGCCGTCCGGCTCCTGGAACTCGGCCCCTACTCGACCTCCTCACCCACCGCTGCCCACCCCGGCCGCCAGAGGGCGCCAGTACTCGGCCTCGAGCTCCAGCCTGCGCTTGCGTCCCCGCCTCGCCATCAACACTCCACAATGATCAAGGAATGTTGCGACAAGCGTTAGAACCCAAGCGTCCGCTACTGGTCCACTTTTCAGCCGTCGCCGACACGCGAGATCCCTCGGCCAAATTCCTGGCGCACCCTGGGCACCTGACTCGGCAACTCCAAGATCCCCGCGACTACGTGGCACGACGCACCCTCGAAGGACTCAAGACGAAGGACATCTTCAGATGCCTCAAGCGCTTCGTCGCGCGCGAGGTCTACCACCACCTGACCAGCGCCTTCAGCGGCACACCCGGCCCGTCTACAACAGCTTGACGATCTATAGAAGCGTCAGAGTCAAGCTAGAGCGTGTCGTCAAACGTCACGCCCACATCAGGAGTGACGCGAGTGTGATGGCGGCCTGGAAGGACTGGGCGGTTTGGCGATTGCCCGCAGCACCATGGCCTTGGCCAGGTCAGGTTTGGTGGCGAGGGCCCGCTCGTCAGGATTGTGGGCGGCGAGGCAGCGGTCGCCGTCGTCAGTCCACAACTTGGGCAGATACAACTCCCGGTCCACCAGGGCACGTCCGCGTGTGGTGGCGTAGGCGACAGACACCCCGATCTGGCAGTTTTCGGTGCGGCCGGCGGTGCCGGAGTACTGGCGTTGCACGCCGGCCGAGGTGGTGCCCTTCTTGAGGAGAGTTCCATGACGGTCGAGCAGGTGCCGCCGACTTCGGAGTGCACGCGATGACGCTGTGGAAGCGGATGCATTACGCGGACATCGATGACGGGACAAAGCCTGGGACGACCAGCCAGGACAACGCGGAACTACGGGAAGCGCGTCGGCGGATCAAGTTGCTGGAGCAGGAGAACGAGGTCCTGCGCCGGGCCGCGGCCTACCTGTCGCAGGCGCATCTGCCGGGAAAAGGATCTACCCGCTCGTGAAAGAGCTGGCCACGGGTGGAATCCCTGTCACGGTCACGTGCAGGGTCCTGAAACTTGCCCGCCAGCCCTACTACCGCTGGCTCGAGCGGCCGGTGACCGATGCCGAGTTCGAGCAGGCCACACGTGCGAACGCGTTGTTCGACGCTCACCGTGAGGATCCGGAGTTCGGCTACCGGTTCCTGGCCGACGAAGCCCGCAGCGCGGGATCCGGCATGGCCGACCGGACCGCGTGGCGGATCTGCCGGGACAACAGCTGGTGGAGCGTGTTCGGCAGGAAACGCGGCAGGGGCAAGAAGGCCGGCCCGCCGGTTCACGACGACCTCGTCCGCCGTGACTTCACCGCGACCGGCCCGAACCGGCTGTGGCTCACCGATATCACCGAACACACCACCCACGAAGGCAAGTTGTATCTCTGTGCGGTCAAGGACGTCTTCAGTAACCGGATCGTCGGCTACTCGATCGACACGCGAATGAAGTCCCGCCTGGCCGTCACAGCCCTGAACAACGCTGTTGCCCGGCGTGGACACGTCGCCGGGTGCATCGTGCACAGCGATCGCGGATCGCAGTTTCGGTCACGAAAGTTCGTCCGGGCGCTCGATCGGCACCGGATCGTCGGCTCGATGGGGAGGGTCGGGGCGGCAGGAGACAACGCGGCCATGGAGTCCTTCTTCAGCCTGCTGCAGAAGAACGTCCTCGATCGTCGGGCGTGGGCCACCTGCGAGGAACTGCGGATCGCGATGGTGACCTGGATCGAGAGGACCTATCACCGGCGCCGCAGACGAGCCTCGCTCGGCCGGCTGACCCCCGTCGAATTTGAGACCGTCACGACCACACCGGCCCTCCAGGCCGCGTGACCGGACCTGACCTGCCCCACCTCTCAGGTTCCAGTTCTGCTGGCTAACTGACGGCCTTCACGAAAGGCTGCCGGACATGCCCCGCGCCTACCCCACTGAGTTCCACGCCCGCGCCATCGCGTTGGTGCGGGCAGGAAAAGAACAGAAGCAGACCGCCGTTGACCTCGGCATCCATCCGGTCACGTTGTCGAAGTGGTTGCGCCAGGACGACATCGACAACGACCGGCGCCCCGGCAGGGTCTCGGCGGAGTCCGCAGAGCTGCGCGCAGCGCGGCGACGAATCCGCGAGCTGGAAACCGAGCTCGAGATCGTCCGCAAGGCCGCGAAGTTCCTCGGCGAGGACAAGCCGGCCCCAAAAGGCTCTACCCGGTGATCGACCGTCTCGTCGATGCCGGGGCACCGGTCGACCGATGCTGCCGGATCCTCGGGGTTGCCCGGCAGAACTACTACAAACACAAGCGCGCCCCGACCACACCGCGACAGCTGCGACGGGAGTGGCTGACCGGGCTGATCCGGGAGGTCCACGTCGCCTCACGCGGCACCTACGGCTACCGTCGCGTCCACGCCGAGCTCACCCTGGGCATGGGCATCCAGGTGTGCTCGAGGACCGTGTCGGTGCTGATGACACAGGCCGGGATCTACGGACTGCCCGGACCGGTGCGGATCAGGCGCCTTCGGGGTGTCGTCACCGCCGATGACCTGGTCAACCGGAAATTCCATCGGCTGCGACCCAACGAGCTGTGGGTCACCGACATCACGCAACACCGAACGAGAGAAGGATGGGTGTACTGTGCGGCGGTCCTGGACGCGTTCAGTCGCAAGATCGTGGGCTGGTCAATCGACTCCAGACAGGACTCCGCCCTCGTGGTCAACGCGTTAGGCATGGCCCTGCGCAACCGGCGCCCCGAACCAGGCGCGATAGTGCACGCCGATCACGGCACCCAGTTCACCTCGTGGGTCTTCGGGGAAAGGATCCGCTCCGCCGGGCTCCTGCCATCGTTCGGCACGGTCGGAGACGGCCTGGACAACGCGATGATGGAGTCGTTCTGGTCCTCGATGCAGATCGAGCTGCTGAACCGCAAACGGCGGGAGACCCGGGTCGAGTTGGCGAACGCGATCTTCGAGTACATCGAGGTCTTCCACAACCGACAGCGACGCCACTCAGCACTGGGCTACCGCACCCCGATCGAGTACGAACTACTCTCCGAACAAGACACCATCCCCGCCGCCGGTTACTGGCTTCGTCGTCGTAGGGTCTGGGTCTTCATCGGGCCTGGTGACGGCGTCCGCTTTGGCTGGTACCCCGGAGGTATGCGGTACGCAGATGGGGCGGGCTGACCGCCGAGGAGCGCAAGCGCCGCGAAGAGATGAGGATGCAGGCCGTCGACCTCTTCGAGGAGCGTGTGAAAGTCCCTTGCATCGCCCGGGAGTTACGGGTGAGCGAGAAGTCCGTCTACCAGTGGCGCGGTGCCTGAAGGCAGGCGGACGGGAAGCCCTGCGGTCCAAAGGGGCCCCGGGCTACGACTGCCGGCTCGGCCCCCACCGTCAGGCCAGACTCGCCGCCCGGCTGGACGAAGGACCGGCCGCACACGGCTGGACGGACGACCAGGTGTGGACCGCCGCCCGGGTGCGCACACTGATCGGGCGGAGGTTCCACATCTCCTACAGCGTCTCCGGGGTGACCCGGCTGCTGCACCGGATGGGCTACAGCGTGCAGATGCCTGCCCGGCCCGCCGCCGAGCGCGACGAGGACGCGATCGCCGCATGGCGGGAGGTGACCTGGCAGGAGGTAAAACCTTCCGGGCGGCGACCGGCGCGTTCATCTGCTTCGAGGACGAAGCAGGCGTGACCGGCCGGCCGCCCAAGGGCCGCACTTGGGGCCGGCGTGGGATCACCCCGACGGTGCGCGTTCCCGGGCGCAGCCGTGGCCGCGTGCCGGTGGCCGGGCTGCTGTGCTTCAAGCCAGGCCTTCCCGCCCGCCTGTGCTACCGGCTACGCCGGCACACCGGCCGCAAGGACGAGCGCCGCTCGCTGGGCGAGAGCGACTACATCCGCCTGCTGGATGGCGCCCACTACCTGCTCAAAGCCCCGCTGATCGTGGTGTGGGACCGGCTGAACACTCACATCTCCAAGGCGATGCAGGTGCTCGTGGCGGAGCGCGAGTGGCTGACGGTGGTGCTGCTGCCCGGATACGCGCCCAAGCTGAATCTGGTCGAGGGCATGTGGGCACACATCAAACGGAGCCTGGCCAACCTGGCCGCCCGCACCCTCAGCAACCTCGAGACTCTGCTCCGCAGACGGCTCAAGGCACTGCAGTACCGGCGCGCCATCCTTGACGGATTCCTCGCCGGGACGGGCCTCACTCTCGACAGACCGGACTGACCCCTACGACGCCGAAGTCAGTAACTAGGATCGTTCCTGTTGCCACCCGGGGGACGCGGCGGCGACCCGCGCAGGGTACGGCAGGATCGACGCACGTACTGCGGCGTTGCGGTGCGCATGCGAGAAGGCCGACAGGTCGGGTGCCGAGGCACAGGCCAGCAAGATGGGGTGTACTGAGAATGCCTGATATTCCCAAAGTATTGGTGTGTTTCGACGATTTGCCACGGGATGTCGTTCGTGCAGTCAAGCGGGAGCCTGAGCAGCTGAAGAAGTTCAGAATCCTGATCGAACACTACAAAGCTGCTGCCGACACTGCGGAAGCGCCTTACCAGGACGAGACGCGCCTGTCGTCCCTGGAACAGCTACTGGTCGAGCTGACCGAACCCGGATCGCAGGTGTCCGGTTTTGCCTCTCGCGCTCTTGGCTTTCTCAGCGCAGATGGTGACGTCCACCTCCACCACGACGGCACGGTGGTGTCGGTGCCGCGGCACACCGCCATACCGTCCGAAGAATGGGACGAGCGCAACGCCGCGGCGAACGAAGTGGTGATCAGCCAACTTCTCGACAGGGCCACGCGGCACCTCGAGAAGAACCGTCCTGCCGACTTCGCGGTTTACCAGACGAGCGCTCGCCATCTGATGGACGGCCGCCACCGAACGCCCGCCCTGCGCGATGACCTCTCTGCTCAGGAGCTGCACGAGAAGGAGACGCTGGCCAATATCCAGCTGATCGTCGCACATCAGCTGTACCTGGATCGCCAAGACGAAGACGAGACGCGGTTCCGGAATGCACTTCTCATCTCGGAGTGGCTTCGTCGAGCATTGCAGACGCAGCACACCGACGGATTCCATGTGCCGGCTGGCAGTCCATTTTTCAACTTGTTCAAGAAGAAGGAGAAATCGACAAGCCGCGACATTTATTCAAGTCCTTCGACAATCTCGGCAACCGGCTCTTCATCCTTGCGTACTGCCCCGCACGAATGGATTGAAGCCACCCATTGGAGGAGAGTCGGCGGGCAGTTGGGATCGAATCCCGGTGGCACCTACATCGATCAATATGGGCAGACATTCTATGTCAAGCTGGCACCTACGCCGGACCACGCCCGCAATGAGGTGTTGGCTGCTGACCTCTACATGCTCGCCGGCGTGGACGTGCCCGAGCTGAAGTTGGTGATGTACAACGGAAGACCTGGCACCGCCTCACGCATCATCGCCAACGCACAGTCGGATCTCGAACAGCGCCTGCGGAACGACTCCAACTACAGGAAAACTGTTCAGGACGGCTTCGCCGTTGATGTCTGGGTAGCGAACTGGGACGTCGCCGGTACGGCGTTCGACAACATCGTCAGCTCGGAGTCCGGAATTCCCGTGCGGATTGACACCGGTGGGGCGCTTCTGTTCCGGGCCAATGGCGAACCAAAAGGTTCCTTGCTCAGTCCGCAGGCAAATGAATGGGACAGCCTGAGAAACGAGAGAATAAATCGACAGTCGGCTCGCCTGTTCGCCGACATTAGCTCGAAGAGGCTGAAGGATTCCGTCCGGCGCATTGTCTCTGTGAGGCCGGAGGCGATAGACGTCGCAGTCGACGCCCTTGACTTCGACGCGGCCGCAAGTCAAGGACTCAAGAACATACTCAAATCACGCCGTGCGGATCTGGCTAATCGCGCAGACATTGCACTGCCGGAAAGGGAATCGGCTGGCGCCACGGCCGACCAGAGCCGGATCTCTACAACCGGCTATTACGGGAACCCGGGTTTCCAATCAAGTGCCGAGGATCGCTCGCGCTTCGTCCGGGCGTTCAGGTCCTACGAACGATATCAGTCCGCTGCACAGCGACTTGCAACCACGAACCATGTTTTGCGGGACATTCCGGAAGAGGATCTGGTGGCCATCCTAGGATACACCGGAAATGCGTTCTTCGACATAGTCAACAAGGCGCTTAGAGAACAGAACGCAGAAGAACTCCGGCGCTATGATGCGCACATCCGGGGCGTTGTATCCGGCCTGAATAGACTACCCGTGCACGTCGGCACGGTGACCCGTGCGATAGAAATCTACACGCGCTCCGATCTTAAACAGGTCGTCGCCCGCTACAAAGTCGGCACTATAATCGAAGAAAAGTCTTTTGTCAGTACCGACGTCGCCCAGATAGTTCGCCCAGGCAACATTATATTTACCATCAAGTCCAAAACAGGGCGACGCATTGACATGCTCTCGGAGTATCAGGACGTCGAAACAGAGGTTACCTTCCCTCCCGGTGTAAAGTTCCACGTCACCAAGAACACCAAGAAGGGCGACCAGCACTTCATATCGATGGAAGAGGTGGAACCCGCTCATCCCCTCTCTGATGTGACCGGACCGAACGCCCCGACTCAGATGCCTACAGCACAGGCTCCGGCTTGGCACCACACATCCACCGTCCAGCCGACCGTTGCCCCCATGTCCGCGTCGCAGGCCCTGGGCATGCTCGGAACACAAGTCAACACAGGCGCAATGCCGCCCGCCTTCACGCCTCAGCAAGCTTTCGCCTCCATGCCCGCGTCGCAGGCCCTGGGCATGCTCGGAACACAAGTCAACACAGGCGCAATGCCGCCCGCCACCTGGTCGGCACAGCAGCCATACACCTGGAACCAGGCACCCCAGACTTCACAACCCGGCATGTACAGCGGATACCCGTACACCAATTACCGGGTGCAGCGGGCAGAGGTGAGCATCCCCAAGGCCGACGCACTCTCGCAGGATGCACTACGCCGCCGGCTGGCCACGCTGAACGAAGGGACCCCAGAATGGGAACGGGTTGCGAAAGTTCTCGCCACCTGGACGAACGGCAGTACAGAACCAAACCAAAACGTCACGTCCTCCGTCTTGGCGCGGCCACCCGCAATGGCACTGCAAACTCCGGGGCGTCCACTCGGCATTCGAGAACGCGTTACATTGGCGTGGCGTACGTGGGAGAACATGGGGCCCGAGGGCGTAAAGGAGTTGGAAGAATTGTTGAGGAGTACGGAAAAAGGTGGTCCGGGTTCTCGGTCTTTGGTTATCGGTGCGGCACTGGGGGAGCCTGAGAAGGCCCTGTGGGCGGTGAACTACGAGGGTGTAGTGCGCTGGCGAGACAACGCTGGTAACGATGTGCAAACCCTGCAGGATGAAACGGAAAGAATTATCTCGATCGACCTCAACCCCCGGTCCGACCTCATCCACGTGCCAGCTCAGTTGAAGATTGCCGGGTCTGAGGCGACCAACTTCTGCACACTCGCACCTGGTATGAACCTGACGCGCGTCATGTGACGCCCTGTCCGAGGGCTCTTTGGGGCCGCAGACGAGGAGGAACGCCGACCGCGCCTCCAAGGATCGTCCACACGGCACCGGTGTCGACTCGTCCGCGCGCCTCGGCCAGGGGCCGCCGGTTTCTATTGTGCACCTGGTCCGAGACCACGTGGCACCCGGGGCGGGCCGCCTGCCGGGTCGAGCTTCGCGCCGAGAACATCACGGAATCGACGGCCACGACGACCTCCTCGACGATCACGGGAGCTAGTACTCCAGCAGCGTTTCGCTATCTGGTCTGGTCAGAGGCATCGTGGGGAGTGTAGTTGGATGATGGCATGTCAGGGGCGGTCTTGCCGGACCGCCCCTCCATCGAATGACATCGGGAACTGTCTGCGCGGTGATGGGGGCAGCCTCCCTGCGTGATCGACGACCTTGCCGACGCGACCTGGGACCGTGAACTCAACGACCTCTTCCTGCGCATCGGCCACCGTTTCGGCCGCGCCGACCTGCGACGCCGCATGCGTGACTACGTCCGCGCCCTGCTCGGCCCGGTCGGCCGCAAAAATGGCTGGCAACTGGCTGAACACGCAGGCCACCGCACCCCCGACGGCCTGCAACGGCTACTCAACCGGGCCACCTGGAACGCCGACGACGTCCGCGACGACCTGCAGGCATACATCGCCGACCAGCTCGGCGAAGACGGTGGGGTGCTTATCCTTGACGACACCGGTTTCGTCAAGAAAGGCACCACTTCCGCAGGCGTGCAGCGCCAGTACTCCGGCACCCCCGGCCACACCGAGAACTGCCAGATCGGCGTCTTCGCCGCCTACGCCACCACCCGCGGCCGGGCTTTGGTGGACCGCGAGTTGTATCTGCCCAAGTCCTGGACGGACGACCGTGAACGCTGCCGCGCCGCCAAGATCCCCGATGAACGGGTCTTCGCCACCAAACCAGAGCTGGCCAGGGCCATCGCGCTGCGCGCACTTGAAGCTCCCCCGTTGACCTGGACACGTGGACACTGGGACGGATGGGTCCCAGGGGAAGTAGTTCAGGTTGAGCAAGAGCAACCGCAGCAAGCGGTACACGGAGGAGTTCAAGCGTGACGCCGTCGAGTTGGCGCTGGCCTCCGACAAGACGGTCACCGAGGTCGCCCGTGACCTCGGCGTGAGTGCGGAGGGTCTGCGGGGCTGGGTGAAGCAGGCCAAGCCCGACCGGGGCCAGAGCCGGCCGAGCGAGTTGACCTCGGCCGAGCGCGAGGAGCTCAAGCGGCTGCGCAAGCAGACCGCTGAGCAGGCCAAGACCATCGAGGTCCTGCGAAAAGCGGCGGTCTTCTTTGCGAAGGAGAGCGATCGATGACCGACGTCTACCGGTTCATCGAGGCGGAGAAGACCACCTTCAACGTCGCTCTCCTGTGCCGGCTGCTGAAGGTCGCCCGTTCTTCCTTCTACGCCTGGGCCAAGGGCGAGGCTGCCCGCCGACGCCGCCAGGAGGCCGACGACGTCCTGGCCCACGAGATCACCGTGCTGCACGTCGCCTCCAAGCACACCTACGGCGTCCCGCGCATCCACGCCGAACTGACCCGGCTCGGCCGCCACGTGAACCGCAAACGGGTGGAGCGGATCATGCGTGAGCGCGGCATCACCGGCGTCACGCGCCGCAGGCGCCGATCGCTCACCCGTCCCGCCAAACGGGCGGTGCCCGCCCCTGACCTGGTCGGCCGGGACTTCACCGCACCGGTTCCCGGAGTGAAGCTGGTCGGCGACATCACCTTCATCCCCACCGAGCAGGGCTGGCTCTATCTGGCGACCTGGCTGGACCTGGCAACCCGTGAGATCGTCAGATACGCGATGGCCAACCATCACCGGGCCTCACTGGTCGTCGACGCGCTCACCATGGCCGCCGGCCGGGGCGACCTCCAGCCCGGCTGCATCGCCCACTCGGACCGCGGCAGCGAATACACCTCTGAAGAACTCCGTTGCGCGATAAGTGAGTTGGGCCTGCGGCAGAGCATGGGCCGCACCGGATCCTGCTACGACAACGCCGCAGCTGAGAGCTTCTTCGCCGTCCTCAAGGAAGAGATCGGCCTCCGCGTCTGGCCGGACCGGACCACCGCCCGAGCGGCGATCTTCACCTACGTCGAGACCTTCTACAACCGCCGGCGACTACGAAAGCACCCTCAGTGGGGCTACCTCACGCCGCTCGAGATCCGGCAGCGACACCAGCGAGGTCACTCCCTGGCAGCGTAAGAAACGAGTGTCCAAGGTCGTGAGGGAACTTCAAGACCCGACCCCACGGCCCGTACTCGTCGGGCACATCTCGCCATGGCACACCGGTCCGGACCCGGAACCGTATGCCGTCGATCAACTGCCGTCGAGACCAGACTGGCGGCCGCCCCGCCTTCGTCCCCTTCGGCAACAACGGCTCCAGCGTTGCCCACTGCTCGTCCGTGAGATCTCCCCGACCCATGAACCGTGATCATTCACAGTTCAAGATCCACTTTCGATGCGCGGCCTAGCAGGATTGGGCCCTCGCGGCGTAACGACAGCGTGTCTAAGATCATGGGAAACTTGAGGTCGTTCGCTCACCGTTTGCCTGCCGGACTCGTTTCAGCGGCGGGCCCGGTAGTGAAAGCGCGTCTTGCTGATACGGCCCTGATTCATGAAGTGCGCCAACACGGCGTCGGGCGGGCAGTGGAAGGGGTTCTCCGGCGGGTTGAGCAGAGCAATCTCCCAGATGACGACCTCGCGGCTGGCCACCACGTTCAGCAGCTTGTGCCGTACGCCGGCGGACACATCACGATCAAACGCGGGGGGTAGGTGATCGATGCCCGTGCGTTTGCCCGTCGGCAAGATTACATCCGCCTGCGGTGACCACCAGTCAGACAATACCGAGGTAAGTTCACCGCGATACCCGGATTCTATGGTCTCCTTGGCGAGTCTGCGGTGCCTTGCGTGCAGGGTTGCAACGTCGTCGTGCACCTGCTCGGCCGAGTTCAGCAGGGCATTGACCAGCTTGGTGCGTGCCTGGTTGAGTCTGCTGCGCACGGTGCCGACCGGTGTGGCGCAGAGTGCCGCGATGTCTTCGTACGATGTGACGTCGGTGAAGTAACGCAAGATCGTTACCAGCCGCAGAGTGGGGGACAAGCCCTCCAGCGCGCTCCAGACCCAGTCCCGCAACGCATGCTGGTCGAGAACCTCCGCCGGGTCCGGCGGTGTTGGGTTTGACCGGTCCGCCTCAAAGGGTTCGCTTACTTCGGGCATGGGAATGGCCGACATCTTGCGCAGCTGGGCCCGGCACACATTGCGCACCACCATCCGTAGCCACGCACCGACCGCGTCCGGATCCCTAATGTCGCCTATCCGGCGAACCGCAATGAGCACCGCCTCCTGCACAGCGTCTTCGGCATCCTGGCTGTGACCGAGCAAAGCCAGCGCGACAGCATGCATACCTGCTCGATGTCTGGCAAGGAGCAGGCCTAGACAACTGGCATCGCCCGCCTGTGCTGCGTGCAGCAGTTCGGAGTCCTGCGGCACTCCAACCACCCCATGTTTTTTACCCATTCATTAATAATAACCTCAGGCCCTTTTGATCCCAAATGTCCGACCTTCGGGCCTGGTGCGGCATCCTGAACCGGAGCATCACCGCCCAAAGCGGCAAGCGCTGCTCAACACATTCGAGCCACGGGTTGAAGCCGGCGGTGGTACGGGAGGTCCGCGTGTGTGGTGGTATATGGACGGCCACTCGGTGACTTGGTTTTGAGGCTATGCGGTCCTACCTTGGTCGTGGGTTGGGCGGGCCGGGTTAAGGTCCAGATACGGGTCTGCTGCACGATCAGATGACATCTTGACCTGCCCCACGGTTTGGGTTCCAGCTGCGTTGGCTAACCGGCGGCGGGGATGGTGTCTTGTTCGGAGAGTAGTTCGTACTCGATCGGGGTGCGGTAGCCCAGTGCTGAGTGGCGTCGCTGTCGGTTGTGGAAGACCTCGATGTACTCGAAGATCGCGTTCGCCAACTCGACCCGGGTCTCCCGCCGTTTGCGGTTCAGCAGCTCGATCTGCATCGAGGACCAGAACGACTCCATCATCGCGTTGTCCAGGCCGTCTCCGACCGTGCCGAACGATGGCAGGAGCCCGGCGGAGCGGATCCTTTCCCCGAAGACCCACGAGGTGAACTGGGTGCCGTGATCGGCGTGCACTATCGCGCCTGGTTCGGGGCGCCGGTTGCGCAGGGCCATGCCTAACGCGTTGACCACGAGGGCGGAGTCCTGTCTGGAGTCGATTGACCAGCCCACGATCTTGCGACTGAACGCGTCCAGGACCGCCGCACAGTACACCCATCCTTCTCTCGTTCGGTGTTGCGTGATGTCGGTGACCCACAGCTCGTTGGGTCGCAGCCGATGGAATTTCCGGTTGACCAGGTCATCGGCGGTGACGACACCCCGAAGGCGCCTGATCCGCACCGGTCCGGGCAGTCCGTAGATCCCGGCCTGTGTCATCAGCACCGACACGGTCCTCGAGCACACCTGGATGCCCATGCCCAGGGTGAGCTCGGCGTGGACGCGACGGTAGCCGTAGGTGCCGCGTGAGGCGACGTGGACCTCCCGGATCAGCCCGGTCAGCCACTCCCGTCGCAGCTGTCGCGGTGTGGTCGGGGCGCGCTTGTGTTTGTAGTAGTTCTGCCGGGCAACCCCGAGGATCCGGCAGCATCGGTCGACCGGTGCCCCGGCATCGACGAGACGGTCGATCACCGGGTAGAGCCTTTTGGGGCCGGCTTGTCCTCGCCGAGGAACTTCGCGGCCTTGCGGACGATCTCGAGCTCGGTTTCCAGCTCGCGGATTCGTCGCCGCGCTGCGCGCAGCTCTGCGGACTCCGCCGAGACCCTGCCGGGGCGCCGGTCGTTGTCGATGTCGTCCTGGCGCAACCACTTCGACAACGTGACCGGATGGATGCCGAGGTCAACGGCGGTCTGCTTCTGTTCTTTTCCTGCCCGCACCAACGCGATGGCGCGGGCGTGGAACTCAGTGGGGTAGGCGCGGGGCATGTCCGGCAGCCTTTCGTGAAGGCCGTCAGTTAGCCAGCAGAACTGGAACCTGAGAGGTGGGGCAGGTCAACCTGTCACCCAAACCTGCACCAGACCCAACTGCGGGTCGGTGGAAAGCTTGAAGGCATCCTGCAGGTGCGGCTTGAGGTCGAACCGCTTCCAGATTCGTCCGATGGTGGACTTCGACAGTCCGGTACGGACAGCCATAGAAGCGCACAACCAGTCTGTTCTCAGCGGTCGGGCGACGGCGATCCCCAAGTCTGCGGACGGCCCCGCGGAGGACCTGCGTGCCTACAAGATCGCCAAGGATCCCGCAGTCAAGGCACGCACCCAGACGATCAACCAGCTCAAGGCCGTCCTCGTCACCGCCCCCAGCGAACTGCGCGAGCGGTTATCGCCGCTTCGCAACCCCAGGCTCATCGCCGCCTGCGCCGACCTGAAGGATTCGCCATCCTCGGGAGCCATCGTCTACACCCTGCGGCTCCTGAGCCGCCGAATCCAGAACCTCACCGCTGAGGTCCGCGATCTCACTGGACGCATGACCGCCACGCTCCAATCGCACACGCCAAAGCTGCTGGAGATCAAGGGGGTCGGACCGGACAGTGCGGCTGCCCTGCTGGTGGCCGCAGGCGACAACCCGGAACGTTTCTCCAGCGAGGCATCATTCGCAGCTCTCTGCGGCGTCAGCCCGGTCGAGAGGTCCTCGGGGAAGACCCACCGCCGGCGACTCAATCGCGGAGGCGACCGACAGGCCAACGCAGCGCTCTATCGGATCACGCAAAGCCGCCTTCGATGGGACCCACGCACCCAGGCCTACCTCGAACGTCGCACTCGTGACGGCAGGAGCCGCCGCGAGATAATCCGCTGCCTCAAGCTCAAGCGCTACATCGCTCGCGAGATCTACCACCACCTTCAATCAACCGTCCCACGCAACGCAGCTGGACCGGCAGCGATTTGACAGACCATAGGGGCATCAACCCGCAGGAGCGGCTGAACAAGGAAATCCGCCGCCGCACCGACGCCGTCGGCATCTTCCCCGACCGCACCGCACTCATCCGCCTCGTCGGCGCGGTCCTGGCCCAGCAGAACGACGAGTGGACCGAGGCCCGCCGCTACATGGGCCGCGAGCTCCTCACCAAGACCCGCCTCCACCCGATCGAGTCAGAAACCAACGAGCCCGACCTGCCCACCCAACTCACCGCATAGCCTCAAAACGAGATCACCGAGTGGCCGTCGATACACCACTCCCGCGGACGTGACCCACATAGCGACCGGTTACGGCAGAAGGCCACGGTCAGAGCTATTGCCGCTGAGCTGGGTCGCAGCCCGTCCACCATCAGCCGGGGGTACGGCGCAACGGCATCCCGCTGGATGGTGACGCCTCACGCTGGGCCTACCGGCCCTACGCGGCCCAGGGCCGTGCCGAGGCAACGCAGGCCACCGCTGGACGCGGAAAAGATCAGCCGAAGCCCACTGTCTGCTGGATGCTACCTGGTGAACGTCAACCAGTACGCGGTAGCGCGACGTCAGCGGAACGCTATGACTTCACCGCCCGCGCCACCGCTGAAAACGAGTCAGGCAAACGACAACGGTGAGCGGATCGAACTTTCATAGGCTCGCACCGCATCTTGCGGGTATGACACCAACAACCGCACTTTCGTGCGCCGGACGCCGTACGGGAGCTGCCGTCGGTGAGGCGGGGACCGTTATCGTCGACGGTGCGTTGTGAGCGACGGCCAGAACTTGCACGGGAACTGGGTACCGTGTGTCGTGGCGCTCCTCATTGAGTGGGTGTCGGCCACGCCGGACGCAGCGGCCTACCGCTGCCCCGTGCCGCCGGCCGAGGCCTCACCGGTTCGGGCTCATTGAGCTGGGGACAGGTTGCCGATCGAGTGCTTGCCGTGTGCCGGCGGGCTGATCGGACTGGGTGTACAGCCCATGGAGTGGGTCGCGTTCGCCTGCGGCACCCGCGTCGATTGGATCCTCGCCGACCGCGGTGGGATGTGCGCGGGCGCCATGGTGTATCCGTCGACCAACGCGGATGCGGCCGCGTACGCCCCCCTGACTCCCGGAGCCGTGTGCTGTTTGCGAGGGATGCCGTCCAGCAGGCCAAGGCGCGTGCGTGCTGGGACGAACTGCTCAACCTTGCCCCTGTCGTGGTGATCGACGCCGAGGACGCGCGGCCCGCCGAGGCCGATCCGGGGACGGGGTGCTCCCGCTCCGACTCGGTCATTCGACAAGTCGCTCTTTTTATACACGGAAGGAAATTTCATGCATCGTCTCAGACGAGGCAGACGCTCTCTGTGGTCAGTGCCCTTGGTGCTGCTGGCGTGCGTCATTCTTCAGGTGACAAGCCTGCCGGAACTCACCACGACGGCGGTGGCGTCTGACGCCCTGCCCCCTGCCGTTCCTCCGGCACCGAAGCCGAAAATGGTTGAGACGACGGTGGACGTCAGCAAGTACGCGTCCAAGGCTGCTGCGCTGGAAGCCTACTGGACCCCAGCAAGGATGAAAGAAGCCAAGAGCCTCGACCGGCGCACCACCGACAAGATCACGCGTCCCGAAGCACCGACCGCGAAGAAGACTGCTAAAGCGTCAGTCGCCAGGCGTCCACCCACGTCGCAGCAGAACAAGGTCGGCAGGATATTCGCGCAAATCGAGGGTACCGAAGGAGACACGAAATGCACCGGTTTCTCGGTACCACCCGCACCCGGCCAAAGCGGAGTCGTGGAAACCGCTGGCCACTGCGTACTGGGTGATAGCGGGGATAAATTCACGAACGTCATATTTGTTCCCGCGTGGGACCCTGGTGATCCGGTAGACCAGACCCCCTACGGAATCTTTCCGTTGAGCCGCTCCGTCACTACCTACAACCCCAAAGAACCCGCGGACCCGGCAACCGACTGGGGTTTTTACGAGGCTGAACCGAACGAGGAAGGACGACTCCTCTCCGCGACTGTGGGAAGCATTCCATTCTGGAAAGCGGACAACGTGAGCAAGTCGGGCGAGCCTTTCCAAGCCACCGGTTTGTACTACGACGATGGTAAATCAAGTATGTGCGAAGCCTGGACGCAGCGGATCAAGCTTAACGATGATCCTTCGGACGATAGGTTTGAGGACTCCTTTTGGACTTACGATTGTCCCATTCCCGGCGGAGCCAGTGGCGGTGCGTTGCTCGTCGAACCCACTGGAGATTGCCGTGAGGATGAACCTGGCGCGATTGGCATCCTGACCCATTCGGATGACCCCGGCACGGTCCCTCATCTAACTTTGGGGCCTCTCCATAGCGACGCGGTGGTAAGAGGTTACTTCGAGATCACGGATCACGATTACAGCGGTACGTGCGGTTTGCCGCCTGCGATTGTGTCGATGGGGGACAGTTATATTTCGGGTGAGGGTGGTCGTTGGGCAGGGAACGCTGCGACTTCGGCGGCGGGGTCGGCATGGGGTACCGACCGGGCGACTGTGAATTGCAATGGTGATGAGTCCGTGTGTGAGCACGATCCGTCGCGGGTGTACGGCGACACCGGGTATGACAAGGGCGCGCAGGCGTGCGACCGGTCGGATTCGGCTGAAATTTTGGGTGTGGAGACTCCTGATGTGCCGGTGGAGCGGCGGTTCAATATCGCTTGTTCGGGTGCGACGACGGACAATGTGACTTCGACGGGCTTCAAGGGGCAGCGGCCGCAGATCGATGATCTGCGTGATATTGCCAAGAAGAACAAGGTACGGACGGTCGTGTTGTCGATTGGCGGCAACGATCTTAAGTTCTCCGAGCTTCTTCAGGACTGTGTCAAGGCTTATTTCCTTCCGTCCGTGTTCAACAAGGGCTGTCGCGGGAGCATGGAGAAGGAGTTCTCCGAGAGACTCGACCCGGTCCAGGCCAAGGTTGTGAACACAGTCGAGGCTATCCAGGGCGTGCTGCGGAAGGCTGGTCAGGAGGACGGCAGTTATCAGATCGTGCTGCAATCCTATCCGAACCCTCTGCCACTGGCTCGTGACTTCCGAGATCCGGAGAATGCGCCTCTCCCGCCGGCTAATTACAGCCGGTATCTGAAGGGCGGATGTCCCTTCTTGGACGCGGACGCCGATTGGGCGCACACCTCCGTGGTGCCACGGATCAGTGCGATGCTGGAGCGTGCCGCGGACGAAGCTGAGGTCTCCTTCCTGGACCTGCAGGAAGCCTTCGCCGGGCATGAACTGTGCAGTTCGACGACGCGGCAGGCCGACTCGTCCCACACGCTCGCCTCCCCGCTGAAGGCTAAGGACGCCGAGTGGGTGCGGTGGGTCCCCTACCTGGTCGAGGACCTCAAAGATGCGCCGTGGCAGGTTCAGGGGAACCAGCAGGAGGCGATTCACCCAAACCACTACGGCCAGCTCGCCCTGTCGGCCTGCTTGACCAAGATCCTGCAAAAGCTCGGTACCTCCCCGGGGGACTCCGTCTGTGTCAGCAGGCCGTCCAGCTCTCCCGGTTCCGTCGATGACACCGTCAACCACAACGCGGACCTGAGCAAAGGCAACCGTCGTGGCCCCGTGGCGGGGCTCCCGGATTGGAGCCGGGCCGGATTCCGGGGCGGGGAGAACCTGCCGAGTGCGACTTCCTACACCTCCGATCCGGCCTGCAACCTCACCCCGTCCGCACTTGAACAGCAGTTCAACGTGAAGCCCAACGACGGACGCGACGACACGGCGGGGCTGCAGGGTGCCATCGACCGCATCCGCGAGAAGTGCACGCCTGACGCCTCGCCCGGCAAGCTGTCGGTAATCAACCTGCCCAAGGGCGTTCTCAACGTCAGTAAGCAGTTGGGGGTGGACGCCTCCTATCTGGTGATCCGGGGACAGGGGTCGGATCCGGGGAACGGTTCACGGGTCGTCTTCCGTCCTGACGAGAACACTCGATACGACACGCTGACGGCCAAGAATGAGCGTTGGGCCCAGGAGTTCATGGAGTGGACGTGCGCCTCGGCTGAGGTGTCGACCCCGCTGGTGGGTAGCGGCGGCTGGATCTGGCCGGGACGCGGGCTGTTCCGGGTGCAGACCCGGGAACCCGCTGAAAGGTACATCGAACGATGCGGTTTCCCCAGCAAGGTCCCGGAGAACCGCCGTGATCTGTTCGAGGGGTCGATCAATCAGCACTGGGACTCGGGTGTCACCGTGGCCGGAACCGCGGCCGACGCCAACTATGCCGCCCGCCAGGGCGACCGGGTCATCCAGTTGAACACGAAGGCGAAGATGGACGCCTTCAAGGCGGGGGGCTACCTGTGGGTCGGGGCGGCCAACAGTCTCAAGTTCTACCAGTCCCAGGGAGTGGACGTGGTGAAGGCGGACGATCCCCGCATGGAAAACCTGCACATGCGACAGCAGGTGTTCACCATCTCCTCGGTCGACTCCTCCCGCCGCACCATCACGATCGACAAGCCACTGGAGTTCGATCTCCCGGTCGATTCCACGTCCGACGGCTCCCCGCCGCTGGGAGTGGGGACCGCCAAGCCCTACACCAGCAAGGTCACCCCACTGAAGATGATCACCGACGTGGGCTTCGAAGATTTCTCCTTCACCCAGGACATCAACGGTCTGCCCAAACTCACCGGCGGCACCTACCAGTTCAGCCCGTCCCAGGCAGTACACAACTACGGCAACATGGCACCCGAGTACGCCATGCACGGTGTCGTCTTCAAGTGGGCCGCCAACTCCTGGATGCGCGGCGTCCGCGCCGACATGGTCGGCTCGCATCCGGTCGTCACCGAAGTGGCCAAGAACATCCAGGTCGAACACAGCGTCTTCGACGGTTCCTGGAACAAGGGCAAGGGCGGCAACGGCTACCTGCGCGGCTCCCGCGTCTGGGACTCGGTCTACGCCTACAACGCCAGCCGCAACCTGCGGCACTTCACCTTCCAGTGGGCCGCTTCCGGCAACGTCGCCATCGGCAACGACTTCGACTCCGACCTGAACCTCCACGGCGGCTGGGAACGACACAACCTGTTCGAGAACAACACCGTGCGCGTGCCCTACAACCACTCCTCCGGCGAGTGCGAGACCAACTGCGGAGGTGAAGGCGGAGCCGGCGACAAGGGCACCTGGTGGCCCATCTACTGGACCGCCGGTACCAAGGGCATCAGCTGGTCTGGATCCAGTGGCCCCCAGAACGTCTTCTTCCGTAACACCCTCACCAAACAGACCAGCAAAGACGGCCCCTACGAGCCCTACGCCACCTACATCGACCCCAACCGCATATTCCAGTTCGGCTCCGCCGAAGCCAACCCCGCCACCTTCCAACACCTCACCATCGGCAGTACCCCGCTCTTCGACTGGGGCGGCGCCGAGAACATCAGCTTCCTCGGCGGACACGGTGTCAACGGCAACAGACGAGACCCCGCACCCTCCCTCTTCCTCAAGCACTACCGCCCATAACCCCCATCCCACCCTCTGAAGGCACCGCGCCCGTTCCCGACGAGCCCCACACCACCGGGAACGGGCGCGGCGCGCTCCCCGGGACTGCCCAACTACCGGTTGATCCGGTATGCGGACGATTTCGTCATTCTGGTGTCGGGCACCCGAGCCCACACCGAGGCACTGCTTCCAGAAGCGGCAGAAGTCCTCTCCACCGTCGGCCTGCGGCTCTCGGAGGAGAAGACACTGATCACGCAGATTGACAAGGGCCTCGACTTCCTCGGCTGGCGTATCCAGCGTCACCAGAAGCGGGGAACCGACCGACAGTACGTCTATAACTACCCGGCCAAGGAAGGCACTTCGGTCCATCAAGGCCAAAACGAAGGCGCTCTGCCGGATGAACGTCAGCCTGCCGCTGGCAGCCCTGCTGCACCGGCTCAACCAGGTGCTGCGGGGGGTTGGACCGCCTACTTCCGTCCCGGGGTGTCGGCCCGGTCCTTCCAATACCTGCGCATGATCGTCTGGCGCCAGGTCTTTGGATGGCTTCGGCGCAAACACCTCGGCACCGGGTGGAAGGAGCTCCGCCGCCGCTACTGCGGTGGCGGATGGTGGCCGCATGACGGGGACGTCGTCCTGTTCAACCCGGCTCGGTCCTCACTACGCAATACCGGCCTCGGGGGACGACCATTCCGTCGCCCTGGCCCAGCACGATCTGAGGAAAGCACCTGCTCAAGGGCTTGTGGAGAGCCGGATGCAGGGCCAACTCGCACGTCCGGTTCGGGAGGGCGGCGTGGAGAAACGGGCTGGGAGTAATCCCAGTACCGCGCTCCGCGCCGACCCACCACGACGTCGCCCTGGTCGACGACAGCGGCCAGTTACTCGCCAAGGGGCATATCACCGACGACGCCACAGGCTACAAAATCTGCCTGAACCTGCTGGTCGAGTACGGCGACAGCGAGGAGAACCCGATCCCGGTCGCGATCGAAACCTCCCGCGGCCTGCTCGTGTCAGTGCTGCGGACCGGCAAGCGGCAGGGGTTCGCGATCAACCCGATGGCCGCCGCCCGCTACCGCGACCGCCACTCGGTCTCGCGCAAGAAGTCCGACCCCGGCGACACCCTGGTGCTCGCAAACATCCTGCGCACCGACATGCACGCCCACCGGCCTCTGCCACAGGACAGCGACCTCGGCCGGGCCATGTCCGTCCGGTTGCGTCCAGGGAAGTGGTGTACGGGGGTTCGACCTGATCCGGGGGTTTGCTCCGGCGTTGGGATGAGGCCGCATAGATGAACGGCCACCGGCTGATCTTTGTCGAAGCCCGAAGGAGATCAGCACGATGACCGCACCTGACAGTCTGCCCCTGCACGCCCTCGCCGAGGACAACCTCGCTGCGGCGAGTCCCGATCTGCTGCGCGCGATGGTCAAGACGTTCGCCGACGCGCTCATGTGTCGGCAACGGCTGAATGCGAGACCACTTCCAACGGATGAATTGTGGCCCTCCTGGGCGGTCTGACTCGTTGAGTCAGGCCGGGAGGATGGGTGATCAGCGTGGAGGACTGGGCGGAGATCCGCCGGTCGCACCGGGCCGAGGAGATGCCGATCCGGGCGATCGCACGGAAGCTGGGGATCTCCAGGACGACGGTGCGGCGGGCGGTGGCCAGTGACCGGCCGCCGAAATACGAGCGGGCCCCGAAAGGGGTCGGTCGTGGACGCGGTCGAGCCGAAGATCCGGCAACTGCTGGAGGTCTGGCCGGACATGCCGGCCACGGTGGTGGCCGAACGGATCGGTTGGGACCGCGGGCTGACGGTCCTGCGTGAGCGGGTGCGCGAACTGCGATCCGACTACCTCCCGGCGGATCCGGCCTCCAGAACCGTCTATGAGCCCGGTGAGCTGGTCCAGTGCGATCTGTGGTTCCCGCCGGCGGAGATCCCGCTCGGGTTCGGGCAGACGGCGAGCCCGCCGGTGCTGGTGATGGTGGCCGGCTACTCGCCTGGATCATGGCGAGGATGCTGCCGAGCAAGGCCGCGGCCGATCTGATCGCCGGGCACTGGCGGCTGCTGACCGGGCTCGGGGCAGTGCCGAGGGCTCTGGTCTGGGACAACGAGGCCGCGGTCGGTTCCTGGCGGGGCGGCCATCCCCAACTGACCGAGGACTTCGCCGCGTTCGCAGGTCTTCTGGGCATCCGCAACATCCAGTGCCGTCCCGGCGATCCGGCGGCCAAGGGCCTGGTCGAGCGGGCCAACGGCTATCTGGAAACGTCGTTCTTGCCGGGCCGGGTATTCGCCTCGCCGACCGACTTCAACATTCAGCTGGCCGACTGGCTCACCAAGGCCAACCGGCGCATCCACCGCACGTTGCAAACCCGCCCCTCCGAGCGGGTCGAGGCGGACAGGGCCCGCATGCTGCCGCTGCTGCCGCCGGTCGATCCGCCGGGCTGGTGGCGCACATCGCTCAGGCTGCCGCGCGACCACTACGTCCGCATCGACACCAACGACTACTCGGTCCACCCGCTCGCGATCGGCCGTCGCATCGAGGTCAAGGCCGACCTGGACCAGGTCCTTGCCTTCTGCGAGGACACCGAGGTCGCCCGGCATGCCCGCTGCTGGGCCCGCCACCAGTCGATCACCGACCCCACCCACGCGGCTGCCGCGAAAGCCGGCCGTGAACGGGCCCGGCACCGGCCCGTCCCAGTCGACCAACTCGACGTCGAACAGCGGCCGTTGGACACCTACGACCAGATCTTCGGCGTCATCGACGGCGGCCTGACCACCGGGGAGGGAGTCGCCTGATGGCCACCAAACAAGCGGCGAACGGCCGGGATGCCTCTCCCCCGAACTCGTCTATCCCACGAAGGCGTTGAAAGCCCCCGCGTTGCGGGACGCGGCCGCCCGGCTGGCTGAACGGGCCCGCGACGAGGGCTGGAGCCACGAGGAGTATCTGGCCGCCTGCCTGCAGCGGGAGGTCGCCGCCCGCGGCTCCCACGGCGCTGAGGGCCGCATCCGCGCGGCCCGCTTCCCCTCCCGCAAGTCGCTGGAGGACTTCGACTTCGACCACCAGCGGTCCGTCAAGCGGGAGGCGATCGCCCACCTGGGGACGCTGGACTTCGTCGTCGGGAAGGAGAACGTGATCTTCCTGGGGCCGCCCGGCACCGGCAAGACCCACCTCGCCACCGGCCTCGGCATCCGGGCCTGCCAGGCCGGCCACCGCGTCGCCTTCGCCACCGCCGCCCAGTGGGTCGCCCGCCTCGCCGAAGCCCACCAGGCCGACCGGCTCAACGACGAGCTCACCAGACTCGGGCGGATCCCTCTGATCATCGTGGACGAGGTCGGCTACATCCCCTTCGAACCCGAGGCCGCCAACCTGTTCTTCCAGTTCATCTCCGGCCGCTACGAACGCGCCTCGGTGATCGTGACCAGCAACAAACCCTTCGGCAAAGCGCACATGTTCCGGCGAACCTGTGCCAGGCGGCGGCTGAACAGCACGGGTTCAAATGGGAGAGGTAGCTCATCGAGCTGGACGTATCCTTCGTGCCGTGACGGCGATATATGTGCTAGACGGCAGCCAGGTGAGGACGCTGGAAGACTTTTGGCGACTCATGGGCGAGGCGGTCAATGGCCCTGGAGGCTACTTCGGCAAGAACCTCGACGCCTTCGCTGACTGCCTCAGTGGCGGCTTCGGACAGCCCGACGATGATGACTACGTTGTTGAATGGCGTGACCACCAGGCGTCTCGCGAGTATCTGGGCTATCCGGAGACGGCTCGCCAGCTGGAGATCCGCCTCTCACGGTGCCATCCCACGAACCGCCCTGCTGTCAGCGCGGATCTGGCTGCGGCGCATACAGAGCACGGGCCGACCGTCTTCGACTGGCTGATCACGATCTTCGAGGATCGTGCCCCTGGCGTCCTGCGGCTTCAGTAACCATCATTGCCAGGTCTTCACCGCTCCGGCAACGGCCCTCATCGACGTGGTCTGCGAGATAGATCATAGTGGCTTCGGGGTCCATGCCGAACGCGGCGGCGACGAGCTTGGGATCCATGGTGTTGACCAGGTCAAGCAGTCGAGTGCAGCGGATCATGCGGGGCGGGAAGCCGCAGGCGTCAAGGACGTGGCTGACATAGGGGGTGGAGGCGGGTCCCCGGCCGGACTTCGTCTGGCGGGTGACCATGACGTGGGGATTATCGGTCCGCTGGGCTTCGCGGTGAGCCAGACAGCGTTCCAGCACGGCCCATAACGCCGGGTCCAGGGGAACAGGATGCGGACGGTCGCCGAGCCGGGTAGTCCGGGCGTGAGGGTCGAGGTCAGAGGTCTGCAGCATCTTGACCTCGCGGCTCGATGCGCCATGCAACAGCGCGAGCATGCCCAGCAGGGCCTCGTGCGGGTGGACGGCCGGATCGGTGGTCCAGCGACGGAAGAGGACGCGTTGCTGGTCGAGTGTCAGCGTCGCTCCGGTGAAGCCGCTCGGTCCTCGGGAGGTCAGACCCCGGGTGGGATCCACCAGCACGATCTTCCGGGAACGCGCGAAACGGAAGAACTGCCCGAGCACGACCAGCCGACGTTTCCGGGCCTTGGGCGAGCCGGCGAGGAAGGCTTCGACGTCGTGGACATCGGTCACGCCCAGTCCTGCTTGCCGCGTTCGCCGGCGAGGAAGCGGGCGAGGTCACGCATGATGGCCAGTGCCGTCTCGATGGTTCCATCGCTGCGAGGTCGTGTTCCGGCACGGCGGGCTCTCTCGCGCGAGCGCATCATGAAGTCGGCGAATGCGTCGACCGTTGGCCTCAGGGTCTCGGGGACTGCATCGATGCGGCGCTGTCGGCGGCCGGCGGCGAGCCGTTCGGCCTGATCGGTGGCCATGGCCATGCCGTGACCGGTGAAGAAGGTTTCCAGTGCGCGGGCGAGGGAGCCCATCGAGCGTCCGGAACGACGGGAGCGTTCGAGCAGAGCCTGCGGGTGGTTGGGCTGCCCGTCCAGGAGAAGTCGCCCCAGGGAGCTGATCATCGTGCAGGCGCGGCTGACGCAGTACTTGGCGGCGAGATCGGCCGCGAAGTCCCGCAGCCAGTCCGGGGGTTCACCGAGTTCGGCGATCAGGTTCTCCGCTCGGACGAAGGGCCGGTCGGGATGGCGCTGCCAGCAGGCTGAGCACAGACCCAGCCCGGCATGCCGCCGCACGCGGCCGCATTCGCGGCAGGGCCGGGGCGGCTGCTTGGTCTGGCGGGGACGCGAGCAGTGCCCGCACCATCCGGTGTCCTCGCGCAGATAGCCGGGCCGACCGCACCGAGGACAGGGCGCCTTGGCGGTTTCGCGTTCAGCCGTGCGCGAGCAGTCCCGGCACAACGTCGCTGTCTTGTCTCTCACCGGATGGCCGCAGGCGGTGCACACGCGTGAGCAGGTGATACACCGGCCGGTGTCCTCCTGGAGGACGCGCTGCTGGCCGCAGCGGGGGCACCCGGCCCTGGCCGCCGCTTCCTTCTGCCGGGCCGTGCAGCGACAGCAGTACTGCCGGTCGATGAAGCCGACCGGGGCCCCGAAGCCGACGCAGTCGCTCTGTTTGACGCCCACGATGCCACCCGGGTCAGAGCGGCGGCATCGAACGGCCGTGGGCGGAGGCCGCCTTGGGCAGGTCAGCGACTGGCCGCGGTGGGGCGGCAGGGCGATCGACGGGGGTGGTGTCGACCTCGAACAGGTCGTTGGGAGTGCATTCCAGCGCGGTGCACAACGCGATCAGAGTGGACATCTTCACCTGGGAGGGCTCCTTGGTGAACAGCGCGGACACCGATGCGGAGGACATCGGCAGGCCGGCACGTTCGGCCAGGAGCCGCTGCAGCTGGGTGCCGGTCCAGACCTCACGCTGGGCGGCGGCCATCCGCAGACGCCATCGGATCTTCATGCGGGGCTGCCCTCCTCGGCCGAGAGTTCGCCCAGCGTGGTGGTCACCGCGCGGCGATAGGCGTCCTCGATGAACGTCGCGGACGGCCGGACGTATCTCATGGTCGAGCCGACCGTCCAGTGACCGAGGAGTTGCTGGATCGCCACGAGGTCCACACCGCGTTCGTAGTTGTGGGTCGCGCAGGCCCGCCGCAGGGCATGCGGGCTGAACCGGTCGGCGGCAGGGCGTCCTTCGAGTTCCATCAGATAGCGCAGGCGGTTGCGGATCGTCCCGCGGTGCAGGCTGCCGCCGGACTCATCCGCGAACAGCACCGGCGAGTTGGGGAACTTGCCCCGCACATCGTCGAGGAACCAGCGCAGGACGAGATCCAGGCCGTCCAGCATGGGCACCCAGCGCGGCCGCGGGCCGGAGGTGCGAGCGCCGTTGCCGAATCGCACATGGAGCTTTCCGAACGGGCCCCGCGAGAAGTGGACGTCGGGACGGTCCAGCAGGGACGCCTCTTCCGAGCGCAGGCCGGCGTGATAGAGGGTCCGGAACATGGCATAGTCCCGGGCCGCGGGCCCGTACTTGCGGGCGGTGGCGATCCGGGCCTTGAGGAAGTCGAAGAACTCCGCCACCCGTTCTGGGGTCGGCGGCGGCAGTTGAGCCGGCGAGTCGTCCCCGACATGCCGCGCGGCGTTGAACTCGTCCACCGGGCAGACCAGACGGACACCGAACCCCGCTTCGATCTCAACGGACTTGCGAACCTGCAGGAACCGGTGAAAGCCCTTGAAGATCTGCACATACTCGCGCCGGGTCGATGCCGCCCGCCCGGCGAGGGCCAGGTCGCCGACGACCCGGTCGATGTCCTCCGGGGTGACGTCCCATGCGGGCCGACCCAGCGCGTTCAGCGTCCGTTCCAGCAGGCCAATGTCGTTCTCGACCGTCACCGGGCTGAACCCGCGGGCCCGCCACGAGGCGACGAACGCCTCGACACACTCGGCCTGAAACTCCCACGGATCGGCAGTCACCGGCTCCAGCAGGACGGCACCACCCTCGATCACCCGCAACTGGGATGTCACCGGCACACCTTCCTCGCACCTCACCGATCAAGGCAGCACCTGGAAAATCCGAGCACCACCATGAAGACCAACGAGGACCGCAGGAGATGGATACGGGCCGGTGGCAGCAGCGATCCTCGAAAAGGAACATGTGCCAGCCCCAGATCGCTGGGGCGAGGTCTTCGGCGACGACACCGTCGCCGCCGCGATGATCGACCGCCTCGTCCACCACGCCGAGGTCATCTCACTCAAGGGCGACAGCTACCGCATGCGCGGCCGCGACCTCGGCCGGGTTCCCGCGGCCAACACCGGGGAATGACCAACATCAACTGACAGCGCGAGGACCACTTTTCATTCGGTGCAAACGGTCCACGATTCAGCCGTTACCGACATACGGCGGGCAGCGCGAGAAATCAGCACACCCGAGAGCCTTCAGGGCTTGCTTGAGCCGAGATGCCCGGAAAGCGGGCACGTCCGGTTCTGAGGGGCCCTGGTGCAGCAATGCACCGGGGCTACCCGACAAGCGTATCGGGTCGTACCCCTGTGTCCGCATCGAGGGCGACGGCCGGTCGGTGGTCTCCCAGGCCGGGCCCGTGCTGCTGGTGGAAACGGCCCGCAAGACCGGCCTGGATGCGGCGACATCAGCAGCGCTGGCACCGTGGCGCAAGCCGCGGGCCGTGCACGATCCGGGCAAGATCCTGCTGGACGTGGCGCTCGCGGTCGCCCTCGGCGGGGACTGCCTGGCCGATGTCGCGATGCTTCGGGCCGAGCCGGCCGTGTTCGGGCCGGTCGCCTCCGATCCGACCGTCTCCCGGCTCATCGACACACTCGCCGCGGGCGGGAAGCGGGCACTGACGGCGATCCGGACCGCGCGAGCCGAAGTCCGCGAAGCAGTCTGGAAGTTGGCTGGCAGCTCGGCACCGGACGCCGACGGACAGGTGATCGTGGACCTGGACGGGGTGCTGGTCATCGCGCACTCCGACAAGCAAGACGCCGCCGCGACCTGGAAGAAGACCTACGGCCACCACCCGCTGATGGGCTTCGTCGACCACGGACGGGGCGGATCGGGGGAACCGGTGGTGGGCCTGCTGCGGCCCGGGAACGCAGGCTCCAATACCGCTGCGGACCACATCGAGGCTGCGAAAGTGGCCCTGGCCCAGCTACCCAAGCAGTACCGGCGCGGACGCAAGACGCTGATCCGTTGTGACTCCGGCGGTGGCACGCATGAGTTTGTGGCCTGGCTCGCGGCGCGTGGGAGGTGGCTGTCGTACTCGGTCGGTATGACCATCACCGACGCCATCCACCAGGCCGTCTTGAAGGTCCCCGCGTCGGCGTGGACCCCGGCCGTCGAGCCAGACGGCGAGGTCCGTGACGGCGCCTGGGTCGCCGAACTCGACGCCGGCAGCGACTGCCTCAAGGGCTGGCCCACGGGGATGCGGTTGATCGTCCGCAAGGAACGCCCGCACCCGGGCGCCCAGCTGCGCTTCACCGACGCTGACGGGATGCGTTTGACCTGCTTCGCCACCAACACCACCGGCCAGAAGATTGCGGAGCTGGAGCTGCGGCACCGCCAGCGGGCCCGCGCCGAGGACCGCATCCGCGTCGCCCGGGCCACCGGCCTGCGCAACCTGCCCCTCCATGACGCCGCGCAGAACCAGATCTGGCTGGAGATCGTCCAGACCGCTCTCGACCTGCTCGCCTGGATGCCAATGCTCGCCCTCACCGGATCCGCCCGGCTCTGGGAACCCCGCCGCCTGCGGCTGCGGCTCTTCTCCGCCGCCGCCCAACTCGTCACCACCGGCCGCCGCCGCATCCTCCGCCTGGCCCGGCACTGGCCCTGGACCCAGGTGATCACAGATGCCCTCAACCGGCTACAAGCCCTGCCGAACCCCGGCTGACCAGCACCGTTTCCCGTCCCTACGAACCACACCACCACACCGGAGCGTGGAAGCCGGCGCCCACCCGACGCGACAGCCGGGTCACCAACCTGCCCACCCGCAGAAATCCTCGTCTCGAACAAACGGAAGGGCCCGTCAGCAAGCTGACGGGCCCTCATGCAAGATCGAGGCTAGATCGATATAACTCCCCGACGGCGCGGCCGGACTTTCTCCAACTCACCTACTGGGGATTCAATCCATCGCGATTCAGGTTACCAGGCGATAGGCGCGATAATGGCCTTCCAGTACACCCAGCCATCCCAAGCGGTTGCGATGCTGACTACAGCGGCGCCGTTGTTAGCACCTACTAGCCAGCTGGGGCTATTCGTGGGCATTTTACTCGCTTCTTGGGTCCAGCCCCCGATGACGTCTTTGCTAGCTGTACTTACTCGCACAAAGGCGCTGGTCCCCTGCCCTCTTTCAGTGGCGGCAAGCACGAGCACCCCACCATGCACAACAACCGCTGGACCCATATCGGTGAAGACGTCTTGAACCGCCCGATTCGGCACTTGAGGCGTATCCCATATGTTTTGTCCCGCCGCAGTCCAGGTATAAGCCGGACGGTTTTGCACGTTCCGGAAGGCCACGAAAAATCTGTTGGAAACCTTGTCGTAGGCTACTGCGGGTGAGCTTTTCGTCTGACGCTGGATATTATTCCCTGTTGTGAGCGGGGTGCCATAACGCTGGCTTCCGTCGCGCCATGAGTAAACTATCTGATCGTCTTGGCCTTGCCCCTTCCACATCAGCATCACCCCCTGCTTTCCGTCACTTGCCGCAGCAGGTGAAAGATTGGGATTCGTTCGCGCGTTCGGAACCGCACTCCACGAGCCCCACCATGCCCGGTTATCTCCCCACCCTGTTGCCTCGTATATCTGACCGTTAGTGCCTGTGTGGTACAGGACGAAACGTACACCGTCCCACACGACACGAGGACCTGCCTGCGTAGTAGCCGAGTTGCTTATTGCAATGGGGCTTCCGTTATTAAATGAGAGCCAAATACCGTCGTTGTCGTAACCTCGCCACACTGTGACGAAATTACCTGCAGTATCGCCCGCTTGAGAGACGGGCCCGTTTGCCCTCAGCGGCTGGCCCCCAACCATTTCATTGGCGTAGTTGATGTACTCGCCAGGCTGACTGGAGGCTGCTTGGGCGGCCCCAGGGGAAATGACCACTATGCTGATCGCAAGTGCACTCAAGAGCGTCGGCACCCAGAGCCTTCCTCGCGAGACGAGATGCTTCATAAAATATTCGAACCTCCGAGCGCCTTTGTTTTGTGGGCACAGTAGAAGAAACAGCTAAAACTGCAGGCCGGCAGGATCCCAACTCATCGGGGAATCCATATGGACCGGGAGTCGACGGTATTCTGACCGCACCTGATCGGAAAATTCCGCCAAAAATTGGCTGATACTTGCCCGATCCTCGTGGTCCTCGCTATCCAAGCTCTGGCGATTCACCTTTGCCGTCTGGGCTGCACGGTTCCGCGTTGAGGTGATTGAGCCGCGGAATCAGAGCTCCGGCAGGCTTATGGTCATCCCGTACAACCGGGTGGTCTGCATGTCGCTCTGGTTGTCGTCCGTAACCATCAGGACCTTGATTCGGCCGTCCGGAGTGGTCTCTTGACTCCAACGTCCGGCTGAGTACGCTCGCCGAGGTCATCGACCATCTCGACGTAAGCGGGCAGACCGGATCATCGACGGTGCGGATTGTCAGACGAGTTCGGCCTTCTCCAGCGCTGAGCAGCAGGTGCCGACCATGAGGCGGGTGACGGTGTAGGGGTCGACGTTGGCGTTGGGGCGCCGGTCCTCGATGTAGCCCTTCTTGTCGACCTCGACCTGCCAGGGGATGCGGACGGAGGCGCCGCGGTTGGACACGCCGTAGCTGTACTCGCTCCACGGGGCGGTCTCGTGGGCGCCGGTCAGGCGGGCCTCGACATCGGCACCGTAGCTGCGGATGTGCTCGGCCGGCTTGTCGTCGCGGCCCAGGGCCTCGCAGGCCTCGATGATCGCGTCGTAGCCCTCGCGCATGGCCTTAGTGGAGAAGTTGGTGTGGGCGCCGGCGCCGTTCCAGTCACCCTTGGCCGGCTTGGGGTCCAGCGTCGCGGAGATCCCGAAGTCCTCGGCGGTGCGGTAGAGCAGCCAGCGCGCGACCCACAGCTGGTCGGCGACCTCCAGCGGGGACAGCGGGCCGACCTGGAACTCCCACTGGCCGGGCATAACCTCAGCGTTGATACCGGAGATGCCCAGGCCCGCAGCGAGGCAGTTGTCGAGGTGCGCCTCGACGATCTCCCGGCCGAAGATCTCGTCCGCGCCGACACCGCAGTAATAGCCACCCTGCGGGGCCGGGTAGCCCGTCTCGGGGAAGCCCAGCGGACGTGAGCCCTGGAAGAAGGTGTACTCCTGCTCGATGCCGAACAGCGGCTCCTGGCCGGCGAAGCGCTCGGCGACCGGGCGCAGCAGTGCGCGGGTGTTGGAGGCGTGCGGGGTCCCGTCGATGTCGTAGACCTCGCACAGCACCAGCAGGTTGTCCCCACCGCGGATCGGGTCCGGGTAGGTGGCGACCGGCTTGAGCACGCGGTCCGAGCTGTGTCCCTCGGCCTGGTTGGTGCTGGAGCCGTCGAAGCCCCACACACCGGGCTCCGCGCCGTCGGCGAGGATCTTGGTCTTCGAGCGCAGCTTGGCGGTCAGCTCGGTGCCGTCGATCCAGATGTATTCAGCCTTGAAAGCCACTTTCGCTTCTTTCCGTGAGTTGAGCCTGCGCTGAGGCAGGACGTTAGTGATGAAGGCAGTGCGAGATTCGGGGGACGGCCTGTGCCCCGCCGGTCTGTCATGTCCGCGAACCGGTCCCCGTATATGTCGTGTGGTCAGTAGGATGTGCCGGGTGCCGGTGAGTGCTGGATTTCCTTGACGGTCGTGAGTTCGTAGGCGTTTTCTGCGTGGAGGAACAGGTCGATGCCGGCGACTTCGTGATGTCGGGGGACGCGGAAGCCGACGGTGAGGTCGATGACCTTGGCCAGCAGCCATGAGGCCGCCAGAGAGTAGGCGGCTACGGCGAGCGCTCCAACGGCCTGCCGGCCCAGTTGTGCGGGGCCAGCGCCCGCGATCAGGCCGTCAGCGGTGTCGAAGAGGCCGATCAGGAGGGTGCCGACGATGCCGCCGACCGCGTGGACGCCCACTACGTCCAGGGAGTCGTCGTAGCCGAGGCGGTCCTTCAAGCTGACCGCCCACGCGCACACCACACCGGCGATGGCGCCGATGGCGATCGCGCCCCAAATGCCAACAGCAGCGCAGGCGGGGGTGATGGCGACCAGGCCGGCGACGGCGCCGCAGGCCGCGCCGAGTGAGGTGAAGCTGCCCTGACGCAAGCGTTCCCATGCCAGCCAGCCGAGCATGGCGGCGCCGGTAGCGACCTGGGTGTTGAGGAGGGCGATGCTGGCTGTGCCGTTCGCGGCCAGAGCCGATCCGGCGTTGAACCCAAACCAACCAAACCAAAGCAGCCCGGAGCCGAGCATCACGAGCGGCAGGCTGTGCGGGCGCATGGGCTCCTTCTTGAACCCGACGCGTTTGCCCAGCACCAGGAGCGCGCCCAGCGCCGCCATGCCGGCGTTGATGTGCACGGCGGTGCCTCCGGCGAAGTCTTTCACGCCAAGCTTGTATATCCAGCCGTCGGACTGCCACACCCAGTGCGCGACCGGGAAGTAGACCAGGCTCACCCACAGGGCGATGAACAACATCCAGGCGCCGAACTTGGCCCGGTCCGCGATCGCGCCGCTGATCAGCGCCGGCGTGATGACCGCGAACATCAACTGAAAGACGGCGAAGGCGAACACCGGGATGGTGCCGGTCAAGCTCTCTCCGGAGATGCCGTTCATTCCTGCCAGACCAAGGTCGCCGACGAGTCCGGCGCCGGTGTCGTCACCGAAGGTCAGGGAGTAGCCGTAGGCCACCCACAACACACTGACGACGCCGAGGCTGATGAAGCTCATCAGCAGCATGTTCAGCACGCTCTTGACCCTGACCATGCCTCCGTAGAAGAAGGCCAGGCCGGGCGTCATCAGCATCACCAGGGCGGCGCTGATCAGGACGAACGATGTGTCGCCCGAATCGAAGCCCGTCGGCATCGAAATCACTCCTTGTGTTGCGGAAAGCCGCCGTAAACCGGCGGATTGAGCACATGTCTTGTGCGGGGCCTCTGGGCTCAGAGGAGGTTTTCCCTGTGGTGGCAGGTGCGGCGGCGGCGAAGAGCCGCACGACTCCACGGTGGTTCGGGAAGGCGGCGCTCGGCTTGCGTTCCGGCTCGGGGATGTGGCCCTCGCCTAGGTTGGTCCAGTTCTCGGGGTGGCCAATCACCGCTGGTCGTCAGCAAGGCTGCTGTTCGGGAATCGCGCGTGGGGTGTCCTCGAGGACCGCTTCAAGCAACCGTGTCACCTCTTCGTGGCCACCTCGTGCCGCATCAGTTTGAGCCGTGCCGCCCCAGCGGTCGGTGGCCTTCGGGTCGGCACCGTTGCTCAGTAGGTACTGGACGATCTCCAGATATCCCTCCGAGGCAGCCAGGTGCAGGGCGGTGCGTTTGTCGTAGTCGGTGGAGTTAGGGTCCTTCCCGGTCGCCAGCGCGATTCGCAGATCGTCCAGATCGCCCTGACTGGCAGCCCACAGCAGCCTCATGGTGGAGGCGATCTCCTCTTCGTTCTTGCCACGCCGTGGGTCGCGTTTGCCGGACACTTCTCCGGCGGCGAAGGAGTCGTAGACGTGGAAGTTGAAACGGGCCACAAGCTCCTTGCAGAACGCGACCCCGCGCACCGTGTTCCCCAGCGCGTCCAACCGCGGGGACCACACGCAGATGCCCATCACCCCGGGGATGACGATCATCAGGCCGCCCGACACCCCGCTCTTGGCCGGCAGCCCGATCGTGAACGCGAACTCGCCCGAGTAGTCGTACATCCCGCATGAAGACATCAATGACAGGCACTTGCGCACCGTGTCGGCGGAGAACACGCGGTCCCCGGTCAGCGGGTTGACTCCACCGTTTGCCAGCGATGCTGCCACCACCGACAGCGACCGCGCGTCGACCTCGATCGAGCAGCACTGGAAGTAGAACTCCAGCGTCTCCACCAGATCCGTCGACTCCGGGAAGGAGCCGTGCTCCCGCATGAAGTAGCCGAGCGCGAAGTTCCGGTCTGCAGTGCGGCGCTCGGAGAGGTACACGGCGTTGTTGAAGCCGACCGCGCCCCCGCCGGAGAGCCGTTGCCAGGTATCGGCCACGTAGTCGAACCGGTCGGCCATGTCCTGCTGGGGCCGGATCAACGAACACGCCATGATTGCGCCGGAGTTGATCATAGGGTTGTGAGGCAAGCCGTCACTGTTCAGGGTCAGTTCGTTGAACCCCCGGCCACTGGGCTCTCGGCCCACATGCCGGTGCACGAGTTCCGCGCCGTGCTCTTCGAGAGTCAGGCAGTAGTTGATCGGTTTGCATATCGACTGGACACAGAATTGAGTGTCCGCGTCGCCGACCGCGAACCGTTGGCCGTCCGTGGTACATACGGCGACTCCAAATTTCTCCGGATCGACCCGTCCCAGCTGCGGGATGTAGTTGGCGACGTGCCCGGTGTCGACCCGCCTAAGTCCTTCATAGATCGCGGAGATCTCCCGCTGCAGGGCACCGAAGTCCGGAATGACGAAGCCGCCCTTGATCGCTTTGGCGACGACGCTGGCCTTCTTGCACAGTGCGATGAAGCGGTTGAGGTCAATGCGGGAATTCCCCTCGATGTCCACACTCCGTCGCAGCTCCGCCCAAACCTCGACCACCCGCGGATCACTCTCTGAGATACCCGACTCGCGTAGCCTTGAGAGGAGTTCGGTCACACCAACCTTGCCGTCCTCGCCGACCCCCAGAGACGTGAACAACTTGGCGTAGTACCCGAGACCGAATTTGCCGTCATCTGACCCCGCACCCTGGCCCTTGGATGGCACGGCGCCGATATCTTGCAGCCGGGGGCCGGCCTTCCTTGTTGCGGGCATGGCAAAGCATCCATTTCCTAGACAGAAGATTGAGCCTCATAACCGGAGCGGCTCTCCCCCCGGCGAGGTCGGGTGGACAGCGGCAGAGACTGCGGTGGGCGGATTCGCGGGTGCTGTTCTCGCGGATGCGCCAGGCGGGGACGTCCAGCAGCCGAGGGATTCCAACGACGCGAGCGGCGCTCGTTCCGGACCGCACCCAGGTTCCAAGCCGGGACCGCATAGTGACCGAGCAGTCCGAGAACTATCGGTACTCGACCAACCGCGAGAACGATCAGGACAACCTGGAGCCCGCGTACATGTCCTCCAGTAGATCCTTGTACTCCCGCTCCACGACGGGCCTCTTGAGCTTCAGACTTGGCGTCAGCTCACCGTGCTTGATGTCCAGGTCCCGCGGCAGCAACCGGAACTTTTTCACCGTCTGCCAGCTTTGCAGCTTTTGATTGAGCTCGTTAACGTAGCCCTCGATGAGCGCTACGGTTGCCGAGGAAGCGACGACGTCCTGGTAGGTCATGCCTTCCATGCCGTTCTCCGTAGCCCATCGGAGGATCGTCGGGGCGTCGAGGGCGATAAGCGCGGTGCAAAAATTACGGTCGGCGCCGTACACGAAGACGTTGGATACAAACGGGCACAATGCCTTGAAGCTGCCCTCGATCTTGGCCGGCGCGACATATTTGCCCCCGGAGGTTTTGATCAGGTCCTTTTTGCGGTCGGTGATCCGGAGGAAGCCGTCGACGGACAGTTCGCCGATGTCACCCGTGTGGAACCAGCCGTCGGCCTCTAGGACTTCAGCGGTCTCCTTGGGCAGTTTGTGATAGCCAGCCATGATCCCGGGACTCCGGAGCAGAATCTCGCCGTCGGCGGCGATCCGCACCTCCGTACCGGGCAGCGGCTTCCCTACCGTACCGGTGCGATGTCCCTCTCCGGGGTTGACGAAGCTCGCGGCGCTGGACTCAGTCAGGCCGTAGCCCTCCAGGATGTGGACGCCTGCGCCGGAGAAGAAGAAGCCGATGTCGGGGGCCAGCGCGGCGGAGCCGGAGACCGCGGTGCGCAGCCGCCCGCCGAAGGCCTTGCGCAACTTGGAGTAGACAAGGGCGTCGGCGACCTTGTGTTGGGCCCTAAGAGGAAACGGGATGGTCGCCGGGTCGGTACGACGGAAGTTTTCCTGCGAGACCTTGGCGTATTCGCGAGCTACCTTGGCCGCCCACTGGAAGGTCCTGTACTTGACCCGACCACCCGCGTGCGCCTTGGCGGCAACCCCGTTGTAGAGCTTCTCGAAGATCCTGGGCACGGCAGCCATATAGGTCGGTCGGACTGCCGGCAGGTTCTCGATGATCCGGTCGACGCGCCCATCCACTGCAGTGACGTGCCCGGCCTCGATGTGGCCGGACGTGAGCACCTTGCCGAAGACATGCGCCAACGGCAGCCAGAGGTATTGAACGTCGTCGTTCCTGATCAGGCCGGTCGCCATGATGGCCTTTGCCATGTACGACCAGCTGTCGTGCAGCAGCCGCACCCCCTTGGGGCGGCCTGTGGTCCCCGAGGTGTAGATGAGAGTGGCGAGCTGGTCGGAGCGAACGGCTTTGATCCGCTCCGTGACCGCGTCCGGCCGCTCGGCGAGCAGCGCGCGCCCGCGGGTCTGCAAGTCCGCAAGCGAGAGGACCCAGCCTTCCGGGTCACCTTCGGCAGGCTGGGCGTCGGCCGACTCGATGACCACGACGTGGGCGAGGTTGGGCAGTTCGGCCCGGCTCTCGCGCGCCTTGGCCAACTGGGCGGCGTCCTCGGCGATCAGCACCCGACTGTCGGAGTCGGCGAGGATGTACCCGGCCTCCTCATGATTGGTCGCGGGGTAGACCGTGGTGGTCGCAGCGCCTGCGCACATGACGCCGAGGTCGGCGAGGATCCACTCGACGCGGGTGGTGGCGGCGATGGCGACGCGCTCTTCGGAGCGCACGCCCAGCTCGATCAGGCCGGCCGCTACGGCGTACACCTGCGCGGCCGCCTCACTCCAGCTTAGGGAGCGCCACTCGTCAGGGGCCTGGCCGGAAGCCGACATGACGGGAAAGCGGTAGGCCTCCGCGTCGGGCGTGGCCGTGACGCGCTCAACGAAGAGGGCCGCGACGGACGGCGGCCGGTCCCCAATCAAGTTCTGCGTGCCGCTCACGACATGCCGTCGACGATGACGTTCCTCGCCCCATCCGTGGCGGCTCCCGTATGCCGTCCAGCACTCATGACCGCAGTAGTTGATCTCATACCCACAAGATGCGGTGCAAGCCGGGAAAGTTCGGTCGCTGGCTGACTTTCGTCGTCTATCTGCCCGGCCTCGCGGTGATTCGGGCATCGGCCGGCTACCGCGGCCTGGGCAAACCCGATGCGAAGGACGCCCGGGTCATCGCTGATCAGGCACCTATGCGCCGCGACCTCCACGTCCTGACGCCGGAGAGCGAGCTGACCGCCGAACTGCGGATGATGACCGACCGACGGGCCGATCTGGTCAAGGAACGGACACGACCAATCGTCTGCACGCGCAGGTGCTGGGCATCTTTCCGGCCCTGGAACAAGCTCTGGAACTGACGAGCATAGGCCCGCTGTGCTGCTGTCCGGCTACCAGACGCCGGCTGCCCGGAGCCCAGTTGCGGATCACCGACGCCGACGGCGTGCGCCAGACCTAATCCGTAGTTATGAGCGTTCTGCAGGAGCGGGTGCTTCTCGGAGCGTTCGAGTACCAGACCGTGACATCCAAGGGCAGCTGGGCCGTCGAGGCCTCAACGTAGACCGGGTGCGTGGTCGTGGTGCTCATGGTGGTGGCAGTCACATGGGCGCCGGGCGGATGCCTTCGCCAGACTGGGCCATGAAGCCTCGATGCAGAGCGGCGACGCTCGGCGTCTCCGTGGCCGCCACCACTTGGCGTCGCCGGACGGATACGTGAAACCAGCCTGGTCCATGAGGCCTCGGCTGAGACCTGGTGCCGTCCGGCGCTGTCAATCCCATCGCCTTGATTACTCGTTGGTGTTGGTGGTACGAGCCCGCCGTGCGGTGACCTCTTGAGATGCCCGAGCCGTACAAGCTCCCGCGCAGACCGAGGCCCGTGAGGTGCGCTGGTGCCACGAACGGCTAGTGAGGTGGCGGCCCGGCCGCGATGCGGTTGAGGCCTGGGATTAGGTCGCTGCGTGGCCCGCATGCGCTCGTGACCAGCGCAAATACCGAGCTCTGGGGAGGGAATCTTGATCTACTGCGGAATCGACTCGGCGGAACGAACCCACGACGTCGCCTTGGTCGACGACACCGGCCAGCTGCTGGCTAAGCGGCACATCACCGACGACGTGGCCGGCTACAAGATCCTGCTGGAACTGCTCGCCGAGTTCGGCGACACCGAGGAGAACCGATCCCGGTCGCGATCGAGACTTCCCGGGGCTTACTGGTGGCCGTCCTTCGAACCGGCAAGCGCAAGGTGTTCGCGATCAACCCGATGGCCGCCGCCCGCTACCGCGACCGGCACAGCGTCTCGCGCAAGAGGTCCGACCCTGGCGACGCCTTGGTCTTGGCCAACATCCTGCGCACTGACATGCACGCCCACCGGCCCATGCCCGACGACAGCGACCTCGGCCGCGCGGTCGCCGCCCTTGCACGCGCTCAGCAGGACTTTCTGTGGAACCGGCAACAGCTCGCCAACCAGCTCCGGTCCCTGCTGCGCGAGTACTACCCCGCAGCCCTGGCCGCTTTCGCGGCCTGGGCCAACAGCCTGTGCCGCCCCGAAGCCCGCGAGCTCCTCAAGACCGCCCCGACCCCAGCCCGGGCCGCACGACTGACCCGCACCCAGATCCAGGCCGCCCTCAAGCCCGCCGGCCGCCAGCGCGGTATCGAAGCCGAGGCCGAGCGTCTCCGCGAGGCCTTCCGCGCCGAGTGGGCCCACCAGCCGCCGCTGGTCGAGGACGCGCTCGGCAAGCAGATGCTCGCCCTCCTCATCCAGCTAGACGCCGCCTGCACCGCCGCCGACCAGCTCGCCGAAGCGGTGGAAGAAGCCTTCCCGAGGCACCCGGACGCCGAGATCCTGCTGAGCTTCCCCGGCCTCGGCATCCAGCTCGCCGCCCGAGTCCTGGCCGAGATCGGCGACGACCGCACCCGCTTCGCCGATGCCCGCGGCCTCAAGGCCTACGCCGGCTCCTCGCCCATCACCCGTGCCTCCGGCAAGAAGTCCGCCATCACCAGACGCTGGGTGAAGAACGACCGGCTCAACCACGCCCGCTACCTCTGGGCCTTCGCCTCCCTCCGGGCATCGACCGGAGCCAACGCCCACTACCGCCGCCGACGCGAACAAGGCGACTGGCACGCAGCCGCCCAGCGCAACTTCTTCAACCACGTGATCGGACACCTCTACCACTGCCTCCAGAAGCGCGAACTATTCGACGAACAGTCCGCGTTCCCCACGCTGCCCACGTCCTTGGAGGCAGCAGCTGCCTGAGCCAGGGCCAGGCGAGCTCCTACCAACCCATGTCTCGGGCCACAGCCTCCTGCGCGGCGGCGATCTCCTCCTCGGTCGAACCGGCGATGTCGGCATCGACGTCGCTCTCCAGCCGAGTGAGCAGGTCCATCAGGGCCTGCTTCTGCGCGGGGTGTGTGATGGGGACCGTGTTGAGATCGGTAGTCATCAACCAGTCGAACAGGACGACAGCATCGGCATGCCAAAGCGGCACGGTCACCATCGGCAGATCGGAATCCATGGTGCTCATCGTGCCTCGTCGAGCAACTCCACGACCGCGCCGTGTTCGGAGGACTCATCCCCTGGACTTGACGGCATAGCAACGTGAGGTGTCTGCTTCGCCACCAACACCGCCGACGTCCCGATCGCCAAGCTCGAACTGCGGCACCGCCGGCGGGCACGCGCCGAAGACCGGATCCGTGCCGCACGGGCCACCGGCCTGCGCAACCTCCTAATCCACGACACCGCCCAGAACTAGATCTGGCTGGAGATCATCTAGATCGCCCTGGACCTGCTGGCGTGGATGCCGACGCTCGCTCTCACCGGCACCGCCAGGAGCTGGGAACCCCGCCGGCTGCGGCTCCGGCTGTTCTCCACCGCCGCACAACTCAGCACCGGCCACTGCCGCATCCTCCGCCTCGAGGCCCACTGGCCCTGGACAGACCTGATCAACCAAGCCCTACACCGGCTCGCAGCCCTGCCGAACCCAGGCTGATCAGCAACTTCCCGCCCCTACGAACGGCACCACCGACCGGAGCCGTGGAACCCGGCGCCCACCCAGCGTGACAGCCGGGCCCACCGCCTGCCCACAACCAACCCAGACACCGAAACGGCCCGCCAGAAGAACCGACGGGGCGTCACGAAACATCGAGGCTAGAGTTGTCCCACCCTCACGGCGGAAATGTCTCGAAAAATGATTGCCTGTCTTGGGGCGTCTCCTCTGCCTCTCAAGGAAACGTCAGCATCAAAATTTTTGTCACCACAGAACGAGTCTGTTGTGACGGATCTCTCAGGCAGACATCGATTTTCACCGCCGAGCCCTTGACGGAGCTCGGCGAGCGGCTGTGGCCCCAGCCCGTCATTTGCGAGTCGCCGCCGATGGCGCGGCACCGCTCGTCAGCGCGGACGAGATTCTCTCTCACCAGCGGCGCTGCGCTATTGCTTGTGTTCTCCTCATTCGGAAGGAGCGTGATCAATACACCGTCCTTATTCAGGTTGGTGAGAGGCGGACACGCGGATAGTGTGACACGGGTGATCTTGGAACACGTACCGTTCTCTGGTGTGTGGAGTGCCTGGGACGATATGAAACCGACCGCATTTCCGTGGTCCTCCAGGACAGACAGGCTGTGCCACTTCGTCGGCAGGTACATGGTCACTCCTTCCGGAGTACCCTGCATGCGCACAGGCGAGAATTCTTGACTAACCGTGGAAGCAGCGGCCGGTGCTCTGCGGCCGTGCCCTGGACCGAAGGCTCCCGACCACAGGCCGTTGGCGACAATTGCGCACCCCACAACCAGCGCCGCTGCACTCACGGCCACCCGCCTGCGCTGCCTGCGCTGCTGAACGCGCCGCCTGATCTGCGTCATCCGGTCAGCGGGCGCGGCTAGATGAGGCACGATGCGTTCGAGAAGGACCGGAAGATTCCGTTCCATCTCCTGCAACTGCCTCTCAGGCACGCTGTGCACTCCACTCACCGCCTTCCGTCAGGCTCGGGGCGAGTGCAAGCTTGGAGCGCAGCAGGGCCAGCGCCTTGGTCGTATGACTCCTGACAGTACCGGGCCGGCAGCCCAACACCTCGGCGGTCTCCTCCACGCTTAGATCCTCGAAATAGCGCAATACGACCACGGCCCGCTGCCTCGATGGCAGCAACCTTAGAACGTCGGACAAAGAATGTTCCAGGTCCACGGAGGCGAAGGGATCGACGGCTGCTGCACCACGGCTCGTTAGCGTTGTCAGGTCGGAGGGCGCGTGTGGTACCTCGCCGTGCCAACGTCGCTTCCACCACGATACGTGTGTGTTGACCAACGCTTTGCGTATGTATGCCTCCGGATTCCCCCCTGCAATGGATCTCCATTTCGGCCAAACCTTCGTTAGTACTGTCTGCAGCAAGTCCTCCGCCAGGTGCTTGTCCCCCGTGAGCAGCCAGGCGACACTGAGTAGCCTCTGCCCGCGAGCGGAAACGAACTCCTCGAAATCCGCGTCCGCGCTGTTCACCTAGCTGTCCCTGCCATCGTGTTCCCGTTCCGCTTGCCATTGTCACGCCAGTCCCAACGATAATGCGCTGCTTTGCTGCGGTGGGAAGAGATCACACCGCCTTCCGGCCGGGGCTTCCTTGGCGCCAGGGATCCCAATCCGTCCTCGCGACACACGCGTACTACCTGGCTCCGTCCCTGTGAGCTTCAGAAGTCGACCTCGTCTTCACGTTTTGCGGGCCACGGCACTTTCACGTGACCGCTGCGAGCCCACCAGGCTAGGGCGAGCTCGCCTGCAGGAGGACAGTTCTTCACACTTCGAGGCTTGGAGCAACGTTGCGTGAGGGCAACGGGCGCGTCTCAGGAGGGTGCCCGAAGCGCGTCGACGGGTTCCATGCGGGCGGCGCGCAGCGACGGGTAGAGGCCAGCCAGGAGGCCCACGAGGGCGCCTGCCAGTGGGGCGCCCAGGACGATGCTCAGATCAAGTACCGGCGTCCACTGCTTCGCGGCCGCCACGCAGACGACGACCACGACGCCGAGAGCCGCCCCCACGATTCCGCCGAGGAGCCCGATCAGCGTCGACTCCGCCAGGAACTGCCCGGCCACCTGGCGTCTGGAAGCGCCGAGGGCCCGGCGCAAACCAATCTCGCCGGTCCGTTCCATCACCGTGACCAGCGTGACGTTGGCGATGCCGATGGCGCCCACGACTAGAGAGACCAGCCCGAGAACCAGGAACAGTCCGTTGACGTCGCCCTCCACGCCTTTCCTCGCCCTGGCCAGGTCCGGTGGCGCGACGACGGTGAGCGCGTCCTCCTGTCCGGGTGACAGTGCGATCGGTGCCTGCCGCGCGACCTGCTGGGTCGCGCCGAGGGAGGTGTTGATCAGCACGCGGCTGACGTTGTCCATGCCCATCCGGTCCGCCGCCGTGGTCGGCGGCAATATCACCGAGGCGGAAAGGCGCTGTTCGCGGCGGAATCCGCTGAGCACGCCGATCACCGTGAACGACTGGCCTTGAAAGAAGACGGCGGGAGCGCTCTGCACGTCGTTGATGCCCAGCAGCCGGGCCGCCTGGTCGCCGAGGACTGCCACCCGGTCGTGGCGGGCGACGTCACCGGTGTCGAAGAACCGGCCAACCGCCATCGTGCCGTGCACTGCCTCCGGTAGACCAGGAGTGGCCGCAACGACCGCCAGCGTCTGCTCGGTGAGTGCCCCAGGCGCGATCACGTCGTTGGCCCGGACCTGGACATTCGCGGTCTCCTCGGAGTCGGACAGTGCGGCGGCCGACTCCACGCCGGCGAGGCGCTCGACCGCGTTGATACCCGACCATCTCACCAGTGCGGGATCGAGTGAGCCCGGCCGGGGCGTCGGCACCACGACGGTCACCGAGGTGGCGGTGAGCGCGTCGAATCGGCCGACGATCTGGTTTGCCGCCGTCGACGCCACACCGATCGTGATGACCAGTGTTCCGATCCCCAGCACCGTACCCAGGGTCGTCAGGGCCGACCGAACCGGACGGGCGAGCACCCCGGCCAGCGACTCCGACCACATGTCCCGCGGATCCACGCGCGGCCGCTCGTGCCCGATCTGGTGGCGGGTCCGGCGCACAGGGCGTCGTCCGCCACGCCACCGCATGGAGGGCGCCTTCGTGTCCACCGGACGCGCTCGGTGGACACCGCGGACGCCGGTACTCATGCGCTCTCCTGACTGAGCCGGCCGTCACTGATCCGCACCCGTCTGCCCGCCCGGTGGCTGACGGAGTCGTCATGGGTGATCACGACCAGCGTCATGCCCTGAGCCTGCAGGTCGTCGAAGAGCTCCAGCACCGACTCGGTGTTCTCGCTGTCGAGGTTGCCCGTCGGCTCGTCGCACAACAGCAGCGCCGGCTCGCCCATCAGAGCGCGGGCGATGGCCACCCGCTGCCGCTCGCCGCCGGACAGCCGGCCGGGCAGGAACCCGACGCGGTGCCCCAGCCCGACCCGTGCCAGCGTGGCACGCGCCCGCTCGGCCCGGGACCGACGCCCGCGACCGGGGCGGGGCGCCCGGTAGGTCTCGGCGAGCATGACGTTCTCGTCCACGGTCCGGTACGGCAGCAGATGGAAGGACTGAAAGACGAAACCGATGCGGGCGCCGCGCAGCGCGGTCCTCTCCGGGTCGCCGAGGGCGCTGGTGAGCACGCCGTCGAGCCAGTAGGCGCCCGACGTCGGCCGGTCCAGCAGGCCCAAGGTGTTGAGCAGCGTGGATTTTCCCGAGCCCGAAGGACCGACGATCGACAGATGCTCCCCGCGCCGGACCGACAGGTCCACATCGCGCAGGGCATGCACCGGCGGATCGGAGTCGAAAACCCGGCCCAGGGCACTGAGCTGGATCACGGTGTCTGCGTCCGGCGCCTCCCCGGGCGACACCGCAGGTGCCGCGTGTCTACGCCTCACTGTCCGACCACCACTTGGTCCCCCTCGTTCAGCGCGCCGCCATCCGCGGTCACCTCGACCTGCCCGGCGGCGGAGAGCCCCACAATGACGGGCACGTCCACGCCCTTGCCGTCGCGCCACACCCGCACCCGGGCCTTGTCGTCGGCGCTGGTGTGCACCGCCGCCACGGGCACCACCAGCACGGCGCCCTTCGAGGCACCCACATTGATGGTCACCTTGGCGGTGCCGCCTGCCTGGTTCTTCAACGGACCGGGGTCGGGCACGGAGATCACCAGTTGTACGGGAGCGGACGGGTCGACTGGGGCCGCTTCGCCCGAACCGCCCTCGCCTTTCCCGTCTCCGCCCGAACCGTCGGCGCTCTTTCCGGCGTCCGCCTGCACTCCGGCGCCAACCTCTGCCACGACGCCACGTACCTGAGTACCGTCACCCGTTCGGACCTGGGCCACCATGCCTTTACGCAGAGTCTCACCGTCGGCCCCGGGCACCACCGCCCGCACCACGACATCGGAGCTCGTCACGGTGACGACCTCCCCGTCCGGGGTGTCGCCGACGTGCACCTTGACCTTGTCCACCCGTACCGGCAGGTCCGGCAGGAAAACGACCTCACCCGCCGGAACCTTCGTACCGAACGTCGCAGTGAACGCGCTGAGAGCCGCGTTGGCCCGGTTCAGCTGCTGGCGTGCGGCCCGCAATTCCAAAGCGGACGCTCCGCCGGAGGCAGGCGAGCTCGCCGTGCCGGTGCCACCCTTGCTGCCGTCGGCGCCGCCGTTCTGCGCAGAAAGGACTGCCAGCTGCGCCTGTGTGACCGCAGCCTCCAGGTCACCCAGCTGTGTCTGATCGTCGGCGCTGGGCTGCTGCGGCTGGAATCCCTTGCTCTCGTACCACCGTGTCACGGCCATCGCCGTGCCCCTCCCGTAGTTCCCGCTGACGGCCCCCGGATCGTGACCCAGCCTGCGCAGGGCGCTCTGCAACTGCCTGACGTCATCTCCAGAACCGCCGGGGCCGAGGGCCCGGTACATCGGGACCGATCCCTGCAGCACAAAAACCGGGCGGCCGCTCACCTGCATCAGAACGCTGCCCTCGCGCAGCGTGGTCCCCACAGCCGGGACCTTGGTGACCCGCAAGGTCGCCTCACCGTCCCCGGAACCACTTGCTGAGCCGACAGACCCGGACAGCGAGACCCCGTGCGGTGCCCCGAACTCCACACCGCCCTGTGCGATCACCGTTCCCGTGAGCTTCCTGCGCTCCACGGCAACCGTGACCGGCCCCGCATCCGGCGCCTGGCGTGCGGCAGCGGCGTCGGCGGGCGACTGCATCTGCATACCGGCGAACCAGCCGCCCGCACCCACGAGGGCGACGACTCCCACGATCACCGCGACCTGTCGGCCGCGGCGCTGGGGACCACGCAGAAGTCCGCGGCTCATCCGGCGGCCCCGGAGAAGGGGTGCTTGGCGAGCTTGGGGAAGTACGCAGCCCGGAACTGCTTGCCACATTCCAGGTCCTTCAGGGCGACGTCGATCTCCTGGGTGAGCTTGGCCGTGGCGTCGTCCTTTTCCATGTTCTGAACGCCGGTTGCCGGGACCTGCTGGGCCGTCGCAAATTGCACCATGTCCCCGATGGCTGTCGGCTGCGTGGTCGTCACGGCGATCCCCTGGTCACGCAGGCAGGACGCGAAACGCTGTGCCAGGGAGATCAACTGCGGATCCCCGTTCAGCGCCTGTGTGGCCAAGCGGTCCTGCTCCTTGTTTGCGGCAGACTCACGATCCAACTCCGCCTGGGACTTCGCCGGCCCATTCGCCTTCTCAGTCCCCTCCTTCTGGCATCCTGGAAGCTCCACCTTCCTCCCGTTGGCGAGCTGCTTCACAGTCCCCATCGCCTTGTCGTAGGCCTTTCGTTGCGCCGGGGACAGGGCATCGAGGTACGCCTTGTCCGGACTTGCATCCTGTTGCGCGCGGAAAGCCTTACTGCCGGGCAAACTCGGGTCGTTCGGGTACACGGCCCCCGCGAAGAGCCCGAAGCCGTATTTCTCCCGATACTTCTTCGCCAGTTGGTAGTCCTTCCCGTTGGATGAGTTGCTAGCGTCCGCAAACGCGGCCACATGCGGTGTGTAGGTGAAGCCCTTTGCCCGCATGCAGGCGGCCACGGCGTTCTGCGACACGTACAGCTTCTTGGTCACTTCGTCGGCACCCTCGGGAATCGCCAGCTCGCCCTTCGAGGACGCCCCGACCTTCGAGGATGGCGAGCGGTCACCGGACTCGGAGGACGCGGCGGAGCCGCTGCCACATCCGGCGAACGCGAACACAGCAGCAGCTGCTGCCATCGGCCAGCAGGTGCTCACGATGCGTTTGGGAGCCATGTCGGTCCATCACTTCAACTCAGGGGGACACACGATGCTGTGCATCCCTGTCAATGACCTCAACCTGGTGACCACCTCCGAGCGCAGAGCCACCCCTCCCGATGTGACATAGATCACTGCGAGAGGTGAAGGGCGGGCGGAAGCCCACGGGAAGTGGCCGCGTAGAAGAAGGCTGCACAAGTGCGGGCGGCGGCCCGGCTTTTCACGGAGCCATGGCTAGTGCCCAGGCATAGTGCCGTGGCTCTATTGGTGACGTTTGCGGGATCATGCCGCGGCGGTGAACGGCGCACAAAGCGGCTTGATCGGCGGTCTGCTGTGGATGCGGTGTCGACCCACTCGGCGATGCGGGCGACGTTGCAGGCCAGCGCGGTGAGGACGTGCTGGCCGTGGGATTTCGCCAGACCGCGGTAGCGCCAGTGACGCAGGCGGCCGTGGGCGCGGACGTTCTGCGAGAGGGGGGCTTCGACCCCGGCTCGGATTGTGTATCGGCGCTGCCACTCCGTGGTGGTGTGGGCGAGCCGGTTGCGCATCTGAATCTCGTGAAGTTCGCGGATGGGCAGCAGGGAAAGGGCTCTTGGCCGGATCGTGGATGGGGTGCACTACGGGCGGACCGAGCAGGTCAAGCAGTCGGCCTTCGCGAACATGACCGGGGTGTAGTCGTGTCCGTTGACCCGCAAGGGCCTCCACTCCCGGCTGACCGCGTGCCCTGAGGGTAGATGGCCTGCTTAGGGTCCCACTCGACAGGGAAGGCCGATTTGCCAAAACCCGAGCCGTCCTTGGCCTGGCGGTAGACCGAGCAGGGTGTTGCCGTGCACGCGGCAGCCCGCTCGGTGTACACCGGGATGACGTAAACCGACGTGGAACGCCGAGGCCTGCCCGACCGGTGGCGTCACGGGACCGTCCACGACGTTCTTCCGTCACACGGCGACGGCGCCGGTTTCTGGTCCGCCTACGACCAGTGGTCGGGCGAAGCCGGAATGAAGGGCGACGACGGCCCAGCGCTCCCTGACTGGGTACGCAAACTGGTCGAGTACTTTATGCCGTCGGCCGAGCTGGACCGCGGGGCACGCTTCACGCACGAGGAGCTGAACAGGGCAAGGTTGCAGATCACCGACCAGCTGGAGGAATTCAACAACGTGCGGAGGTAGGCTGCCCGACGACCTACGGCTGAGCCGGGTTCAGGAACGCGCATTGATACGCAGAAACCTCATCGCGGGCCGTTATTGGGACGACGCGACAACCCAACCCCCGCCGTCAGGATCGTCGTCGCTCGCGAAAACGTTCGTGTCACCCTCGTGCGGAAGGACGGCACCACCACCGCGTTCACCGGACGACTGCGCCCGAGACAGTCCCAGAAGCCGGCGACGGCAGTCTCTGAAAACCCCGAGAATCAGGAGACGACCAAGGCGCCGCAGACACCCAAGGTGCCGGAAACGCCAAGGCGCACGAGACGACGAATGCCCCCGAGGCCACAGCCCCACCGGGCCTGGAGCACATGTCGACCCTGGAACCCGGGCAATTGGCGGCCGAGAGTGAGACGCCTGCCCTTTCGGAATCGTGCCCGTTCCTCCTCCGGCTGATCGACCGGCGTCGGCCGATCCGGCACCGGAAGGCCGTATAGACGGGTCCGAGCCATGCTCGACCCCCCGACCGGTCGCCCGGTACGGAGCCTGTGGTAATGCCGCAAGTGGGTCCGGCCCTGGGTGTGCTGTCCGCGCCGGGTGAGACAGGAGCACCCTCTGTTCGGGACCATACACTCACTGCGGACGACGAACCCGCGGAGCAGCAGGGCACCGATCACACCATCGACGGCCCGGGCGGCATCAGTAAACGCGTCTTCACCCTGCTGACCACCGGCGTTGCAAAAGGCGGCCGTGGCGCCTCACGATACCGATGGCGGACACACACCAAAACAACAGGCTGAAATAGAGCTGAATGCCAGTCAGGCATGGTGACCGGCGGCGCGACCACATCAAGGTGGTGCTGTGAGCTTGCCGTCGCTTCAGGCCGTGGACCATTTCTGATTGTCGGTCCCGGCGCAGGACCACAACTGGAGCCGGGTGCCGTTCTTGGTGCCCTCGTCGCGTACGTCCGCACACTTGTCCGCGAGGCCGCTGACCAAATCGTGCCGTGTGTTAAGCGTGAACTGCTGCGCGGCATCGCCGTTGCAATGCGCCAGCTCGAGGACCGTGCCGTCCGCTGTCGAACCGCCGGCAAGTTGCACACACATGCCGAGTCCGCGCATGGAACCGTCCGCCTTGAACACCCAGTGCTGCGAAGCCGCGGTACTCGAGCAGTCCCAGATCATGAGTCGCGCGCCCTGTACGGCCTTGCCGCCCACAACGTCGATGCAGCGGTGCGAGGCGTGACTGAACACGGTCGCACCCGGCACCGAAGCCTGACGCGTCGCGGTGGATCGGGACGGGGCGGAGTTGGAGACCGCGGGGGGTTCGTCGGGAGTCAGAGAGCCGTTGCTCGGCGTACTGCTGCTGGATGAGCCGATCGTGGGTTTCGCACGTCTTTTCCCGTCCGTGGTGACAGAGCTACTCGTCCCGTCCGCCGAAGGGTCCGACGAAGGTCCGATGCCATCGGTGACCTTGCCGCCGTAGTCGTGGGAACCGATCGCTGTCGACGACCCGCTGTGGCGCTGGCCATCGTGCTGGCCCGTCATGCCGAAGGTCAGCAGGACACCGGCCGCCGCCAGCAGCCCGACAATGCTGACGACGGCCAGGGCGCCGCGCGATCCCGCACGCCGGACAGTACCGCTGGGACGGGTGTCGGCCGGGCGGAGCGTCACGGCGACGCCCGCGCGGGGTGGCGCGGCAGCGGTGTCCCGGTTGTCGAGGTCGCTTCCGTGCCCGCCGCCGGCGGGGATGTTGGTGGGAGCCTGTAGCTGTGCCGATGACTGCGCGGGGGAACGGCCGATGTCTCCGCGCGACCCGAGAGATGAGTACTGAGTCAGACGCGGCGCGGAGACGCTGGCTTCGGGCTCGGTATTCTCCGACGCGGCCGGTTCTGCCGTGTCGTCCTGTGCCCTGCTCCCGACCGGTGTGGAACCGGGACTGACGCGTTTGGCGCTGCCCGGAACCCTCACCGGGAGATCGCCTGCTGGCCGCGGCGGACGTGGTGGCTTCATGATTCCTTTCCGGCGAGGGAAGGACTTCCCCGCACGTACGGCGGTTGCGCCGCGGTTTCGGTTACTCAGGGCGTGGCCGGAGCCGCCCGGCCACAGGTGCGTGGGCTCCCGCGGGGTCCTCTCGGCGTCGGGTCAGCCCGCCGCCCTGCGCGTACCTCACACCCCACGGCTACGACAACCAACTGTCAGGCGAACGGCACCGACATCACTCAATCAATCAAGTTCAGTAATCGCAGCGCCAGCGCTGGGCCGAAGCTGATTCGACAATTGGCGTCGAGCGGCGGTTGGCGCCGCGCAACGCGCGCCAAGGCTCAGGCGGAGAAGCAGAGCGCGGGCCTGTGGCGCCCGGGCGTTGCCGTACAGGCGGCCGAACGGCGTTGGAGGATTTCTACGAGTCCGCCGCGCTGGCTGCCGAGGTGCTCTGCCTGAGCCCGGAAAGCCTGGGCTGCCATAGCGTGGCGGGTCGCCGCCACGGACGGGGCGACAATGCGGATTCGCTGGGGAACCAGGTACCGCCTGCGCGGACATCAGTGAGCGCGATCGGCGGCGGCGCGCCGCACGGAATGCGGTTCCTCGGGGGGCTGTTCATCCCGTATGTCCGCGAGGAGCGCGGTGATGGCGGCCATGATGTCTGCAGTGGCGTCCTTGAGTACGTCTTCGGTGAGGGGCTTACCCGCGTACCGGCTGAGGTCGACGGGCGGTCCGGCAACCACGTGGACGGGCTGGCGGGGAGCCAGCCAAACTCGCCGGTTGCCCCGGCCACCGCGGGCGTAGGGTGGCGCGATCCGGTGGGCGCCCCACTGGGCGACCGGAATAACGGGTGCGCCGGTCATCAAGGCGATTCGGGCTGCGCCGGTCTTCGCGGTCATTGGCCACATCTGGGGGTCTCGGGTGACGGTACCTTCCGGGTATATCGCGACACACTCCCCCTTGTTGACGGCGTCCACCGCGGCGCCGAGCGCCTGCGCAGCATCGTTGGTCCCGCGATGGACGGGGATCTGGCCCATCTTGCGCAGCATCATGCCGACAAAGGGAATGGTGAAGAGGGAGGCTTTCGCGAGCAGTCGAGGTGGTCGGCCACTGCTGTACTGAAAGAGCCCATAGGTCAGCGGATCAAAATAGGAAATATGGTTGACAACAGTAATGAACCCACCCTTAGCGGGCATGTGTTCATGCCCCCGCCAATGGCGTTTGACCAACACGAACAGCACCGGCTTCACGATCGCCACCGCCAGCCGATACCAGACGTTGCAGGGGTTACGAGCCGTGCCGGGCACCCCGGTCCTCCTTTGCCTGAGCGGCGCCATCCGCCCACCTCTTCCTGTCGTCTCCCGGTCCCCGGCCAGGCCAGTGGCCGAGCCAGACGCCGCAGTCGGCTCGCCCGCTGCCTCGAGGCCGCCGGCCGGAGTTCCGCCCATCCGCGCGAACTTGCGCACTGCGCCTGCACCCGTCCGTCACGCCATGGAGCGCGGCCCGCGGCGACCCGGGCACGAAGACATGAAGACTACACATCGAACTTTCCGTATAAAATGCGGCCAAACCAACGTTCACCTTGACGCAATTGGTGTACGGCAACCAATATGCTTGAGTCTGCAACGATTTCCTGTTCATGGAAGATGCATCGACTGGACGGCGGCACTCATGCGACGCCGCGGCGCTGCTCGCTGTAGGGCGCTGTGTCCGATATCTCGAAAGGGAGCGCCGCCGGTGCTCGACCCGGGTGCTCTATCGGCGGGGTTCTTCCGGGCAGGCTGGTTTAGAAGAGGCCAACGCCCGGGTCCATGCCCAAGCGGACACGGCCCGCGGCTTCCATGAGGGGTGCCGAGTGGTTGGCGTGCTGCAGCGCAGCCATACCGTCACGGAAGAGCCGCTCCAGTCGGTTGCCACGGTAGAGCGGAGTGGAGCTGGCGAGTTCGTACAGCGTAACGAGCACTTCGCGGCTCACCTGCGCAGCATGTGTCATGGCGGCACGCAGGGCCGCTCGCTGTTCGAGCGTGGGGGCGCCCCCGCACTTCGCCGCGTCCTCTAGTGCCTGCGCGGCGGAAACCAGCAGCAGCCGTGCAGCCTGAAGCGCCGCCTCGGAAGCGGCTATGGCGTACTGGGTGCGTGGGGAGTCGGCCAACGTCGCGCCAGTGGTGGGGTTCTTCTTGGCCAGGGCGAGCGCGACTGTCTCGTCAAGGGCCGCCAGCGCGACACCGAGGACGATGGCAGTGCAGCCGGGCAGTACCAGAGCGGGGAGGAAGCCCCGGTACAACGGCTCGTCGATCCTGCGGGGGGCGTCCAGAGGCGACAGGAATTCGGCGGGCACGAAGACGTCCTCAGCCACCACGTCGTTGCTGCCGGTGCCACGCATGCCGCTGACGTCCCAGGTCTCCTTCACGGACCACTGGTTCCGATGCAGGACACACATCTGAACGTCGGGCGAGCCCCCTGCGGTCAGGCGCGGCATGCCGTCCTGCATCACTACGACGACTGCCACCAGCCACTCCGCCGTGTTGATGCCGCTGACGATCTTCCAGTGCCCGGAGACCCGGTAGCCGCCGTCGTCGGGTACGGCCATCCCGGGAATCCCGGAGTTCGCAAAGGCTGGCTCCCGCTCCTGGCCCCAAATTTGTCCGGTCGCAGACTCGTCCAGCAGGGCCCCCACGAAGCCAAAGTTGGCGTTCCATACCAGCCATGCCACCGAGGCGTCGATGCGGCCAAACTCCTCGTAAACCTTCAGCACGGTCGTCAGCGGCGTTTGTGATCCGCCGAGTACCCGAGGGGTGAGCAGGCGGAACGCTCCCGCGTCTCGAAGGGCCCCATACAGTTCCTCGGAGATGTCGGCCCGACGGTCAGACTCATCGATTGCGGCCTCGATGGTGGGCCGCAGCAAGTCGGGAAGACGGAGCGGCTCGACGTTGGGCGAGCCGAATGCGGTCTCAGGGATCTCGGACATGGTGCCTCCTCGAAGTGCCCGGGCGTGGCGTGCTGCTTGCCCGGCCGTGCCGTTCGCAGACAAGATGCAGCGAGGCGTGAGCAAGTTCGATTTTCCTGCCCGTGATTTGCCCGATACCGCGGACGGGGTCGCGAGAGCGGAACTCCGACGGAGCATTTGGCGCCTGCATGGTGTTCCTGGCCCGCGGCACACGAACACGGCCTGGGTACGACGACCCCACCAGACAGACTGCCCCTGCACGGCCTCGCCGGGGCGAAACCTCCCGCAACCGGCCCCTGGACGCCGGGACCGTATGCATACGGCTGGGTAGACGAACTGAACGCGAAGGCCGCCGCATCACAGGCGACCCCGCACTGGTCGCGGGCAGTGTCAACGCCGACGGACACTGCGAGATCCTCAGTGCTCCAGTCAGACGTCGTGTCCTGAGCTGGTTCTTCTTCGGTAGTGGCAACGACGGGCGAACGCTTGGTGGTCTCTCCGCCACTGGGACCCGAATCACGGCAGGACAGCGACTGCCAGGCGCCGGCAAGTGCTTACTCGATGAGCTGGTCAATGCGGCAGAATTTGGGTAGGAACTTGATCTGCTGGGATTCGGCACCGTCACGACATAGCCGACCTCGAGCTACTCGAGTAGGCGGCGGCAGGAACAGCCGCGTCCGTAAGCCTCATCGGCGGTTACCCAAGCAGCGGGCACTCCTGCGCCAATGCAGCGGAGGCCGAAGCCCCTGGCCAGCTCGCCCTTGGTCACGAAGGCGCGTTCATTGTTGATCTTCGCCTCTCGGCACCGCTCTCGATCTCTGGTCCAGCACTTGGGCAGATAGATCTCACGGTCGACCAGGGCTCTGCCACGGCCGTTCAGTAGGCCGCGAAGAGGCCGATCTGGCAGTCTTCAATCTGTCCCGAATATACCGGTGTATGGCCTCGACACCCCGGCCGTCGTGGCGCCCTGGGTGTCACCGGTCCACCGCCGATTGGTATCCCTCCTCCTCGTTTCAGGAGCCGCAGGGCTTCGCGACTAAGACCAACTCAGTTAGCCCTCGAACTTTCCCGGCTCGCATCACATCTTGTGGGTGTGGAGCTAGCAATCAGGGGCCTCGCTCAGTCCGGCTGCCAGCAGGGGCGTCGACGAGGGAGAAGGGACGCGAGGTTGGGTTCGGGAGTGGCACACGACGGGGAGCGGCGCGAGTACCGCATGGAGGAGCTGGCCAAGGAGGCCGGCATCACGGTGCGTACGCTGCGCTTCTACCGCGAGCGCAAGCTGATCCAACCGCCGCGCCGCGAAGGCCGCATAGCCTGGTACGACGACACGCATCTGGCCAGACTGCGCACGATCTCCGCCCTCCTGGACCGCGGCCACACCCTGAACGGCATCGCGGAGCTGGCCGAGGCCTTCGACCATGGACGCGGCGTGGGCGATCTGCTCGGTCTCGGCGCACCCACCGAGGAGACCCCGGTCCGCCTCACCCCGGAGGCGCTGGCCGACGTCTTCGGCTCCGAGGCCACTCCGGAGAACCTCGCCGCGGCCCTCGAACTCGGCTACCTCGGCACGGACGGCGGCGAGATCATGGACATCAGCCGCCGGCTGCTGGAGGTCTCGGCGGCCCTGGTCCGCGAGGGCATCCCGCTCGCGGACGTACTGACCGCCGGCCGGCGCGTCCGGGAACACGCCGAGGCCCTGGCGGAGGTCTTCGCCGATCTGATGACCTCCCACAACCGCTCCCCGCAGGACGCCAACCGGCTTCGCCCACTCGCGAAGAGCGTCGCGGAGGCGGAACTCTCCCTCGCCCTGGACCGAGCGGCTGCGCGAGCGGTAGACCGCCGCGGCGGTTCTTGCCCCCCAGGTGGGGCCTTGCCGCGGTGGAGTCCTGGTGCGGCCTGATGTGTTCGTTCGGTGGGCTGAGCGCGCTGGTTGCCCTGGTCGCATCTGCGAGAGTGCCTCCGTCACCGGCAGCGTCAACTGCCACCCGGGTGGCGTGAATCCGTCAGCCCCCCACCAGTGCGTGGACGCCAAACGCGTTCTCGCCCGCGCAGCACGGAGCATGTTGTGACCGACGATCTCTACCGCCGACTCGGCGCCTACCTTCGCACCGTCCGCCAGTCTCGCGGCGTCGCCCAGGAGGATCTCGCCCGGGCCGTGAAACTCACCCGCGGTTCCATCGCCAATCTGGAAGCCGGCCGTCAACGTATCCAGGTCCACACCCTCGTCACCGCCTGCCACGCACTCGGCCTCGATCCGGCCGATGCCCTGGCCGCGGCGTTGGAGGGCCGCATTGCTCCGGCGCCGTTGCCGGCCGATGACCGGGCCCGGCTTGCTCCGCTACTTCGTCAGCTGTCCTCCGTCCGCGACGGCATCGACCAGCTGCTGGAAAGCCGGTAGCCGGCCACCGGCAATCGCGCGCGTGCGTCGGCTGATGTCCGTCAGCACGTGTTCGGGCGCCAACGCACGGTGTTGTTCCGTTCTGCTGCCGGGGTGGAAGGGGCAGCATCGATGCACGCCCCTGCAGCAAGGTGATGCAGCCCGGGTCTGATGCAGGTTCGGGTGACAGGTGCGGTCACGCGGCCTGGAGGGCCGGTGTAGTCATGACGGTCTCGAATTCGATGGGGGTCAGCCGGCCGAGCGCGGCTTGTCTGCGGCGTCGGTGGTAGGTCCTCTCGATCCAGGTCACGGTCGCGATCCGCGGTTCTTCACGGGTAGCCCAGACGCAGCGGTCGAGGACGTTCTTCTGCAGCAGGCCGAAGAAGGATCCATGAGCCCTTTCCAACCTGCTTCTGACGTACGCAGTTGGGATGACAACATGGTGAAGCCCCTGGTAGATGGGTTTTCGACCAAGAGAACCGTCTCCACCAGAGGCTTCACGTGCTTGTTTACCCGTCGGGCATCGACGTGTCCAGCTCTGCCCTCCGCTTCCTCACCCAGCAGTTGCGGCGGCACCGCCGTGCGATCGGTTCTCGTCGGCGGCGCCTGAGCGCCGGCCATCAGGCCCTGCTGACACTCGCCCATCTGCGAGTGGGACACACGTATGCCCAACTCGCGGCCGGTTCGGCGTCGGAACCACCACGGCCTACCGCTAGGTCACCGAGGCTGTCCAACTCCTGACCGCCCTCACCCCAGCCTCACCGACGCGGTGCGGACCGCGCCGGTGAAGGCGTTCGTGATCCTGGACGGCACGGTGCTGCCGATCGACCGCATAGCCGCGCACCGGCCGTTCCACTCCGGCAAACACAAGAAGCACGGGATGAACCTGCAGGTCATCGCCGACCCCTTCGGCCGACTGCTGTAGGCCTCACCGGCCCCGCCCGGCACCGTCCACAACGTCCGCGCGGCCCGCGAACACGGCAACGTCGACGCCCCCGCCGAGGCCGACATCAAGTGCTCGGCCGACAAGGCTTACCAGGGCGCCGGCGGCACGGTCCGCATCCCGCGCTGGGACCGGTGGGAGACCCTCTCCACAGGCCAGAAGGCTGTAAACCGATCCCACGCAAAGATCCGCGCCCTCGTCGAACAGGCCGTCGCCACCCTCAACACTTGGCGGCTCCTCCGCAAACTGCGGTGCTCGACCACCCGGATCACCAGCCTCGTCCAGGCCGCCCTCACCCTTCATCTGACCAGCCCAGAGTGAAGATGGAAAGGGCTCAAGGGCCGCGTGGCCGCCGGCAGCTCCGACCCTCCCTATCGAGCGGGCCATCCGGTGGCGGTCCAGCGCCCGGACGAACTTCCGCGAGCGGAACTGCGATCCGCGATCGCTGTGCAGAATGCAGCCGTCGACGTTTCCACGCCTGGCCACGGCGTTTTCCAGGGCGGTCACAGCCAGGCGGGACTTCATCCGCTCGTCGATGGAGTAGCCCACGATCCTGTTGCTGAAGGCGCCCTTGATCGCGCAGAGGTAGAGCGTGCCCTCACCGCGGTGGTGTGCTCGGTGATGTCGGCGAGCCACAGCCGGTTCGCGCAGGTCGCGCTGAAGTCACGGCGGACCAGGTCGTCGTGCACCGGCGGGCCGGCCTTCTTTCCCTTGCCGCGCTTCTTGCCGAACACGCTCCACCAGTTGTTCTCCTGGCAGATCCGCCATGCGGTGCGGTCCGCCATCACAGCCCCGGCACCGCGCGCTTCGTCGGCGAGGAATCGGTAGCCGAACTCCGGGTCGTCACGGTGCGCGTCGAACAGCGCGTTCGCGCGATACGCCTCCTCCAGCATGGCGTCGGTCATCGGCTGCTCCAGCCAGGTGGCCACCTGCTCGACCGTCACACCCGGCCCGCGGTTCCTCGCAACCCGCACGACTGGCCGAACTCTTCCGGATAAGGCTTGGACACTACGACATCCTTCCCACCCGCCCCATGGGGCACGCCAGTTCAGATGTCATCTGATCGTGCAGCAGACCCCCCATCACCGCCGGCTTCAGCCTGTGGCCCGAACGTCTTGAGCAGCGCTTGCCGCTTTGGGCGGTGATGCTACGGTTCAGGAGGCCGCAGCGGGCCCGCAGGTCGGACATTTATGGTCGAAAGGGCCTGAGGTTAATATTTAAAGATGGTTAAAAAACATGGGCTGGTTGGAGTCCCGAAGGACTCCGAACTGCTGCACGCAGCGCAGGGGGGTGATGCCAGTTGTCTAGGCCTGCTCCTTGCCAGACATCGAGCAGGTATGCATGCTGTCGCGCTGGCTTTGCTCGGTCACAGCCAGGATGCCGAAGACGCTGTGCAGGAGGCGGTGCTCATTGCGGTTCGCCGGATAGGCGACATTAGGGATCCGGACGCGGTCGGTGCGTGGCTACGGATGGTGGTGCGCAATGTGTGCCGGGCCCAGCTGCGCAAGATGTCGGCCATTCCCATGCCCGAAGTGAGCGAAGCCTTTGAGGCGGACCGGTCAAACCCAACACCGCCGGACCCGGCGGAGGTTCTCGACCAGCACGCGTTGCGGGACTGGGTCTGGGGCGCGCTGCAGAACCTGTCCCCCACTCTGCAGCTGGTGACGCTGTTGCGCTATTTCACCGACGTCACGTCCTACCAGGAAATCGCGGCACTCTGCGCCCTGCCGATCGGCACCGTGCGCAGCAGGCTCAACCAGGCACGCACGAAGCTCGTCAACGCTCTATTGAGCTCGGCCAACTCGGCGCACGGTGATGACACAGCCCTAAGCGCACACCAGCGCATATTGGCTGAGGAAATGCTGGCGTCTGCGCACCGTAGCGGAATCGGCTCGATACTTTCCGACCACTGGTCACCACAGGCGAATGTGATGTGGCCAACGGGCAAGCGTACGGGCATCGACTATATGCCAGCCGCGTGGGAGCGTGACATGTCTGCCGGCGTACGCCACAAGCTGCTCAACGTGGTGGCCGGCCGCGAGGTGATCATCTGGGAGACTGCCTTGCTCAACCCGCCGGAGAACCCGTTCCACTGCCCGCCCGGCGTCGTGTGGGTGCACTTGCTGAACCAGGGCCGCGTTAACAAGTTGCGCCTGCACCACCCCCGCAGCCGATGAGATGAACCCGGTAGACAGATCCAGCGATCCATCGAACTTTCCGGGCTCTCGCCGCATCTTGCAGGTATGGATGACATAGCGGAAGCGCCGAGGGGCGCACGGCATGCGCGAGCCGCCGCGGGTGAAGCACGGACCGTCGTCGTCGACGGGGTACGTCAGGTCTACCGCCTCGCAGGTAAGGGCCCCGTGTGCCTCGTGCACCCTGGAGGCCCGGGCGCGCACCCGGCGTACCTTCGAATACCCGAGCTGGAAGAGAAGCTCACCTTGGTGTACCTCGATCCGGTCGGTTCAGGCGACAGCGCCCTACTACCGGACGGGAACTACTCCATGTCTCGCTACGGGCGGTTCGCCGAAGCCGTACTCGACGACATTGGTACATCCACCGCGTTCTTCCTCGGTCATTCACACGGTGGCTTTGTCGCCCTTCAGTTCGCCCTCGACCATCCTGACCGTCTCGATGGGCTGATCCTCTACGACACCGCGCCTGCGCACGGGCGAAACGAGAGAGAGGCCGCGACCCAGGAGATGGCTTTCTTTGTCCAGCGCTGGGCGGATCGGCCTGAGGCGGTCGAGGCAGGACGCATATGGGATGCCGTCAACCTGTCACGAACGATGGAAATCATCGACACCGAGTCATTCGGACGATACATGAATGGCATCCTGCCTGCATACTTCGCCGACTACCGCCGGACGGTCAAACGGACAGGCCAGGTCGCCATAGCGGTCACCTACGATCCCAACCGGATCCCAGTCGTTTGGGATGTTCGAGGCCGACTCAGCTCGATCAACGTGCCGGCGCTAGTAATCGTCGGCACCTACGACTTCGTCTGCCCACCCCGCTTTGCACACGAGATACACGCCAGCATACCTGATACGCGCCTTTGTGAACTGCGTGAAAGCGGCCACTTCGGACACATCGAGCAACCCAATGAATTCGCCTCCGCTGTCATCGACTTCGTTTATGCCCACAAAACGGAAAATGGGGAATGAATACTTCTGTGCCGCTCAGCCTGGCCGAGCTGACTGAGATCAAGGCGTACACAGACTTCGTGACGGGCGCGACGGCGCCGGTACAGGAGGCGCTGGGGATCGACTTCCTGTCCATCGACTCGGCTCTGGCGCTAGTGATCCGCGAGGACCCGAGCCAGTTCTTCAACCGGGCCGGCGGGTTCGGTTCAGGTGGACCACTCAAAGCAGATGCTTTGGCGCAAGTCTGCGACTTCTATCGCAAGCAGGGCATATCTCAGGGCTCGTTCATGATCGCGCCATCTCTGTTGCCGCCTGACTGGGCATCGACTGTCGCGCGGTTGAAGCTCACGGACGGGCGTCGTTACGTCAAGCTGGGCTGCGACATCCAGAGCGCGTTGTCCGCAACCGATGGGATTGCGGCGCTCGCCCCCGGCCTGCGTGTTGGCTTGGTTGAGCCACACCAGGCGAACGAGTGGGGCGCTGTCATGATGGCCGCCTTCGGCTTCAGCCTGCCGGGCATGACTGACGTGGCAGCGTCCTGTGTGAGCAATTCAGACTGGCGACCGTATGCCGTCTGGGACGGCGACCGAATCATTGCGGTCGGCAGCCTCTTCATCAACGGAGAGTGCGCGAACATGTTCGGCGCAGCAACACTCCCGTCAAGCCGCGGCCGCGGCGCCCAATCGGCACTGCTGACCATCCGCGCACGGGCTGCCGAGGCCGCAGGCTGCCGATGGCTGGTCGCCGAGACCGGGGCGGAAAACCCCGGGGAACACAACACATCCCTCCATAACATGCTTCGCGCCGGTTTTGAGCCCCTGTACGAGCGTCCCACCTGGGTCTGGCGCAAGTAGCCGGAGCAGTCCGGAGATTGTCACTGCGATTACGTATGCGCATGGGGTGGCATCATGCAATACGGAAACCCGCAGAGATAATAGCGGCAACGGCGGAAATTACGACGGCGATGCATTCGCCCCAGCAACCTCCATCACCCCGGTACTCTTATCCCCATTGGAGGGTAAACGTGTTTGGCATTATAAAGCGGTGGGCAGCTACGGCTGCGGTGGCGGCAATTCTTGTGGGAGCTACAACATTCACTGGAGGGGTGGCATCTGCCGCTGACACCAATCCCCACGCCCCAGACAATGGTACTTACGCGCAAACATACCTGACGAAAGTTCAGTGCGAGTATGCAAGCCTCCAACTCAGCGCGCAGTACCATGTGCGATCTGGATGCTTCTTGAGCTGGAACAGTCTGTACGATCTCTATTACTGGTGAAAACAGCCCCTTTCAACGTAAGCGGATCATATCTCCCTCCGTAATCCTATTCGCGTCGACTGCCCCGCGTATATCGCGTTGCCGAGAGTTCGTTTCGACTTCAGAAGAACAGCGGGCCGTCACGCTTCCACGGTTGCGGACGGATGATGCAGGTCTCGGATGTGGGGCCATGAACGGGTGAGGGCTTCCAGGGTCGGTGCAGATCGCGACACCTGCACCGGCCAGAAAGGCCCTCGTGCCTCACGTAATCCCCTGGCTGAGACCGGTCGGCTGCGTCTGGGTCGCTAGTCGTCAACAACGTCTGGCCGCCGGATCGTTTCCAAGTCTCGCCCACCGCAGACGTTGGGGCGACCTCTATCGCGTCGTGCTAACAGAACCCTGCCGCGTTGGGCCGTCCCGCGCATTCAGTTGCACCCCGGTCCAGGGCCCTTGGGAAGGGCGACGGGAGAAGTGCGTGTGGGGTGATGCAACAACGGGCCCAGGCCAGCCGTCACGCAATAACCAAAGGAACATCTTCAAGCCATGACTTATGTCCACGACTCGCTGGGGCAGTTCACAGCGGCCTACGTCGACCTCATGGAAGACCTGGCGAAGGTCACCACCGGACGCGCCCGAAGAGGCCGCCACGGTGCCCTGCTGGCTGTCCCCGGCGCGCCGGCCGCCTCGCTGAACTTCGTGATCAGTCCCAGCCCCGAACCGCTCGCGGAAGACATCGCCGCGCTCGCGGAGTCCGAGCGATGGGATGTCCCGTGGAGCATTCAGGTCCGTGGCGTACCCGGACCGCGGGTCGCAGAGGAGGCTGCGCGCCACGGACTGACCCGCCTCGAGATAATTCCGCTCATGGTCAGGCGACCCGAGGAGGGGATGCCGGCGCAGCAGACCTACGGCTCTCTGAAGGTGCGTGCGATCGAAGCCGCTGAGCTCGGCCTGTACGTCAAGGTCATGGCGGAGGGCTTCGGGGTGCCGCATGAGGTGTTCGCGATGCTCAACGATCCGGCCGTGGCCCGCCTGGACGGGGTCGCGTTCTACCTGGCGGAGGTGGACGGCGTGCCGGTCGGGACGGGCATGACGGCAGTACGCGGTGAACTCAACGGCATCTTCAACATCTCCACGCTCCCGGGGCACCGGCGCCGCGGCTACGGGTGGGCGGTCACCATGGAGCTGGTGCGCGCGGGCTACGCCTCCGGCGCCCCCACGGCCTACCTCTACGCGAGTGCAATGGGTGAGCCCGTGTATGCGTCGGCCGGTTTCCACACCGAGGAGTACCTCTCGGTGCTCTCCGCTCCGACGCAGGAGTCAAACGTCTCCCCGAAGCGCGCAGGGAGCTTGAGTGCATCCCCGAAGGCCGTCTCGCGGGCGCGGAAGGGATAGTGTCGCGTGATCGTCGTCTTCGTACTGGTCGCACTGCTCGGGTTGTCCGCTCTGGTGGCGGCCAACTGGCTGGTGTGGCGTCGGCTGTTCCACGACACGACCCGAGGTCCCGGGTTCATGCGTCGAGCAGGTGTGGTGGTGATTTGCGGTGGCTGGGCACTGACGGTCGGCACCTTCGCTAGTGTGTGGACGGACGCTCCCTTCCGGATCCAGGAGGTCCTGGCCTGGCCGGGTTACCTGTGGCTGGTCCTATCGGTATACCTGCTGCTGGGGGTGTTGGCGGGTGAAGCTGTACGCCCGTTGCTGCGGCGGTGGTTCGAACAACGGGCGGGTGCCGAGAAAGCCGTATCAGCGCCGAAGCCGGTACCGACGCGAGTAACCCCGGCCGTGTCACCGATCACCACGTCGGCCGACGTGACCGCGTCGCCCGCCATCTCGCACACGACGTCCACGTCCCTTGTGCCCATGACTGACCCGCAACTGGTAGCCCGCACCGTGGGGCCTGTCGAGCCGTCCGGCTCCCTCGCCGTTCCCTCTCGTCGCCTCTTCGTCTCCAGGGTGGTCGCCGGTGCTGCCGCCGCAGCCGCCGTGGGGACTGTCGGTTACGGCACATACGGCGTTCTGCGTGGTCCGAATGTAAAGCGAGTCACTGTCCCGGTGGCCAAGCTCCCGCGCGCAGCGCACGGTTACCGGATCGCGGTCGTCAGCGATATCCACCTGGGCCCAGTTCTAGGCCGCAGCTTCGCCCAGAAGGTCGTCGACACGATCAACGGCACGCAGCCCGACCTCATCGCCCTGGTCGGCGACCTGGTGGACGGCAGCGTGCCGGACCTCGGCCCCGCGGTGGCACCGCTCGCCGAGCTCCGGGCCCGGCACGGCGCGTTCTTCGTCACCGGCAACCACGAGTACTACTCGGGAGCCGAGCAGTGGGTGGAAGAGGTACACCGCCTGGGCCTGCGCCCCTTGGAGAACGCCCGCACCGAACTCCCCCACTTCGACCTCGCCGGTGTCAACGACATCGAGGGCGAAAGCGATGGCCAGGGCCCCGACTTCGCCCGAGCACTCGGTGACCGGGACAGAACGCGCACGTGCGTGCTCCTCGCCCACCAGCCGGTCGTGATCCACGACGCCGTCAGTCACGGCGTCGACCTCCAGCTCTCCGGCCACACCCACGGCGGCCAGCTCTGGCCCGCCAACATCTTCGCGAACCTGATGAGCCCGACCGTGGCTGGCCTAGAGCGTTACGGAGACACACAGCTCTATGTCAGCCGGGGAGCCGGCGCCGCCGGCCCGCCAACACGCGTCGGCGCCCCCTCGGACATCACGGTGATCGAGCTGGCGTCCCGCCGGGCCTGAGCAGGCGTCCCCAGCGCCACCAGCGACCGGGGCGAATGCCCGTTGGCGGCGGCGTGGCCGCCTCGCTCAGGGCCAGGGGCGCCAGCAGCGTCACTGTTACCACCGGCCCTCCTCGTACGGATTCAGCGTCAACGTGCGCGGCGGCAGCGGCTTGCGCGGCTCCGGCCTTCGCCGCGTCCCGCAAGGTACTACCCATCTCACCGACTGACCGGTTCAGTTCGGTTGCGGCCGCCGCGCGCCCCAGCCCATGTGAGGTTCCACAACTACTCGTTCAACGGCTGTCCCGCTCTGCCCGTCGGGCGTTGCGGACGCGGCAACGGTTCGAAGGAGTGTCATGAATCAGGTGGGCACCTGCTCAGAAGAGACCCCTAATGGACGCGGAGAACGGTCACCTGGTCGAGGACGCTGACGGCATGTCGGTTGCGGTGTCGGATGAGGTCGTTGACGGTGCCGGTGTGGCATCGAAGACGACGGCAGCGAGTCGGGAAGCGGCGGCCCGCACGGGCTGAGCCCCGCTCTGTTCGACGAGCTGGCCGAGCTCGCCGCCGACAAGGTCCGTGACGGCGAACTGCGGCTGATGGGCGAGGGCGGCCTGCTGGTCGAGCTCATCCGGCACCTGATGCAGGCCGCCGTCGAGGCGGAGACGGACCCGCACCTGGCCGAGGAGACTGGCTGCACCGGCGGCCGGGGCTCGCGGTCCGGGGGTAATGCCCACAACGGCTACCGGTCGCGGAAGGTGATGCCGGAGGCCGGCAGTGTGGTGGTGCAGGTTCCCCCGGGACCGGCTGGGCACCTTCGCCTCCGGCCTGCTGCCGAAGTACGCACGCCACACCGGCGGCGTGGAGAAGATAGTCCTGTCGCTGACCGCGGAAGGGCTCACCTCCGGGGAAATCGTCGCGCATCACGTCGGGACGTACGGCATGGAGACGTCCAAGGAGACGGTCTCCACGATCACGGACGAGGCCTGGGCGTCACGGCCGACTGGCGCACGCGGCCGCTCGATCTAGTCCATCCGGTCCTGTTCGTGGACTGCGTGAACGTGAAAATTCGCGACGGTGCGGTGGCGAACCGCCCCATACGAAGGCGGGCGGCCGTCCCGAGAAGCACCCTCGCCGGGAGATCGTGGACGCGATCCGCTATGTCGTGGATACCGGATGCACGTGGCGGGCCCTGCCCATGGACTTCACGCCCTGGCGGACCTGTTACGGGTTCGTGACTCTTCCCCCTCATGGATGAGGGGGCTTCTCGCTATGCCGGGTTGGCGTTGCGACGGACCAGCCCGGACCGTAGAACGTTGATCGCGCCCACTGTGTCCGCGTGCGCTGAGTGGCCGCACGAGAGGCAGTGGAACTTTTCCTGGGTGGGCCGTTTCTCCTTGGCGGTGTGCCCGCATTCGGGGCACTGCCGTGAGGTGTTACGGGGGTCCACCGCCATCACTTGCCGTCCGGCTCCTTCCGCCTTGGCGGCCAGGATCGCGAGGAACACCCCCATCCGGCATCAGCGACCGAGCGGTTGAGTCCGGCCTTCGCGGCGGCCCCGTTGGGCACAAACACGCCCGGCTGTTCGGGGTCCGGCTTCGGTGCGGGGGCCTTGCTCATGTTGCGGATCTTGAGGTCTTCGTGCGCGATGAAGTCGTATTCCCGCACGAGGTCGAGAGCGGCCTTGTGTGCGTGGTCCAGGCGCTGACGGCGGACCTTGCGGTGCAGGGTCGCGACGCGTTCGACCGCCTTGCGGCGGCGCTTGGACCCTCGCTCGCACCGGGCGAGGACCTGTTGTGCGGCTTCGAGCTGGGCGGCGGCCTTGGCGCCGTGGCGGGGGTTGGACACGAACCCACCGCCTGAGTCGGCAAGGAAGTTGGCTACGCTCATGTCGACGCCGACCACGCTGCCGGTCGCGGGAAGCGGCTTGGGCGCGCTTTGCTCGGCGGTCAGGATGACGTACCAGCGGCGCCCTTCCCGCTTCACACTGATCGTCTTGACCTTGCCGATCACCGCACGGTGCTGGTGGACCTTGACGTGCCCGACGCCTTGCAGGCGCACGCGGGTGATCGGATCGTGCGGGGTTGAATCCCAGCGGCAGCCGTCGCCGTCCTTGGGGAAGTCCACGGTGTCGAACCGCCTGCCCGACCGCAAACGCGGATATCCCGACTTGTCACCGGCCTTCACGCGCCGGAAGAACGCAGCGAACGCCTTGTCCAGCCGGCGCAAGGTGGCCTGCTGACTTGAGAATGAGGCGCCCCGAAGTTCTCGGACAGCGGTCCCCTTAGAGCTCGTAACACGATCATGGTGAGACGCGGTCTAGCCTTGTTGGGTGTCGTCCCTTGCTGTTACTGCTACCTCGCACTCATCGGTGCCTGCTGCTCTCGTCTACGCCGCGCTCCTGGATGCAGAATCCTGGCCGTCGTGGACCTCGTACTACGAGGTCGAGTGGGCGTTGCCCGCGGGAGTCGAACGACCGGCACGGGTAGGTGATCTCCGCACTATCCGTTCTCGCCTTGGACGGGTGTGCTGCCGCGAGCGCATCGTCGAGATGGTTCCCGACCAGCGGTTCAGCTACGAACAGGCCGCAGGGTTGTTCGCTTCTCATCGGGGGTCTGTGGACGTGGCCCGAGCACCCCACGGCGGCACCGACATCACCTGGTCAGCGACCTACCGGCATGCCCTCCCCCTTCTGGACATGCTCAGGAGACGGCGCCTGCAGGTTTTGGTCCACGATCTGGCTTCATACGCCAACTCAATCGTGAGCCGACACTCCTAGAAGCCTGTGCCAGGTTCATGATCCGGTCTTCTTGAGCCGCCGCCAGCAGATCAGGCTGCTGGCCAAGGAGAGGAATGCGTCGTGGAGTTCGGGGCGGCGTTCCCAGCGGACGGCGAGGCGTTTGAACTGGTGGAGCAGGGCAAAGGTCTGCTCGACGACATAGCGGAGCCTGCCCAGACCCTTGATGTTCGGGGCGCCCTTGCGGGAGATGACGGGCAGGATCCGCCGGCGGCGCAGTTCCAGGCGCACGGCCTTCGAGTCGTATGCCTTGTCCCCGAGGACGGACTCGGGGCGCCGCCTGGGTCGGCCGGGCCGTCCGGCGACGGGCGGGATGCCGTCGACCAGGTTGATGGTCTGGGTGATGTCGTTGACGTTGGCCGCTGTGGTGATCACGTGCAACGGAGTGCCCTTCCCGTCGCAGATCAGGTGGTGTTTGCTGCCCGTCTTCCGGCGGTCGACCGGCGACGGACCGGTCGCGGCACCCCCTTTTTCGCGCGGACGTGGGAGCCGTCCACGCATGCGCGACTCCAATCGAGCTCGCCAGCCGTGTTCAGCTCGGCGAGCAGGAGGCGGTGCAACCGCTCGAAGACCCCGGCCTTCTGCCAGCGGTCCAGGCGCCGCCAGCAGGTCTGTCCGGAGCCGAACCCCAGCTCCAGGGGCAGAAGTTGCCAGGCGATGTCCTGGTACAGGACGTACAAGATGCCCTGCAGACACAGCCGGTCCGGCACCGGCCTCGGCCCTGGTGACCGCTCCGGCCAAGGCGGCAGCAGCGGTTCGATCCGCACCCACAAGTCGTCATCCACGATCCACGGCCGAGTCGTCACACGACACGAACGGCCAGATCATCACATCGGTCACGCCCGACCAGGGCACCCCAACAAGATCCTGTTACGAGCTCATAGGATCGAAGTCCGGAACGGCGGAGAGAGCACGTGGCACAGAAGCGTAGGAAGTTCAGTCCTGAGTTTCGGGACGAGGCGGTCAAGATGGTGGTCGTGGAGTCCCGCCCGATCGCCGAGGTCGCCCGAGAGATACAAGTGAACGAGGGAACGCTGGGCACCTGGGTCAGCCGGTACCGGCAAGAGCACGCCAGGGAGGAGCCTCCCCTGAACATCAGCGAACGCGCCCGCCTGCGCGAGCTGGAACGCGAGAACCGGGAACTCCGCATGAAGACCGAGTTCCTGGGAAAAGCGGCGGCCTTCTTCGCCCAGGAATACCGGTGACGGAGAAGTACGAGTTCATCGACGGCGAGGCCGACAACTTTCCCGTGCAGCAGATGTGCACCTGGGCAGGAGTATCCACGTCGGGCTTCTACCACTGGAGATCGAGGCCATTGTCGGCCACCGCGAAGCGCCGTGCGGAACTGAGGGCCGTCATTCTCCAGGTCTTCTCCGACTCGCAGGAGACCTACGGCTACCGGCGTGTCCACGCCGCGCTCCAGCGGATGAACGTGCAGGCCGGAGCAGAACTGGTCCGCGCGCTGATGCGCGAGCTCGGCCTGGTGACATGCCAGCCGCGGCCCTGGCGGGCGACCACGATCGCCGATGATGCGGCGCCGGCCACGCCCGACCTGCTGGCCCGTGACTTCACCGCTGACGCTCCCGGGCGCAAACTGGTCAGCGATATCACCTACGTTCACACCTGGGCCGGGTTCCTGTATCTCGCGACCGTCATCGACTGCCACACCAAAGCTGTAGTCGGCTGGGCGATGGCCGACCACATGAAGACCTCTCTCATATCGGATGCACTCGATATGGCGGCCCGGAACATCGACCTCGCCGAAGGCTGCATATTCCATTCCGATCGCGGCAGTCAATACACGTCTCGGGAACTTCGTTGCAAGCTCAGCTCGTTGGGCCTGCGGGCGTCGGTCGGCCGCACCGGTGTCTGTTGGGAAAATGCGATGGCTGAGTCATTTTTTGGCGCCCTCAAGAACGAACTCGTGCACCGAACTGCGTTCCCAACACGCGCACATGCCCACCGGGCGATCGCCCGCTACATCGAGATGTTCTACAATCGAAAACGCCTCCACTTTCCGGACTCGGCTACAAGACTCCCGCAGAAGTCCACGCCGAGTACGAGGAGTTGCAGGCAGCGGCATAAGGAGAACCCTCAACACCGCTGTCCGAGAAGCGCAGGGCCCCTCAGAACGACCAACTCCCCTGACGCTCGGGATCGAAGGAACGGATGTCTTTGAGCTGAGCGGACTGCTGCCCGTAGCGGACCGTGGTCTTCGAGGTGTGCCGGTAGGCGCCGCGGCGTTCCTGCAAAGCCCCGTTGTAGAGAGAGCAGTGGTCACGCAGCATCTCGGCAAGCGCGCCCGCCTGGCCCACGGTGGGCCGCATGAGGAATGTGTACGCACGGATCATCCCGCCCACCCCCTCCCTGGTCAGCTTCGAAGATCACACTACCCTTGGTGTATGTCACCACGTTGGGAACCAAACCCCGATATTCGCACCGGCCGCCACGTCGCCTACCATCTACACGCTCACTTGGTGTTCGTCACCAAGTACCGCAAGGACGTCTTCGATGACGCCATGCTCAAGCGGTGCGAGGAGATCATGCGGGAGGTATGCGGCAGCTTCGAGACAGAGCTGAAGGAGTTCAACGGCGAACGCGATCACGTACACCTGCTCGTGCACTATCCGCCGAAGATCGCCCTGTCCAAGCTGATCAACAGCCTCAAGGGCGTCAGCTCCCGGTACCTGCGCGCCGAGTACACCGCCTGCATCAACCGCATCGGGCTGGGCTCCGTGTTCTGGTCCCGCTCATACTTCGCCGGCTCGTGCGGCGGCGCACCGCTCAACATCGTCCGTCAGTACATCGAAGGCCAGAAGCAGCCCACCTGACCGTCACCGAAGACACACAGCGAACTCCGGCGCTACACGCCTCCGGCCCGAGGATGCATGTCCCTCCCCGACTGAAGCCGGGGATACCCACGCAAGATCAGGGATGGCCCGCTGGGCGGCCGCCGGAGTCATCGGGCAGATCCGTGACCAGCTCCGCAAGCGCATCCGCAGGGAGATGGGCAAGGCGCCCGGCGCGTTCGCCACCGTCATCGACTCCCAGTCGGTCAAGGCAGCCGAGACCGTCAGCAAGGACTCCCGCGGCTATGACGCCGGCAATAAATTCAACGGCCGCAAGCGGCACCTGGTCGTCGACACCAAAGGCCTGCCGCTGTTCGTCATGGTCACTCACCCCGGCCGGCATGACGGACCGCAACGCGGCCAAGGAAGTGCTGTTCCAGCTGCGGCTGATGCACCCCGAAATCACCATCGTTTGGGCCGACTCCGCCTATCCCGGACAGCTCGCGCCCTGGACGAAGACTTACCTGAACCTGACGATCAAGACCGTCAGCCGTCCCAAGGACGCCTCCGGGTTCGTCGTCTGCCCCGGCGCTGGGTAGTCGAACGCTCACGCCTGGGTCATGCACGCCCGCCGACATGCGCGGGACTACGAACGTCTCATCCAGCACTCGGAATCGCTCATCACCTGGGCCGCGATCACCCTCATGACCAGGCGAATCACACGGCGAAGCTCCCGCAGAAGCGGACGACTGGCATCCTGCGAAGCCCGGCGGGACTAATGATTCTTGTCGGCGTACACCTGATCGTCCCCACTTGCGTAGGAAGGAACGCGGCGAGTTGCTGATGCGCTTGGGTGGGCGACGCTCCCCGGCGCCGACTGGGCTCGCGGCCTGTCCTCTGAGCGTGCACCGGATGCGCCGGCCCCCGCGCCGGTGGTCACCGTGGTCACGGTGGTGAGGGTGCGCGGCTCAGGGGATGGGGAGTGGCGATGGCGGTTTGGTGACGGCGAAGGCGAATGTCGTCTTGATCGAGGACAGTGAGGGGAGGGTCCGCAACTCTTGCCGTACGAGGTCTTCGTAGGCGGCGAACGAGTCGATGACGATCTTGACGAGGTAGTCGTCATCGCCGGCGAGCAGGTACGCCTCGACCACCTCGGGAATCGAGCGGAGCTTGTCTTCGACGGCGTCGACGACCTGCGAGGTATGGGCGAGGAGCGTCATCCGCACGAAGGCGGTGATCGACAGCCCGAGCGCGTCCTGGGAGAGCATCGCCGCGTAGCCACTGATCACGCCGCTGTCCTGCAAGAGCCGCACACGCCGCAGGCACGGTGACGGCGAGAGACCCACGCGATCCGCTAGCTCCTGATTGGTGAGCCTGCCGTCTCGCTGGAGTTCGAGCAGGATGTGCCGGTCGATGTTATCCAGGGTCGCCATGTAGCAGATTCTGCCACATAGAGCCGCCAAGGCGGCATGATTTGCAATCACCTGCCGCAGCCATCTTCCTAAAATTGCTCGCTGTCGAGCCGAGATGAAAGGAGTTGGCTATGGCTAATCAGATGCGTGCATGGCTGAGGGGAGTGGCCGCTCTCGCGGCCGTGGTTGTTCTGTGGTCCTCGTTCGCCCTGACGGTCAGGGGGATCAGCTCGTCGAGCCTCACCCCGATCGACGCGGCGTTTCTCCGCTTCGCGACACCCGCCGTTCTCCTGGCGCCGTGGCTTCCGCGTACCGTCCGCTCGCTGCGTGGCGAACGGATCGGTCTCCTGCTCATGCTCGGCATCGGCGGACTGCCACACTTTCTCCTCTCCGAACTCGGCGGACACCTGACCTCCGCCGCGCTCGTCGGTCTCCTCCTCCCCGGCACGGTCCCGCTGTTCGTCACGGTGATCCTGTATCTCCGGTGGCGGGAACGGATCTCCTCCCGGCGTCTGATCGCCCTGGCCGCGATCACCACGGGTATCGCAGCGACTGCGATGCAGACGACGTCCCCCACGACGACCGCGGGCATCGGCATTCTCCTCACCGCCGGGTGCGCCTGGGCCGTCTACACGATCGGCCTGCGCCAGACGGGGCTCGGTCTCACCGGCGTCGTGCTCGCCGTGTGCACGCCCGCCGCGATAACAGCCGCCCTGCTTGCTGCCTCCGCCGCTATGCCCTCGCATCTGATGACCGGCACCGCCGGTATCTCCGACGTTCTGCTCTTCACCGGCCTTCAGGGCATCGGGACGGGACTGCTCTCGACCCTGTGCTACGCCTACGCTGTGCGGGCCCTCGGCAGCACCCTCGCTGCAACAGCCGGTGCGATCAGCCCCGTCCTGACCGCTCTCCTCGCCATCCCCCTCTTCGGCGAGCCCATCACCCCAGGCGTGAGCGCCGCCCTCGCGCTCGTCGTCACGGGCGTGACGGTGTTCAACATCGCGCCGCGCCGTCATGACAACGGACCCAAGCGTCTCCTGTCCGCGGGCCCGGGCCGAGGACCGCATCCGCGCCGCCCGGACCACCGGCCTGCGCAACCTGCCCCTGCACCGCACGGCCCAGAACCGGATCTGGCCGGAGATCGTGCAGATCGCTCTCGACCTGCTGGCCTGGATGCCGACGCTCGCCCTGTACCGGCAAGGCCAGGCTCCGGGAGCCCCGCCGACTACGGCTCCGCCTGTTCACCGCGGCGGGACAGCTCGTGACCACCAGTCGTCGGCGAATCCTCCGCCTGGCCCGGCACTGGCCCTGGACCGGTCACATCACCGCAGCCTCGACCGGCTCACCCAACTGCCGGACCCTGGCTGACCAGCAGATTCCCCGTCCCCTCGACAGCACCCAACACCCATAGCAGTGGAATCCGGTGCCATCCCGAGGCGACACTCGGGTCTTCGGCCTGCACAGCCTCAGCCCACGGCACGAAAACGGCCCACCGACTCCGTCGGCGGACCGTCACGAAACTTCGAGGTTACACGCGATGCGTCAGCGGCTTTTCGTTGGCGCGTCAACCTCCGCAGGACCAGCGGAGCCAGGGCGTCGGGCAGTCCACCAGTGCCACACCGTGTGCCCCACGAGAGCCACGGAGGCGACTCCCGCTGCGACGCGAATGGCGTCTCAGGTTATTTCAACGACAAGACCGTTCGAGTCCGCTTCTGCATCCAGTCGCGCAGAAGTTTCGATAAACGCGATCAGCGGGACAAGCAGACGGAAAAAGAGGCCCGCGATACCGGGGGTACGAGCCAGGTTACTCACGAACCCCACAGGTCCCCCGAAGGCGAAAGCCGCTATTCCCCAAAGCAGAATCTTCGATGAGAGGCCGTCATCGGACCCACCGGAAATTATCACTCCGGTCGGAGCGGCGGGGTTCAGAAATTTGAGGACGTAGTACAAGGTCTTGATCCTGGCCAGGGCCCAGGTCTGGTCCGGCCAACCGTGCGCGACAGCGCCCTGGCCAGTTCCACCTCGAGGATCACGGGTCCGTCGGCCAACGTCATCGCTGAACTCATATCCGACGTGGACCCGTTATGGCATCAGCTGCACCAGGCCAGGCGCGCCTCACGGTCACCGAGGCAGGCCGCTGGCGCCGGTGCGAAACGCCGGCTGATGTCGTCGACCGGCTCTCAGTCATGCTTGTCCATCTCCGCCACGGGACAACGCACGACATACTTGCCTGCTGGTTCGGCCTGGACCGCTCGACGATCGCTCGTGCGATCAACGAGGTACGGCCTCTGCTCGCCAAAGAGGCTGTACGTCAGCCCAAATGTGCGCCTGTGGATCCGGGCTGACGTGATCGACCATCTCGGCGCCAGCGGGCAAGACCGGGATCGTCGACGAGATCGAGATCCGGGCCCGATCCGCGGCAAACAGCCGTCCCGGCGCGGGAACAAGCAGCTCAAGCACGCCTTCTTCCTCTCCGCGTTCGCGGCCCTTGTAGACCCGGCCTCCCGGGCCTACTACGAAAGGAAGATCACGCAGGGCCACCACCACGCCCAAGCCCTGCTCTGCCTTGACCGGCGCCGGGCCGACGTCCTGTTCGCGATCCTCCGCGACGGCTCCTTCTACGAGCCCAACACGGTGGCAATCACGTGACAGACGGCTCTACCGATTGCACGACCCGGTCGGCCCCGACGTCGAACCCGAGCACGGGACGAGTGCCGTCGCCACCCTCGTAATCCATCAGCACCCGCTTGCTCAGGCGTTGTCCGAGCGTCTATATGGTGTGGCGCCGCCTGTATCATCACCTGGACTGGTGGTCAGATCGGCATTCCCCAACTTCTGCTTATGATTTTGGCATGTTGGACTCGCGACGCATCCGCACCTTCCACGAGGTGGTCACCACTGGCTCCTTCACTGCCGCTGCACGGTCGCTCGGCTACACCCAGCCGGCGGTCACCCAGCAGATCCGCGCCCTTGAACGGGAAACCGGATTGCCACTCTTCACCCGGAGCGGCCGTGGAATGCAGCTCACCGAGGCCGGCAAAACGTTGGCCCGGCACGCCGAGGTGATCCTCGGCGACCTCGTGGCAGCCCAGCAGCAGTTGCAGGCGCTGGCCCGGTTGCGGGCCGGCCGGGTGCGAATCTGCGCCTTTCCGAGCGTCACCGCCACGCTGATACCCAAGGCAGTGGCCGAATTGCTGGCCGACCATCCCAACGTCCGGGTCGAGCTGCTGGAGGCCGAGCCCCCCGAATCGCTTCAGAAGCTGCTGGCGGGCGAGTGCGACATCGCCTTGTCTTTCGGCTATCCGGGACTCCGTGCCGAACTCCCTGCGGAGCTGGTCGAGATCCAGCTGCTGGAAGACGTGCTGACAGTGCTGCTGCCGACGGGACACCCGCTGGCCCGGCGCCGCGTTGTCCGGCTGGCAGAGCTGTCGCAGGCCCGATGGGTGGCCGGCTGCCCGCGCTGCCGGGCCAACTTCCTGCAGATCTGCGCGGAGGAGGGCTTCGACCCGGACATCGTCTTCGCGACGGACGACAACCTCGCCCTGCAGAGTCTGGTGGCTGCCGGGGTGGGCATCGCAGTGGCCCCCTCCTTGGTGCTTTCCTTCCTCAACCACCGCCAGGTGACCGGACGGCCACTCGAACCACATGTCCGGCGCCAGATCAGCGCCTACGTCCTTCGGGAGCACCTTCCCCTACCCGCCACCGAGCTGGTGCTCGACGCGCTGCGCGCGGCAGCCGAGCACAGCCGTTGCTGATCGGAGCCACCGTTAAGCCTCGGTACCGATAATCAGAGGTAGGAGGAAGCCAAGAACTGCTGCTTGGACACTGGAGTCCGGCCGAACCGAGACTTCCGGACGTGACAGTTACGACTACGGCTCCGATATCCAACACGCACCTCACCCCTCTCGCGGTATCCCTCGTGGGAGAGATCAGGACCATTGTGAGGCGCAGCGTGGCACCGGGGCCGACCGCCGATCTGGTCGGCAAAGCCCTGCGCGGGTACCTCGGCAATCCTGCACTGCTCGCCCCCGAACAGCGAGTGGGCTCTGCAGACCACTACGTCCAGCATGTACTGCACGCCGAACCGGACGGGAGCTTCTCCGTGGTGGCCCTGGTCTGGTTGCCTGGTCAGCGCACGGAGATCCACGACCACGTCGCCTGGTGCGTGGCTGGCGTTCACCAGGGTCAGGAGAGCGAACGACGATACCGGCTGGTATCCGAGGGCAGCACCTCTCGGCTGGTCGCTACCCAAGAAGTGGAGAACACGCTCGGTTCGGTCAGCGGCTTCGCACCGCCCGGCGACATCCACGAGGTATACAACTCCTGCGAAGGGACTGCGATATCGATCCACGTCTACGGCGCTGACGTCCAGCGCCTGAGCAGCAGCATTCGCCGTGTTTACCCGCGCCCCGAGGGCGGGCGCAGCTGATGGTCCTGAGCGGTGTGAGGCTCCGCTCGCCGGTCCAACTCCTCACTGCCGGCCCACCACGAAGGTCCGGCGGGATCATGCCGGGCCTGCTGCTGGCGGCGGCTGGTGTCATACTCGCGATCACGGTGCACCGCCTGCTGCCAGCCGTCCCGATGCTGACCGCTGCGGTGTTGCTGGGCCTCGGTGCAGCCCACCTACCAGGCACCCGCCAAGTGGTCAGAGGCACCGCCAAGGCCGGACTGGGCGTGGCGGGAAAGCGAGTGATGCGGGTCGGAGTGGTCCTGCTCGGACTCAAACTCAGCCTTTCGGACATAACCGGCCTCGGCTTGGCCACAGTGGCGATGGTGCTGTCCACGGTTGCTGCCACCTTCGTCGGCACTTGGTGGCTCGGCCGGCGGATGAGCCTGCCTGGCGACGTGCCGTTGCTCGTGGCCACTGGTTACTCAATCTGCGGAGCGTCCGCGATCGGCGCGGTCAGCCAGGTGGCGGGAAGCGAGGAGGAGGATGTCGCCAACTCGGCCGCCCTGGTGACGCTCTGCGGCACCCTGGCAATCGTGGTACTCCCTCTACTGCACGGCCCGCTCAGCTTGGACGGCATGCAGTTCGGACGCTGGACCGGGGCCAGCGTCCACGACGTCGGCCAGGTAGTCGCAACCGCCCAGACGGCGGGTCCGCTCGCGCTGCGCGAGGCGGTCATGGTCAAGCTGATGCGGGTGACGCTGCTTGCCCCGCTCACTGCGGGTGTTGCCTACGCGATGCACCGCTCGCGCGGCAGACGGCGGCCGACAAGCGGCCGCCGCCCCCCGGTTTTGCCCCTGTTCGTGGTCGGCTTCCTGGCAATGATCGCGCTCCGCAGCACCGGACTGCTCAGTGCCATTACCCTGAACGCCGTCGACCTGGTTCAGCAACTGGTACTGGCCGCCGCCCTGTTCGGACTTGGTGCTGCAGTGAACCTCCGCACGTTGGCCGGCGGAACGGGCTGGCGCATGGCGGTGCTCGGGATGGTGTCCTGGGTTGTCGTGGCCGGAGTGTCCTACACAGGGGTGCTGCTTACCACAAAGATCCCGACGTAAAGGCCGGCTCAGTCGCCTAGGCCTAATGCCACGACGCTGTTGGCGATTTTGCCGGGGTCAGTTGGGGGCGGTGCAGAGGGCACGGAAGTGGCTGGGTGCCCGCCGGGGGGTGGGTCGGGTCGGCGATCCAGTCGGCGATGCGGGTGACGTTGCAGGCCAGCGCGGTCAGTACGTGCTGGACGTGCGTCTTGGGCAGGCCTCGGTAGCGGGTTCGGCGCAGGCCGCAGGCGCGGACGTTCTGAGAGAGGGTGGCTTCGATGCCGGCGCGGATCGCGTACCGGCGCTGCCACTGCTCAGTACGCTGGTCGAGACGGTTGTGCTGCTGAATCTCGTGTAGTTCGCCGGTGAGCAGCGCGAGCGAGCGCGGCCACTGACCGCCGGTGCACTGCGGGCGGACGGGGCAGGCCAGGCAGGTGGCCTTGTCGAACTTGATCTGGATGTAGTCGTGTCCGCGATACGCAGGGGCCGCCACTCGCGGCTGAGGTTGCCCTGGGGGCAGGTGACCCGGCGGTGGTCCCAGTCGATCGTGAAGGCGGCCTTGTCGAACCCGGCTCCGCTTTGGCTTGGTGACTGTGGTCGGGCACGACCGGGCCGAGCAGGGTGATGCCGTGCACCCGTTGGACGCGTTCGATCTGCGGGGCTGACGTAGGCGGCGTCGACCGCGTGGTCGGCCGGGGTCAGGTCCATCGCCACGAAGTCGTCGTAAATCTGGGCGGTGAGCTCGCCGTCCTGGACCGGGGCGATCGTGGTGGCCACGTGCACGACCACCTCTGGCAGTTCTGACGTGCACGTTTCGGTGAAATGGGTGCGGTAGCTGGACCAGGCGGTGTCTCGTTTGACGCAGTAGTGCACATCGGTGTCGTACGGAGAATCGAACCGCAACGACGCGGGTGGCAGCGCCTGGCCGTCGCGCCAGCGCAGACGCCCGGGGGCGTCCCAGTAATAGTGGTGCAGCCAGACCCGGCGTAGGATCTCCACCTGCGTCAGCGTCCGGAGCCTGGGCGGGGTGTCGGCCGCCCAGGCGGCGGCCAGGACCTTCTGCCCGTCCCGGCCGAAGGCCTCGGCCAGGGCGGTGACCCCGGCTTCCCCGCCCGGGACCTTGCCGATCTCCACCTTGCGCCCGTAGCTCTTGTCCCACTCCGGCTCCACCAGCGGCAGCAGCCAGTCCGGGTCCGCCTGGGCGAGCTTTTCCAGGGCGGCTCGCAGGCTGTCGCCGACCAGCTCCAGCCGACTGAGCGTGCGCACCGCCGCAAGCACGTGGGTCGCGTCGGTGCGCTGCCGTCCGCCGGATTTGAGCAGTCCCGCCTCGGTCAACCGGTGCAGCATCACCTGCAGCAGCCGGTCCGCGGCGTCGGCCTCAGCCAGCCGGGCCCGGAACTCGCACAGCACCTAGTGCTGGATTCCTCTTTGGCTGGGTATTGTCTTGGTGGCGGGGTAGTTGCGGGTGCTCGGGGGCGGGTGCTGGGCGATGGTTTTATGGGCACGGCCGGAGCGTGACGAAGATGAGCGGGTTGTCGTCCGCCGGCTGGCGCGGGCACGGAAGGCGCCGCGGGATGTGGTGATGCGGGCCCGGATGATCGAGTTGAGCTGGTCGGGGCTGCGGGTTCCGGCGATCGCTGTGGAGCTGGGTTGCAGTCAGAAGACAGTTCGCTGCTGGCTGCACCGCTTCAACGGCGCCGGCCTGCAGGGGCTGGATGATCTGGGCGGGCAGGGCCGCAAGCGGCGGATCACCGAGCAGGAACGATCCCGGATCATTTCCCTGGTCAAGACCGTCCCGCCGGGGCGGCTGCGGTGGGAGCCCGTCGGGGAACTGTGGGCCTTCGACGAGTCGGGACCCGCGGAGTGGACGCTGGACTCTCTGGCCGCGGCAGCACAGGCCGAAGGGATTGAGGTGGGCCGCTCGCAGGTGCGCCGCATCTTGCTTGCCGAAGGTGTGCGGTGGCGTCGCACCCGGTCGTGGATGCGGTCGAAGGACCCGGACTTCGTCCCAAAAGGACAAGGATCATCGGCCTCTACACCCGCCCGCCCGACGACGTGACGGTGATCTGCGCCGACGAGCTGGGGCCCGTGATCCCCCGAACGTTCCCGCCCACACCCGCGTGGTCACCCGACGGACACCGGATCAAAGCGGAGCTCGACTACAGCCGCGGACCGGAGAAGACCTGGGTCTACGGCGGCCTGCGGCCGGCCGACGGCCAGGCCCTCACCATGACCGCGTCCTCCCGGAACAGCGTCTTCTACCAGCAGTTCCTGCAACAGGTCGAGGACGCCAACCCGACCGGCCAGATCTGGATCGTCACCGACAACCTGTCCAGCCACAACAGCGTGTCCACCCGGACCTGGCTCGAGGACCACCCCCGCATCCACCACGCGTTCATCCCCGTCGGCGCCTGCTGGCTCAACCTCCAGGAAGGCTGGTGGCGCATCTTCCGCAAGGCCGCCCTTGCCGGCCGCTCATTCGCCAACCCCAACGACATCGCCTACGCCACCGCCCTCGCAACCAGTCAACTCAACTCACGTGCGAAGCCATGGATCTGGGGCAGGCCATTACCACCAACCCGACGACTACGACGCCGATATGTGTACAGAGTTTGAGGAATCCAGCACTAGTGGTCAAAAGCCGAATCATCCAACTCCAAGTCCAACGCGTATTTTCAGTCGACCCTGGTGCGGGCCGCGTTCACGGCCGCACGGTCGGACAGGTTCTCCGCAAATGGCAGCACCGCCAACTGAGGGGCCCTGCGCTTCTCGGACAGCGGTGTTGAGGGTTCTCCTTATGCCGCTGCCTGCAACTCCTCGTACTCGGCGTGGACTTCTGCGGGAGTCTTGTAGCCGAGTCCGGAAAGTGGAGGCGTTTTCGATTGTAGAACATCTCGATGTAGCGGGCGATCGCCCGGTGGGCATGTGCGCGTGTTGGGAACGCAGTTCGGTGCACGAGTTCGTTCTTGAGGGCGCCAAAAAATGACTCAGCCATCGCATTGTCCCAACAGACACCGGTGCGGCCGACCGACGCCCGCAGGCCCAACGAGCTGAGCTTGCAACGAAGTTCCCGAGACGTGTATTGACTGCCGCGATCGGAATGGAATATGCAGCCTTCGGCGAGGTCGATGTTCCGGGCCGCCATATCGAGTGCATCCGATATGAGAGAGGTCTTCATGTGGTCGGCCATCGCCCAGCCGACTACAGCTTTGGTGTGGCAGTCGATGACGGTCGCGAGATACAGGAACCCGGCCCAGGTGTGAACGTAGGTGATATCGCTGACCAGTTTGCGCCCGGGAGCGTCAGCGGTGAAGTCACGGGCCAGCAGGTCGGGCGTGGCCGGCGCCGCATCATCGGCGATCGTGGTCGCCCGCCAGGGCCGCGGCTGGCATGTCACCAGGCCGAGCTCGCGCATCAGCGCGCGGACCAGTTCTGCTCCGGCCTGCACGTTCATCCGCTGGAGCGCGGCGTGGACACGCCGGTAGCCGTAGGTCTCCTGCGAGTCGGAGAAGACCTGGAGAATGACGGCCCTCAGTTCCGCACGGCGCTTCGCGGTGGCCGACAATGGCCTCGATCTCCAGTGGTAGAAGCCCGACGTGGATACTCCTGCCCAGGTGCACATTTGCTGCACGGGAAAGTTGTCGGCCTCGCCGTCGATGAACTCGTACTTCTCCGTCACCGGTATTCCTGGGCGAAGAAGGCCGCCGCTTTTCCCAGGAACTCGGTCTTCATGCGGAGTTCCCGGTTCTCGCGTTCCAGCTCGCGCAGGCGGGCGCGTTCGCTGATGTTCAGGGGAGGCTCCTCCCCGGCGTGCTCTTGCCGGTACCGGCTGACCCAGGTGCCCAGCGTTCCCTCGTTCACTTGTATCTCTCGGGCGACCTCGGCGATCGGGCGGGACTCCACGACCACCATCTTGACCGCCTCGTCCCGAAACTCAGGACTGAACTTCCTACGCTTCTGTGCCACGTGCTCTCTCCGCCGTTCCGGACTTCGATCCTATGGGGACCGCTGTCCGAGAACTTCGGGGCGCCTCAGTCGAGCGTGCCTCGGCGAAGCTGGCGAGTGCGTTCCAGGTCGTGTTCGACACTACGAGCGAGCTGGTCGACACCAACACCGAACTCGTCATCCCTCACCGCAAACGACCCGGTCGCCCCTTCCTACCCGGCGAGAAAACGGACAACGCAGCACATCGAAAGGTACGGGCCCGCGTCGCGTCGAGCACGCCTTCGCCCGCATGAAGACCTCAAAGATCCTCCGCGACTGCCGCCAGAAAGGAGACGGCCTACCCCACGGCGTCCAAGCCGTCGCCACCGTACCAACCTCCCCCTCACCGGCTGAACCACCAGGCCAGAGGCCACACACGCCCCTGCCCTCATCGAACCTTCTGTAGCAACCTTTGGGCCCAGCGAGGCGACCGGTGCGCAGACAGAGACCAGCATGGGCGAAGACGGAGCGGCGAGCACGGCACCTCGTGGACCTGGGAGCGTAGAGAACTCCATGATCGACTGGCGTCGTGCTCGCCTCACCTCCGGGACGCCGTCTCACCACAGCCCGCCCCGTCGACCAAACCGGGGGCAAAGGTCACACATTTCGGGGCCCCGCTCAGCTTGTCCGTGAAGAAGACTCAGCCGGATTACACAAGGATGAAGCCCTACCCAAAAGACCTCCAAGCTGAGCACGACTTGAGATCGAACCCATCGACCTGATACTTGAAGCAGGCTCGGAATTCCTTGATGCTGGAATTCGTGCTCTTGGATGCAGTTTTGCCCTTGGCCGCCGACAGTTCGTCTTCGGTCCCGTCCCAGAGCCTGTAACCGACACTCCCCCCAAGGGAACCGAGCTGCGAGGAGCCGTACACCCAGACCCAACCCGCTGCCCCATTACCCGGGCTATTGTCCACCGCAGCACGAGTTCCCTGAAAGGAGATCTCGGTTTGTGCGGCGAAAGCGGGTTGCACAAAAAGAACCCCGACACACGCTGCCATGGCAGCTATAAATGTCATCCTTTTGGAAGGATTTTCCCTTTTCATTTCTTCTACCCTTCTAATAGTGAGGCATCACTCGACTCGTTGGCGAGTCGCGTCACTGCTGGAACCGGCACGTCTTGCCGGATTCCGCAACGGGTGAATGTCGGGTACTACGCGCTTTGCCCGGTGAAAAATGCCGGTCGAGGCAGGGGCAGAGAGGAGTCTATCCAGCCCGAAGACAGGAAGGCCTGCCCAAAACTTGCGAATGCTTGCCTGATCCTGCTGGCCCCTGCCGAGTTTACTGAAGCACATAAAGAGCGTTCTGCCTATAGAGATTCTTAGTTACTTGAGCAATATCGGCCACGGCGTCGAACTTCTCGAGCCACTCCGGCGCCGAGGCCGGCGACGCATTCATTTGCCCAGACCGGATCGCTGTGCGAACCATCCTGCTGCGGACCACGGTCCCCGCGTCACCTTGGCCGCAACCACTACCCTCACCGCGCAAGGGGAGGTGCCCTCGGCGCATTCTTCGGCCTGAATCGCCTCACCTGCTGCCGGGCGACGGCGCCGTGCCACGCTGGCCGAGGGTCTTCCTGCGGTCGAGCGGCTTTATGACGGACAGGATTGAGAGCGAAAGCCCGTGGCCTCCGGTCAGCCGAATATATCTATGGGTTTGAAGCGAAGCGCTACGTTCGTTTCAGCTATGCCCGGTTCACCGCATTCTCGGCCTGCGGGCGGAAACGCCAGCGCGGGAGGCAGGTTGCGGTACACCGTCCTGCTCACGACCACTTCTTCGAACACCTGCCGCAAACTGCGCGAGCCGGTCACGGCTGGGAGGTGCCCTGTGCGCGATGGTATAGGCGAATTGCGTGTACACGTCGCTGTCGGTCAGAAGTGAAGCGATCTTTGGTACGAGAATTTGGCCGTGCGGTCCGGTAAACGCCGAGCACGACAGGCTGCTTACTACCATATCGGCCGTGTGCACGCCCCGGTCAGCGAGGATGCTGGGTAGAGCCCAGGTAGAGCCGGTGACTATCTCGGCGTCGGGGAACCGCTGAAATCAGATGCGCGTAGCGACCAGGTTGAGCCTTTTCAGCGTTGCTTCGCCAGGGTGAGGACGGCTTGGTGATATGACGCGCATGCGGTTGTGGCTGATGCGGGATCTGCGGAAAATCTGCCAGGATTTCAGCCGCGACATGCCTCGTTCGATGGGCACCGGGGCCACGGACGGGGCCCGGCTCTCGGTTCGGTCGCCCAAGGGTGAGTTCGCCCTTGGGCGGGCGGCGCTTGGCAGTGGGTCGCATGATTGTGTTACGTCTCTATGACAACCTGACTCGCAGCGACGAGGCAACGAACAGCGTTGTTTTCCACAGGACCCTTCCGCAGCCTTCGTGGCGGGGCAGATGCCCTGGCTTCAGACAGGTTGGCCACGTGGGTTGGCTGATTGATTCGACCACCGGAAATGACGCTCGAATCACCGGTCATGCGCGCCGCCATCAGAGGGAACCCTACGATTCGAAATCCCCCGTCACTGGACGTGGTGACTGCGAGCCAGAACCGCGCGGATTCTACATTTGGCAGAAAACCAGGAAAGCTGAGGATCACCGCATCTGGCTGCTCTCTTCAACAAGAGAGTGGAGGCGCTGCGCCTCCCTCACTGAAACAGTGTGACCGGTTCGATATGCTGTTACGTCAAGAAATTCAACAGGAATTCCTGCGAGATACATATCTCCTATTAGGTCGAGCAGCTTGTGCCGGGCAGGCTCGTCACTGAACCGTGGCGCGTTGTCGTACCCTTTCGGGCCTATGATGAGTGCCGTATGGTAGTCCAACCCTTGACCGAGCCCACGCTCGAGAGCTTGCTTCGCCTCCGCGCGAGCCGCAAAAGTACGAGCAGGAGCAACCTGCGGCGCGTAGGCAGCAGGAAGCGTACAGGAAAAGGTTTGTCTCCCCGGCCACCTCTCTCCTCGGTCATATGTGTAGCTCCATAGGCCACTTCCTGCGGCCACCCTGATGTACTGCTGGCCATCAACAATCTCAAACGGAACGGACAGTCGAGGCTGCTCATCCTCCCGAATGTCGCGAATTCCAGCACCATTTATCAGGGCGACGAGAGGAGCAGCGCTTCCGTCAAGGGCCGGTATTTCCGGCGCGGTGACTTCCACCTCGACATCGGTGATTCCCGGTCCCCCGAAGCGCTCATCACGTGCTCCACAGTGGAAACCGGACCCAACCGGGTACACAGCACTGTTTGTGAGATGTGTCGAGGGAGGGCAAGTGTACGTATACCACCCAGTCTGAATGCTATGCCGTCGCATCCGGGCAGAACAGTCATGACAACTGAGATGCCCGAATGAAGGCCAACGCCCTGCACCCGAATCGGTGCCGCAATGGTTCGACGCATGTACGGCGTAATCGCGCTCATGCCTCGCCACTCTGTCCTTCTGACTCCCTGCCCCCGCTTTCTACTTTCGTCCATGAATGCCAATACATGGAGCACCTCGATGACGTGCCCGAAGCGAGCGCGCACGACATCGCGGCGATCCTCATATGGTCGGTCCCGATCGCTCAAAATTTGCCATGCTTTGACCAGGGACCGCACGACAACGTCGGGCAATCCGGCGCGCCTGACCCCTACGAGGTTAATGCCTCGGATTGCTGCACGGTCCGTCCCGGCGGTGATGCCATATGGGATAACGTCCCTATCAATAAGCGCGCCCGCCGCAGCGAAAGCGTAGGAGCCCAGCCGGACAAACTGACCGACTCTCACCCCGCCAGACAGCCGCACATACTGACCGATGATCGCGTGCCCGGCGAGTAAGGAATCGCTTGCTATGACGCATCCGGATCCCAGCGTGACGTCGTGCGCCACATGAACGCTGTTCATGAGAAGGCAGTCGTCGGCAACGCGAGTGACTCCGTCGCTCTTCGCCGTTCCCCGGTTCACGGTGACGTACTCTCTTATTTGATTACCGTCGCCAATTACCAGGCGCCCACGGCGGTCATCGAGGAACTTAACGTCCTGCGGGAACCCACCCAGCGAGGCGAACGGGTGGATAATATTACTTTTCCCGATGTCGGTAGGGCCATAGATGGCCACATGTGAGATTAAATGCGTTCCCCGGTCGATCCTGACATAGGGTCCGACTCGGCAGAACGGCCCTACCGACGCATCTGGATCGATCTCAGCTAATGGATCTACTACCGCTGAAGAGTGAATCACAATATACCAAACCTTTGTGCGACTTTCACGAACCGATCGTTGGGGGAATTATCGAAGCGTCAGCTGGCTCGCTAGACGATTCATTCCGATGTGATCAGTGGTCATAGACGATCAGAGATCGCATGACCGGCTGTCTGGTCTTGTGGTTGTGCCAGATCGCCGCGGCCAGCGCGAGGACGCGCTGGGCGACGCGGACGGCGACGCCCTCGAAAGTCCGGCCGCCGTGCTGTTCCAGGTCGAGCTGGCCCTTGAGGGTGTCGTTCACCGACTCGAGGCTGCGGCAGCTACGGAAGCCTGACCACGGTCGCCGCGTACGACAGCCCGGCCCCGTAGCCGAGGATCAGTGCGAGGTCCCCGGGGTCGGCCTGCCCGGAGGCCAGCAGCGCATCCATAGCGAGCGGGATGGACGCCCCGGACGTATTGCCGCTGGTGACGATGTCTCGCGCGATCACGACGCTGTCCGGGAGCCGGAGGGTCCTGGCCATCGACTCGATGATCCGCAGGTTGGCCTGGTGCGGGATGAAAACATCGAGGTCGGCCACGGAAATCCCGGCGGCGTCCAGTGCCAGCCGGGCCACCTTGGCCATTTCGTAGACGGCCCATCGGAAGACCTGCTGCCCTTCCTGGCGCAAGGCGGGCCACCGCTGGTCCGGATTGCCGCGGAGCGCGTCCCACGGAACGGTCTGGGAGATCACGTCCGTCTTGGAGCCATCCGCGCCCCAAATCACCGGCCCGATCGCCGGCACCTGGGACGGGCCAATCACCACCGCACCCGCTCCGTCACCGAAGATGAACGCCGTCGAACGGTCTTCGAGGTCGAGCAGATCGGTCATCCGTTCCGCGCCGATCACGAGCACATGCCCGCCCCTGCTGCGGATGGCGTCCGCGGCCAGCGCCACCGCGTGGACGAAGCCGGCGCATCCCGCGGAGATGTCGAATGCGGCGGCGCCGTCCGCCCCGATCCGGTGGGCGATGCCGGTCGCGACCGCGGGAGTCTGCTGGAGATGGGTGAACGTCGCCACGATGACGCAATCGAGGCGGCCTGCGGCGATTCCCGCCGCGGCGAGCGCCTTCTCGGCGGCGTTCTGGCCCATGCCGACGATGGACTCATCCGGGCTCGCCCAGTTCCTGGAGGCGATTCCGGTACGGGCTCTGATCCACTCGTCGGACGAATCGATGTGCCGGCAGACTTCTTCGTTGGTGACCGTCCGGCGGGGACGGTACCCGCCGACGCCGAGCAGCTGGGCGTGTGGCGCGCCTTCCGCCGGGGTGATCTGCGCCTTCCCGTGCTGATGCTCGTTGGTGTGGTATGCGCATCCCGGATGAGACTTGTGACCAACTCGCCATGAGGTTCGCAGAGTTGCTTCCACACCTGGACGAGCGGCAGCGACGGCTGTTGATGGCTGCGGAGGCCCGGGGCCTTGGGTATGGCGGTGTCCGGGCCGTGGCACAGGCCGCTGCGGTCGGCGAGACCACGACCCGCAAGGGCGTGGTTCAAACTTGTGTGCCCTGCGGAAACCCGCTGTGGAGGCGGTCGAGAAGATGCCGTGCCGGGGTGGTGCGCAGGCAGGCTCCGAGAGCGATGGCCACGGCGGCCGTGCCGTACGCCCAGGCCTGGAGGGGGTAGCCGGGCAGCAGTCTGCCACCGAAGTAGACGGCGGTGCCGGCCATGGTGACGGTCAGCCACTCCCACTTGCCGTCGAGGGCCACGATGCCGACGACGAGCAGCGAGTACCAGGGGGTGGGTGAGAGGACGCGCATCAGCCGTGTCACGCGTTTGCGGTTGATCTTCCGGCCCCAGGCCGTCAGCTCGGCGTGGACGCGCGGGGCACCGTAGGCACCCCGGTGCTCGGCGTGGACGCGCGGGGCACCGTAGGCACCCCGGTGCTCGGCGTGGTGCGGTCCGCCTCGCGCAGGTACCGGGACGGTCCGGAAGGCGCTGTCACCGTGTTGATCGGTGGCAGCGCCTTCCGGGTTTCGTAGGCGTGACACCCGTTGCGCCACTTCGGGCCGGTCCGCTCGTCGAGTCCGACGATCCGGCACGCTTCCTTGTTACTCACGCCCTGCTGCATGAGCCGGGAGTATGTCTCCCGTTCCCGCGTGAGCTTCTTCCGCCCCTGAGGTTTCGTCCGGTCCTTACGGATCTCGAAGTCCATCGCATTCCCTGAACTGGGGTGTTGCGACGATTCCTAGAACCCAAGGGCGGGAGGCCGCCCCTTCACAAGTTCGTCCTACTTTGTGTAATAGGCGTCAGTAATGGTCTGGGCAGCGGTATTGCCCTGCTTGTCGGCTGCGTCGGCCCGGAACGAGACGCTGCCGCCCGAGGCCGGGTTGTGTACCGAGATCTTGCCGCCGGAAACCGTCGCTGCGGTCCAGGTGTTTCCCCGATCGTAGGAAACCTTGACGGTCAGCGACTTCAGGTTCCGGCCAGCGGCAGAACCTTCCACCGCAACGGGGATGCGAACCGTCTTGCCCGCAGCACCGGTATTGTCGCGCGCCAGATCGGGTGCGAAGCGGACCACCGAGACGGGCAGAGCCGTTTCCTCGGCCGTGTGCCGAGAAGTGAAAGTCCAGTCGGCGGTGACCTTGGAGGACAAGTAGGTTCCGGCCGGGCGCTGGATGGTGGCGTGCAGCCGGTACCGGGCGGCCTCTGGTCCCACTTCGAAGGGCCCCCAGGCGCCATCCGGTGGACCTTCCTGGGCTCCGATCTCCTTCTCGCCCCGGTACAGGACGACTTCACCGCTCTCATACCGGAAGAAGCCCGAATGACCCGCACTGTCGGCCAGGATCGGTACGATGGGGAGGATGCCGTCGCCGTCGCGAAACACGCCGGTACCCGCGGGCAGAGCAGGGCCGATGACAGCGCCGTTGAGTATGACGGTGTGTGCGGAACCCGGCCGGTAGGCGACAGGGTCAGTACTGTAGCGGGCCTCCACAATGTCGGGCGTCGACATCTGCTCCATGTGGACCGACCACTTTGTTCCGGAGCTCGCGTGGATGAACATCGTGGCGTCGGCGGGCAGTGTGTCGTGGCGGTATGAATTGGTGAGCCCGGTGAGGGCGTCTGGTGTGGCCCAGTAGCGGGCGGACGGATGGTCTCCCAGGGTCTGCCGGCCCATCCGCAAAGTGATCTTGGCGTAATCCTTGGATGAGGTGTGCAGGCTCAGGCCGGTGAGAGCCGTGTTCCCGGTGCCCTTGTGGATCAGTTCGTACGGTGGGGTGCCGGTGCCGTCCTGGAAGGAGACGTTTAGGAACTGGAGCAGGGAGCCCTCGGGCGCCGCCGGGCCGGCGTGAGCCGTACGGAGGTGAGTGAAGGAATCCAGGTATATGCCGCTGCGGATGCCTGTGCGGCCGTTCCAGGCGGCAATCGTGGTCAGATTGGCGAATGTCTGTGGGGTGCCGGACATGGTGACGTCCACCGGCTTCGCCTCACGGGCATCGGCCTTCAATTCGATGTCGCCCGTGACATCCAGAAGGGGCCTGACGATCTGATCGATACCTTGATCCAAGCTGCCGTCGGTTGCGACACCCAGGTCCGAGGACATGTAGTACTTGCCTGCGGGGACTCGGACCGTCCGCACCTCGGCGTCCGTGGGCTGCGAGCTGCTCAGGAAGACGGGTGGGGCGTCGGCCGACTGCTGGTAGGGGATGAGCAGGGAAGAGTAGGCGCCGGGGGCGCCGCCGTCCCTCCCGATGTGCCGGATGGTCACGTCATAGGCTTCGCCCTCGCGATACACCGAGAGGGCCGTCCGCACACTCTGATCGGATCCGGTCGCGGTGACAACGCCGCCGAATCCGCCGCCGGCATCGCCGCCGAGTCGACTGTCCGCGGTGACCGACAGCGACGCGATGCCGCCGGCCGGAACGGTGATCCGGTCCTTGCCGAGGGTGAACAGTCCGACGGGGGCTGGAGAGCCGTCCGGCCCGGTCCCCGTGACGGCGAGATCGAGCGTGGCTTCCTCGGTTCCGAGGTTGCGGTAGACGATCTCCCTGGCCATCGGCTGGTCGTCGTCGTGCGGCCACAGCTGGCGGCCGAAGGTGACCGGACCGGACTCCGCCAGGAGGGTCTGCTTCATCGCCGGGCGCAGATCGATCCGGCCAGTGCCTTCCTGGAAGGCGGTGTAGTCATTGTGCGGCGTTGCGGAACCGGACAGTACGCCCTTGAGAAGCTCGCCCGACCAGTCGGGGTGCCGCTGCTTGAGCAGTGCGGCGGAGCCGGCGACGTGCGGGGTGGCCATCGACGTACCGCTGATGGCGATATAGCCGTCCGCGACGGGCGGGTACTGCTCTGCGAGCACACTGCCCGGGGCCGAGGCTGCGGCGATGTCGACGCCGGGGGCGGTGACATCGGGCTTCATGCCGCCGTCGTCCCGGCGCGGGCCCGTGCTGGAGAACCCGGCCAGTTCGTCGGTCTTGCTGACCGCGCCGACGGTGAGCGCGGCATCCGCGCTGCCGGGACTATCGACCGACTCCGGCCCGAGTTCGCCGTCGTTGCCGGCGGCGACCACGAACAGGGTGTCCGAGGTGACCGAGAGACGGTTGACCGCCTCTTCCAGCGGGTCGATGCCGGGTGAGTCTTCGCCGCCCAGGCTGAGGTTGACGATGTCGGCGCCCTCGGCCACGGCCCACTCCATGCCCGCGATGACGGCGGAGTCGCTGCCCCAGCCATCGTCGCCGAGCACCTTGCCGGCCAGGATTTGGGCCCCGGGGGCGACCCCCCGGTACTTTCCACCCGACTTGGCCCCCGTGCCAGCGACCGTGGACGCGACGTGTGTGCCGTGCCCCATGCGGTCCTTGAGGTCCGGCGAGTCAGTGAAGTTCTTCTCCTCAACCACCTGGTCGGCGAGGTCAGGATGGGTCTTGTCGACACCGGTGTCCAGGACGGCGACCTTAACCCCGGTGCCGTCGTAGCCCGCCTCCCATGCCTCGGGGGCGCCTATCTGCGGCACGCTCCTGTCGAGGTCCGCCTTGGCGATCCCGTCGAGCCAGATACGTTTCACTCCGGCAGCCGCCACCGCGTAGCCCTGCGCGGTCTCGTCCGTGAGCGTTTTCCAGGCGTCGCCGGCCTGCTTCCGCGGTATCCGGACGGCGTCGCCTGCAAAACTGTCGAAGGAGTCCGTGACCTCGGGCCCGCCGGCGGCCTTCAACTCCTGTCGCGCCGCCGGGCGCGCGCCTTGATAGCAGACAATCAGCTGTAGTCCTCGCCGCTGCCGTTCCAGATAGGCGGGCTCACTCAAAGTCGTGAGGTCGAACAGCCGTAAGTCGAGACGGCCGGTGTCTATGAGCTGCTGGGCATCGAAAGGCACCGCGTACTGGTGGCCGTTCGCCTCCAGCGTCCTGATAGGTATGTGCTCCCGGCCCTCGGCCCGGGTGACGGCCAGCGGCGCGCCTTTCTTGTCGACGGTGATGCGGTCACCGGTGATCAGAGTGACCAGCCCGGAGGCGGCCGACTGACCGCCCGCCGGTACGGTGCCGGGGCCGACCGCTGCGGCGGGGCCGGGGAAGGACACGAAAGAAGCGGTCAGCGTTGTCGCGACCGCCGCTACCGCCCCTCTGATGAGATTTTTTGATCGTGCTCTCATGCCTACCTCTCGCTACCTGGTCAAAGGGAGGCCAGCGAATCCGTACAAGAGGCCGGAGTCGAAACGATCGAAACCAACCCTGCACGGAAGTGAGCATCCGCTGTCCTACCTCCTCAACTAGGTGGACCTAACGAAAGGTTGCCCGGACAGACTGAATAACTCTCCGAAGACGCCCGGCGTCGCGCGCCCACGCTCGCTTGCGCTCGGTCGCACGTGGGAGTGTCTGATCAACGGCCCTATCTCACATTCGGTGGTGACGGAGCGTGGTGAGGCGTCGTTGCCTCCCATGTGAAGGATGTCAACGAGCTTGTGCAGATGGTGTTTTCGGGTCTGTTCCCGCTGGTCATGGAAGATGTGGCTGACGAGGGTGAGCGGATCATGGTGCGGGCCCGGACGCCGCTGGACACCGCGGTGTGCCCGGTGTGCGGGGCCTCGTCGAGACGGGTGCACGGCTATCACTGGCGGACGGTGGCCGACGTTCCGGTCGACGGGCGGCGGGTGGTGGTCCGTGTGCAGGTGCGGCGTCTGGTGTGCCCCACGCGAGGCTGCCGCCACACCTTCCGTGAACAGGTGCCCGGGGTGCTGGAGCGATACCAGCGCCGCACGGCCCGTCTGAACAGGCAGGTCAAAGCCGTGGTCAAAGAGTTAGCGGGCCGGGCAGGGGCTCGTTTGCTGGCGATACTCGCCGTGGGCCTGTCCCGTCACACAGCCCTGCGCGCCCTTGCGCATCCCGTTGCCCACCGGGCGGGTTCCTCGCGTGATCGGCGTCGACGACTTCGCCCTGCGCCGGCGGCACCGCTATGCCACCGTGGTGATCGACGCCGAGACCCATGAGCGGATCGACGTGCTGCACGACCGCACCGCCCGCACGCTGGAAGCGTGGCTGCGCGCACATCCCGGCGTCGAGGTCGTCTGCCGCGACGGCTCCGCCACCTACGCCGAGGCCATCCGCCGCGCCCTGCCCGACGCCGTCCAGGTCGCAGACAGGTCGCATCTGTGGCACAACCTGTGCGAAGCCGCCCTCAGCGAGGTGAAGGCGCACAGCAGCTGCTGGGCCACCGTACTGGACGCACCCATCTACGACGGGCCACGCGCCCGAACCACTCTGGAACGCTGGCACCAGGTCCATGACCTGCTCGACCAGAGCGTGGGCCAGCTCGAATGCACCCGCCGACTGCAGTTGGCCCTGAACACCGTCAAACGCTACGCGCGAGCCGACCGGCCCGAGCGGATGCTCCGCGTCCCCAAATACCGCGCCAGCCTCGTCGACCCCTACCGCGAGCACCTGCGCAAACGCCGGGCCGATGACCCCGCCGTTCCCGTCAAGCACCCCTTCGAAGAGATCAAGGCTCTCTGCTACGAGGGCTGCTTCAATCTCATGCACAAGTACATCAACCAAGGCCGCGCGGACGCCGACCGGAGCCACATCTCGCCGCGCCGGCTCGCCCGGATGCTCCTCACCAGGCCTGACAACCTCAAGACCGAACATCGCGGTCTTCTGGCACGGCTCACCGCAGCCTGCCCCGAAATGCCCCAACTGAGCGCCCACATCGCGGACTTCGCCCAGCTCCTCACACCTTGCGTGGGAAACGCCGACGGGCTCTCTCGCTGGATCGTCCAGGCCCGCGCAGTCGACCTGCCTCACCTACACGCCTTCCGACCGGGCGTCTTCCGGGACCCACTTCTCCGCCTCCGCGTCGTCGGCCCAGCCGAGGACGGCGGCGCAGTCTCGCCCTGCTGGACCCGCGCGAACGGCAAGTCTTCCCGCATGACCGGATACCGCGATCCGCTGGGCTGCAGCTTCCCGGGCCATTCCCCGGCCGAGGAGGCGGTCGCAATCCGTACGAGTTCGCCGCCCGGACTCGGGGGGAGGCTCGTCCCCGCGCAGCACCGAGACACGAAGCCGGTGCCCACCACTTCCGCTAGAGCCTGCGCCGTGTGACCCGGATATCGAGGGAGAAACCGATGCGCTCAGCAGCGTGGTGCAGCCGATCGAGGTGGGCACCGACCTGCTGCTGCTCGGTGACGTCGTGCGCCATTGTGACGACTCCGCTCGGTGCGCCGTGGGCGTCCTGCAAACGGCAGGCCGCCGGCGAGAGGGTGCGTCGTACGCCGGGAAGATGCGGGAATCGCACTTGTCAGACATCGGCTGTCACGAGGATTCCGGTGCCCCTCACCCGCTGAAGCGTTTCGTCCTGGGACCACGCCTCCCGCGCGGACAGAATCATGTGCAGCTGGCTGCCCGTGAGCGCGGCCGGGGACGCCGATGATCTCCGGCCCGGTGTTGTTGCAACCAAGACCGAGATCCATTCCGCGAATCGCGACAGCCACCTGCCGCTGGCCGAGAATCTTCCGCAGAAGGGATGTTCCGTATCCCTCCCCACTCGGCCGTCTCGGCGGTTTCGGCGAACAGCACCGTATACGCGGCGGTATCACCCGTCAGCGGCACGGCCCATAGATCGACGGTGGCGCTTTCCCCGCTCCCCCGGCGCAGCTCCACCCCGCCATGCGGGGGAAAGCCTGCGGCGGGAGCGGGTTCCGGCCCTTCTCAGGGACGAACAGACGCCGGAAGCAACGACCGTAGACCGTGCACTCGAGCCAGTCGAGCAGCCGGGCGGCCTGGGACGGCACCCGAGGACCACGCGCCGGTCGTCCAGCGTGGCGACGGCTGGCGAGTCCGAGACGAAGCCCTGCTCCCCGAGACCGCTGACGGGCACATCCCCAGCAGCTCCTCACCGACGACGGAGTGCACACGTACTCAACAGTCCGGACTCCGCCGGTGAACGGCTTCTCGACCGGTGGCCGTCAGTCGGGAAGCCGACTGCCCTCTTCCACGGGTCCGCTTCGCGAAGGTGATCGCTTCCTGGCTCGGTGACACTCCAAAAAGGCGTCGGTTCTCCCGGCTGAACTGGGATGGGCTTACCTATCCCCCACTGGCCGCGATATGCGCGATCTCTTTCGGGTGAGCCGCCAGGAGAAGCCAGGACTCATGGAGCCGGATGTTGGAATTGAATGGAACTAATTCCAGTGACGGTCCGAAAATTTCGGTAGTAGGCAGAAATTCTCAATCCCGTCAGCTTTGCCATGCCGTCCACCTGGAAGGATTCGCGACGATTCTCACGAATCCACTGCAATCGCTCTGGTTATGCGCGAGAGCTTGCTGTCCGCGAAACCTATCTGTCGGACTTTCGCGCCCTGATCTCCGGTGAGTAGATGTCAGAGAATCTCCCGATGGACGAGAGGGGCAAAGCATGTCCCTGTCTCTCGGCTGGTACAGCAGGCGCAGCACTCGCAGAACGGCGTCGAGAAGGCTGTCGGACACGTCGCTGACGTCGATGACGGGTGGCGCGGGCGTCCTTCGAGATCACCCCGGGAGCGGCCTAGAGCGGCATCTCGGCGATGTCCGAAGCCTGGAGGCGCAGACCAACGCCGAGCACGGGCCGCTCCGGGTGGCATTGACGAAATTGCCGGTGACGGACAGGCCGAGCGACACGACCAGGCACTGCCCAGCGCGGTACTCGTGCTCGTACGCGCCGAGCGAGAGACTTTTGGCGCCTGGCCGATCAGCGTCACCACTATCCCGCCATCGATGCCGAGGTGGCTCCCGACTCCCCGTTGGCGATCTTTACGTTCTCGATGGCCGTTGCAGCCTCTGGTCGGGCATGACGAGCCAGCAGAAGGCGGAGTTCATCCAGCTGTATGGATGTGTTCAAAGATTGGAGGTCGTGGCAAGTCCAGCCTCTCCACGCCGGGCCGCCCGGCCTGAAGAATAGGATTGTGCAAGCCTGCGCCACTTTTGTGTGAGTCCATTCTTTGCCCGAGCGATCAGGGCCGCTCATTTCCTGCGTACGAGGCCCCCGGGGCGCTCGTCGGCGGGCGACCGCTGCTTTACTCTGCAATGGCGGCCCATTGCCGTGACGGATACTCGGGGGCGTAGAAGAGAAATCACGACGCGCTCAGCACAAGAATCGGCACAGTATGTGACGGCCATCATCCCGAACCTGAGTGGGCTTACGCCTCACCGAGTGTGGTAGGTCACTGAAGCACACGAATCCAGCGGCGAGGTATGTATGGCCAGCAGTGAACTCTTCGGACGCCATGCCGAACTCGGGCAGATCTCCGCCTTCCTCGACGAGGTGCGGCGGCACGGGACGACGCGGCTGCTCTGGGGTGAGCCCGGCGTGGGCAAGTCCGCGCTCATGGCCGCCGCCGGGCAGCTCGCGCTCGCGGAGGGTATGCGGGTGCTGCGGGCGTCCGGGTCGGAGTTCGAGGCCGATGTGAGCTATGCGTGTCTCAACCAGTTGCTGCTGCCGGTGCACGACGACCTCGACCGCCTGCCGGCGGGGCCCCGGGAGGCGCTGTCGGTGGCGCTGGGCTTCGGTGTCGGTCCGCCACCGGACGTACTGGTCGTCTGCAACGCCGCGCTGCTGCTCATCAGGGCGACCGCCGCCGAGACACCACTGCTCCTGCTGGTCGACGACATCCACTGGATCGACCGCGCCAGCGCTGGCGTGCTGGGCTTCGTCGCACGCCGCCTGGAGGGCTGCCAGGCCGGACTTCTGGCGTCGTCCAGGACGGGGGCGACCAGCTTCCTCGACCGGCGGGGCCTGACCGACATGACCGTACCGCCGCTCGGCAACGAGGCCGCCGAGCAACTGGTCGACTTCGCGTTCCCGCGTATGCCCGGCCGCATCCGGCAGAGGCTGCTCAAACTCGCCCAGGGAAACCCGCTGGCGCTGATGGAGCTGCCGTCCACGTTGCAGGGCGCGGCCTCGCGTCAGGTCGAGCAGTCCGGGGTCGTTCCGCTCAGCGAACGGCTTCAGGCGCTGTTCGCCTCTCGGATCGCCGATCTACCGGAGGCGACCCGTGAGCTGTTGCTCCTGGCCACCTTCGAGGGAACCGGGGACATCCGGGTGCTGAGAACAGTCTTCAGCAACCGGCCCGGCCTGGCCGACCTGGGGCCCGCCGAGCGGGCACAACTGGTACGTGTCGACGACGCCACGGCCCGGATCGCGTTCAGGCACCCGCTGATCCGGTCGGCAATCGTGGCGATGTCCACCCACGAGGAGCGTCGCCGGTCGCACGTCGAACTCGCCGAAGCCCTCGGCGGTGACGAGGAGCGCCGTGCGTGGCACCTCGCTTCGGCCGCCGTCGGCCCCGACGAGGTGGTGGCGGAGCTGCTGGAGGTCGCGGCCCGTAAGGTCATGCGTCGAGGGGATGCCTTCGCGGCGGTCGCGGCCCTGATCCGCGCCGCCGAACTGAGCGTGACGGGCGCCGACCGGGGGCGCCGGCTCGCGGAGGCCGCGTACATCGGCGCCGAGGCGAGCGGCTCGATCGACGACGCCAAGGCGCTACTGTCCGACGCCCGGCAAGCGACCTCGGAGTCCTCCGGTTCGCTGCATGTGGCCAACGCGGCCGCGTTCCTGATGATCAACGGGGACGGTGACGTGAGCACCGCTCACCGCCTCCTGGTCGGCGCCATCGAGACCGGTGACCACGGCTACCGCGCGGAGAACCCGGCGCTGATCGAGGCACTGCACACCTTGCTGCTGCTGTGCTGGTACGGAAGCGCGCCGGAGTACTGGGAACCCTTCTTCGAGGCCCTGCGGAAACTGGAGCCGAGCCCGCCCGACGTACTCTCCCTGGTCAGCAAAACGTTTCCCGATCCGGTACGCACCGGAGCGGAGGCCCTGCCTGAGATCGACGCGGTCCTGCACACGCTCGGAAACGACGCCGACCCCGCACGCATCATGCGCACGGGAACGGCGTCGGTTTACCTTGACCGTCTGGGCGACTGCCGGGAGGCGTCGTGGCGACTGGTCGCGCAGGGACGCGACGGGGGAACGGCGCGCAGACATCTCGGCGCCCTCATGCACCTGTGTCTGGACGACTACCTCGTCGGCCGCTGGGACGAGGCCGAACAACTCGCCATCGAAGGGCAGGAAGTCTGCCGTACCAACGGGTTCCCGTTCTTCGCGTGGTACTTCCGCTACAACAGGGCGATCATCGCCGCCGGCCGGGGAGACTTCGACGAAGCGTACGCACTCGCCGACGAGATCACCCACTGGGCGCTCCCGCGTGGTGTGTCGGCCGCCGTCCTGTTCGCCCAGCATCCCCGGACACTCGCCGCGATGGGCCAAGGCGACTACGAGTCCGCCTTCCGCCATGCCGCCGCAATGAGCCCGCCCGGAACCCTCGCCTCGTACGTCCCGCACTGCACCTGGGTCATGTTCGACCTGGTCGAGGCGGCGGTGCGCACCGGTCGTACGGTCGAAGCCAGGGCACACGTCGAGGCAATGCGGGTGGCCGGCGTGGCCCGGCTGTCGCCCCGCATGGCGCTGATCCAGGCGGGTGCCGACGCCCTCGTCCTTCAGAGCGACGAGGCGGTGTCGCGACTGACGGATCTGCTGACGGAGCCCTCGGCGGAACGGTGGCTGTACGACACCTCGCGTATCCGCCTCGCCTTCGGCGAGAAACTGCGCCGGGACAGGTCCGTACCCGAAGCGCGTCAGCATCTGCTGGCCGCCCGCGCCGGATTCGCGGCCATGGCGGCGGAGCCCTGGGTCGCTCGCACATCGGGCGAGTTGCGCGCTTCGGGATACCGACAGAGCGACGTGCCGTCCGATGCACCGCTCGACCTGACCGCGCAGGAGTTCCAGATCGCCCAACTCGCGGCGAGCGGCCTGACGAACAAGCAGATCGCTGAGCGGCTCTACCTCTCCCACCGAACCGTCGGTGCACATCTGTACCGGATCTTTCCCAAGCTCGGCATCTCGTCGCGCGCCGGACTCAGGGACGCCCTGTCGTCCCGTCCATCGCTTCCCGGGAACGATCATCCGCCTCCGCTCGAAGCGTGGGAAACGACTGCGCGCTGAGTACGTCGGCCTGGGCCTCCTTCTTCTCCAGGAGCCGTTCCAGCAGCCGCCGGGTGGTGGGATCGTCGTCCCTCAGCCAGCGCACTGCCTCCTGCAGCGTCTGGACCAGGATCCTCGCTCCCGCGAGATCCTGCGTGACGATGCCGCCGAGGTCGCCGTCCGGAAAGGTCTGAAAGGCGATCCGTGACCGAGTGGCCAGGTGCTCCGGGTCGTGATGGGCGGTGAACCCGAGCTGCCGGATCCGCACCGCGAGCAGACGTCCGTCGCCGCGGTCACTGTCCGCGCACGAGTGGAAGAATTCCGCGATCGGCCGGTGCGAAGGCGCACGGACGAGCAGCGCGTGCTGTTCGTACTGGAGCGAGGACACGACCAGGCTGGCCAGCAGGATGTCCAGCAAGTGGGCGACCGTCGTCAGCTCGGCGCGGTTCGACGGGGTGACCGGCCCGTCCTCCAGATCGAACAGGGCACGATCCCGGACCTCGCGCGTATGCAGGGGAGCCGACGGCACCGGGGGGTTCTCTCGTGCGGGAGGGCGTGTCATGCACTCCATACTCGCCGTGCGGTTTCCCGTGTGCATCTGCCAAATGACTTAACCGCGCGAGGAGGGCCGGTCGGTTCGAGGCCGGAGATGAATGGCTGATGTGGGTAGGCCGGGCAGCGTGGAGTGTGGAGTCCGTAAGCGCAAGTCAGCCGCCGCCGGAGAACGGGCGCCGGCTTCCAGAACGAGAGGTTCCACTCCCATGACCGTCACCCATGGCTTCCACGCCACCATGACCGCGCAGCCCGGCAAGGGCGCCGAACTGCTCGCGTTCCTGCTCGACGCGCCGGCCCTGTCGAACGAGGACTGCGTCGTTTTCCTGGTCAGTCGCTCCTCCGACAACGAGGACGTCGTCTACGTCACCGAAGGCTGGACGAGCCAGGAGGCGCACGGCGCGTTCTTCGCGACCGGGGCGGCCCAGCAGCTGGTGGGGCAGCTCCAGCCGCTGCTCGCCGGTGAGCCCGATTACATCGACGAACTGCCCGTCGGCGGCAAGGCCGCCTTCTGACACCAGTCGGCGGAGGATGCGGCCGGCTGCGGTGTTCCAGTCGGCCGCCCGCCGCCTCCTACGCCGACCGTTACCAGGCCGTTCCAAAAGCCAGGAAAAGGAATTGACATGACCTCCACCCGTCCCGATCTGGACCCCGAACTGAGTGCGGTCCTCGCGAACATGCCCCTGATGTCGCAGCTCGACCCGGAGATACTCGCGCAGGTGCGCCAGTATCCGTCACCGCCCGTCGAGCCCCTTCTCGAAGGACGCTCCGTCGAACGGCGGGAGATCACCGTCGCCGCCACGGACGGTGCCCAGATCCCGCTGTCGATCTTCAGCCCAGCTGACACCGACCGTATGACCGCCGCTCCCTGCGTCCTGTGGATGCACGGCGGCGGGATGGTGATGGGAGACCGCTTCTCGCAGATCGACATCCCGCTTGAGTGGCTGGACGAGTTCGGCGCGGTCGTGGTTTCCGTGGACTACCGGCTCGCTCCGGAAGCCACCGGAACCGCCCTGGTCGACGACTGCTACCAAGCGCTGCTCTGGATCGCGGAAAACGCGGAAGAGCTGGGCATCGACGCGACCCGGATCGTCGTCGCCGGGATCAGCGGCGGCGGCGGCATAGCCGCCGGTCTCACTCTCCTGGCCCGAGACCTCGGCACCCCGGCGATCGCGGCCCAGATGCTGGTCTGTCCCATGCTCGACCACCGCAACATCACCGCCTCCAGCCGCCAGTTCTCCGGGGTGCCAGGGCTCTGGACCACGGAGATGAACGCGTTCGGATGGCACAGCGTCCTCGGCGGTCTCACCGGCGACGACGTACCTGCCTACGTCTCACCCGCGCTGGCCCAGGACCTCTCAGGCCTGCCCACGACCTACATCGACGCCGGATCCGCCGAGGTGTTCCGCGACGAGGACACCGACTACGCCACCCGTATCTGGGCGGCCGGCGGACAGGCGGAACTCCACGTGTGGGCGGGGGGATTCCACGGCTTCGACGCGCTGCACCCGCTGGCGCGGGTCTCGGTCGCCGCACGGCGGTCCCGCAACGACTGGCTCGCCCGGGTCCTCGGCCCCGCCGACCCCGCGTAGCCATCCGTAGGGCGTCGCGTCGCGATCACTTCCCGGAGTGTGACGCCCCTGTCCCGGCCACCGCGGCCCTCTCATCGTTCGGACTCCCGGAAGGGAAAAATGATCATAAACACTATCACGCGCACCTCTGGACGGAGAGCCGGCCGATGACCGCCGACACCCGTGCCGTGTTCCTGCGGGAGTTTCTCCGCAACCCATTCACCGTCGCCTCCATCACCCCCAGCGGTGAGGCCCTGGCAGACCTGGCCACCGCGCCCATACCCGACACCGGTGCTCCGCTGGTGGTTGAACTCGGTCCGGGCACGGGCGCGTTCACTGGGGCCATCCAGCGGCGACTGGCCGGCCGTGGCCATCATCTAGCAGTCGAGATCAACGAGCGCTTCGCCGGAATGCTGACCGCGCGTTATTCGGGGGTGGAGGTCGCGGTGGCCGACGCCCGGAACGTGCGGGAGCTACTCGCGGAGCGCGGTTACCGACAGGCCGACGTGATCGTGAGCGGGCTGCCCTGGACGGCGTTCTCGCGGGAGCATGAGGACGACCTCCTCGATGCCATCACCGACATCCTCGCTCCCGACGGCACGTTCACCACGTTCGCGTACACCCACACGCGGTGGGCCCCTCCCGCTCGCAGATTGCGGGACGCCCTGGGGGCGGCGTTCGAGGAGATCGTGCCGGGTCGGACGGTGTGGGCCAATGTGCCGCCCGCGTTCGTCTACTCCTGCCGCAAGCCTCGCGTCCCAGCGCGGCAGGGAGCTTTGCTTCCCGTATAGACCGGCAGATCGGGTGAGACCCTGCAGACCGGGCGTGGACCCGATCCGGGACGGCGCGGCCCGTTGGCCGGCACCGTGCGCGGCGACTTCCATCAAGCCCGTACGGCGCCGGCCGACGGGCCGCTTCGCGCGTGTACGGGGGGTCGCCACCCCGGGCACCGCGCGGATCTCAGCCGCGCGGTGCGACCAGGGCGGCGCGAATGGGCAGGTGGCCGTCGCGCAGGCGGCGTCCGCAGCCCAACGCGGCCAAGATCACCAGTGTCTCGGCGCTCGTCCTCGCCTTCACCGTCGCCATGACCACCGTCGTCGCGATCCGCCTCGTCCGTCCCCTGCGAGCTCTGACCGTCGCGGCCCAACAGCCACCGCACGAGCATGCGCGTGTCGCCGTCACCACCAAGGACGAGACCGGTTACCTGGCCGCCGCCTTCAACGACCTCACCGCGCGCCGCGAACAGCTGGAAGCCCAACGCAAAGCCATGGTCAGCGACATCGCCCACGAGCTGCGGACCCCACTCACCAACATCCGCGGCTGGCTGGAGGTCACCTGCGACGGACTGCTGAACCTCAACCATCGCCGTCCTCTCGGTGGAGGACACCGGCAGCGGCATCGCAGCCCAGGACCTGCCCCATGTCTTCGAACGTTTCTGGCGGGCCGAGAAGTCCCGCAACAGACACACCGGCGGCAGCGGACTGGGCCTGTCCATCGTCCGCCAGTTGGTCGAGGAACACGGCGGAACCGTCACCGCCGACAGCAGCCCCGGCAACGGAGCAGTGTTCACCCTCTGGCTCCCCCGCGCCGAGCAACCTGATGGCCCGACGGCCCGAAACATGCGGGGTGTCCGACATGTGCGCTCTCGGACAAACAAGACCGTCCGCCGCAACCTGACGGCAGTCGCTGGGGATCGCAGCCCGATCGGCGGCGCTCGTCTGCCGCCTCTGATGCGATCGCTCCACCCGCCGGATCGAGCGCCCTGTAACCGTTTGTGGTCGGCACCCACTGACGGGACACGACGCCGGTCCGGCGTGGTCGACAGGGCGTACGGGGGTAACGAAGGACGTTCGAGTCGCCGGCGAATCCGACTGCCCACGTCACGTGCACGGCCACCTTCGGATAAGGAAACTTGCCACTCTTCCCGGCCTGCGGGAAGGGAGAGCGCGCGGAACGATTTGCGGCTGTCGCGGCATCTCATGGGCCCCTGCCCGCTTCAGGGGTGCCCTCGCGTGCCGAATGGGTGCAGCCAGTCGTTACGATGTCCGAGGTCTGGCCGCGACACAGCGCGGCCAGGCCTCTGTCTGGAGCAGAGTTCGTTGGCTCTTCAGCCCCGTTCGCGCGAGGTGAGCCGCCAGTCCTGATCGAATGACCCGGCGGCTCGTCGGCGTTGCTTGGGTGGTCAGCTGGTGTGTTCCTGCTCGTGGACCCTGCGCGCCTCGTCCAGGTGTGCACGCCATGAGGGAACGTCTGGATGCCGGCGTAGAAATGCGCGGCGCTCTCTTTCTGTCATTCCGCCCCATATGCCAAACTCAATGCGATTGTCTAGGGCGTCGGCGTGGCACTCGGTACGCATCGGGCAACCAGTGCACACGGCCTTGGCGCGATTCTGATCGGATCCTTGGACGAAGAGAGCGTCGGGGTCGCTCGTACGGCAGGCAGCTGTGTGCCAGTCTGCGGTGCTCAACGTCATCCCTCCCCCGGAGTGTCGCCCGTTGCCCGTCTCACCCTTGGCGTGGAAGCGGACCCTGAACCGCTCCGGAACGCACCGAGCAGGTCGGCGGCCGCGGCTTCTGCGCCATCTCAAGGGACTCAGTCACAAGAAGTCAAGGCGGTAGACGACACAGTATACCGAGCGGCATACTCGTGGTATGGCAGATACGACCGTCAAGATCGACGCAGGTACCAGGGACACCCTGCAGTCTCTGGCCAAGGACGCAGGACTCACCGTCAAGGCCTACCTCGCCAAGCTGGCCGAGGAGAAGGAGCACGCGCGAGCTCTCGATACGGCGACTGGCGCGTTCCGCCGTGTTATCGATGAGCCCGGCGTACTGGACGCCTTCGACTCCGAATTCGGGGGGCTCCTGCCCATCGCCCACAACACCACGCGGGCGGCCTGACCTGTGCCGCCTGTAGTCCTCATCGATTATCGGTGGCTTTTGGAGCGCCAGGAGGAGATCCTCACCTCCGACCTCACCGTCAACGACTTCTCTGTCCTGGTCGGGATGGCCCAGCGACACCGCGTTGATCCGCCCAGGCATGATCAGCACCACCCTGACGCCTTCTGGCGTGCTGCCGTGCTCTTGGAAGAGTGCGTACTTCTTCGCCCGCTCCCCGCGCGTAATGAAGCGTTCGGCTATGGGGTTGCGATCGCGTACTTGGAAGCGTCAGGCGAGCACGTGGACGAGAAGTTCGAGCTGTGGCGAGATCTGATTCACGAGATTCGCAGCCTTCGACTCGACAGCTACGAGATCGCCGACCGCCTTCGATCTTGGCGGATCGCATGAATCAAGCTCCGGGCAGCCCTGTACCTCCGGTCCTGGTGCGGAGCGCCAGGGAGCCCTCGCAGGGCGTGGAGACGGGTGTTTCGCGACGGTAGACAGGGCTGGTGCCAGACCCGCGGCTGAGGTACGTCCGTCTAGGGTCCGTCTTCAAACTGATCTTGCCCAGAGCAGGAACGACGCGAGACTGACCGCCGCTTCGTAGGAGGTGGCGGTCTTGTCGTATCTGGTGGCGATGCCGCGGAAGCGTCGGCGGTAGATCTGACGGTCGAATGCGGGTGGGCGGCCGCCGCGGCGACCGCGGTTGTGGCGGTGCTGCTGTTGGTCGGCTTTCTCCGGGATGGTGCACGCGATGCCGCGTTTACGCAGGTAGGCGCGGAACCCGCGGGAGCTGTAGGCCTTGTCGGCAATGACCTGGTCGGGTTTGCATCGGGGCCGGCCGAGGCCGGTGCGCGGGACGCGGATGCGTTCCAAAAGGGGGCGGGCGCAGACGCTGTCATGGCGTTGGCCGGGTGTCAGCAGGATCGCGAGCGGGCGTCCCTTGCCGTCGCATGCAAGATGGATTTTGGTGGTCAGTCCTCCTCGGGATCGGCCGAGGGCGTGATCGCCCGGTTCGTCCGGCCGGTGGATCCCCCTTTTCGGCCGGTGGCGGCGGCGTGCTGGTGGGCGCGGACGATGGTTGAGTCGATCTGGATGAGCCAGTCGATGTCTCCGGCCTCGTCTGCATGGGCCTGGACCTGCTGGAGAGCTCGAGTGAACACACCGTCCAGCGCGTACCGGCGGAAGCGGGTGTAGACCGTTTTCCATGGACCGTAGCGTTCCGGCAGGTCACGCCAAGAGATCCCGGTCCGGATCTTGTAGACCATGCCGTTGATGACCTGCCGGTCCTCCACCCGCGGTCGGCCCGTCGCGGCCCGCGGTATGAGTGGAGCGAGTAACTCCCACTCCTGATCGGTGAGTTCGTGGCGGCGTATCACCCCACCATGATCCACCATCCGATGATCTTTGAAGACGGACCCTAGCCTTACCCTAGCCTCAAAGTTTCGTGACGCCCCGTTGGTTCGCCCGAGGAGCCATGTCGTGGGTCAGCGCCTGCCGGGCCGCGGTGATGTGGTCGGCGGCGGTGTTGCTGCCCGCGTTGCCCGGCCGCAGCAGGCCCGCGACCGGCTCGCCGGAGCCCTGCGGGCCGTGGTCGACGAACGCGAGCAAGGGGTGATGCCCAAAGGTCTTCTTCCAGGTCGCGGCGGCGTCCTCCTTCTCGGAGTGGGCTAGGACCAGGACGCCGTCGGTGTCCACGACCACCTCGCCGCCCGCGTTCGGCGCCGCGTCACCGGCCAGCCGCCAGACCCGCTCGCGCACGTTGGCTCGAGCCTGCCGCACGGCGGCCAGGGCCCGCGGGCCGGCCGCGGCAAGCGCGTCGACCAGCCGGGAGACGGTCGGATCCGAGGCCACCGCACCGAACACCGCGGGCTCGGCCCGCAGCACAGCCACGTCGGACAAGCGTCCCCGCCCAGCGCGACCGCCAGGGCGAGGTCGAGCAGGACCTTCCCGGGATCGTGCACCGCCCGCGACTTGCGCCACGGCTCCAGGGCCGCCGACAGCGCGGCGTCCAGGCCGATCCGGCGAACAGCCTCCACCAGCAGCACCCCACCGGCCTGCGAGACCCGTCCAGAACCATCGTGTCCGAGTTGCCGCTGCGCCCGACCCGGGTGAAGCCGAGAGCACTGTAGAGGTGCACAGCGGGGTTGCCGTCCTCGACGCTCAGGCTGAGCCGAGCCACCGGGGCCGGTCCCTCGGCCGCGGCCTGGATCAGTGCCTCCATCAGGTCCCGGCCGTGCCCGCGACCGCGGTGTCCGGGTAACAGGCCGAGGGTCAGCTCGGGAACGTCCGGACCAACGAAGCCGTATCCAGGCTCACTCACGGGAAGGCGCCACGCCCAGACCGCACCGATCGGTTCGCCCGCGTCGGTCTGTGCGATGACCCCGAAGTCGTCCCTGCGGGGCCAGCCGACGAGGTAGCGACCACGATGGGGCCGCCGAGTTGGATGTGGGCCCTCGCCAGCAGGTCCCGATAGTCCTGCCAGGAGAAGCTCTTCCGCGCTCCCTTCAAGAGCAAATGATGACGGGGCCGATAGATCAGCCTGGCGCTCTCGCCCGGTTTGTAGCAGCACAGCGCGGCGACCGATGTCCTGCGGCGGGATCTGCCCCGAACGCGAACGACGGGCGTGTGGCCACGTCGCCCCCAGGTCCGGGCCCGGGGCGGAGTCATCGAGAATCCGGCCTCGTCGCCGAGTAGGCCTGGGGCGCGGTGCCGGGATTGCTCCCGGTCCGTTTCCCCGGACCTCTCGCCGAACCCGCCGTGCGTCTCTCAACGCAACGGGCTCTCCACGGTCTCTGCCGTCAGGCGGTCTCGGGGACCCAGGGGTTGGGGATCTTGTTGCCGCGGTAGCGATACCGGGTGACCGGGATCGCGCTGATCTTCTGCAGCTTGATCTCGCCCGCCGCGATCGGAAGCCACCGCCCGCTGGGGGTGGTGAATCGTCGGCGGAAGTCCCTCCAGTTCCAGTGGTGCCGTTCATGCAGCAGGCGGACGAGTCGCCACCAGACGATGTCGTCCACCTTGGTGAATACGTGCTTCGCGACGGCGTGCCGGAAGTAGTGGGCCCAACCCTGCGTGGCTCTGTTCAAGTTGATCAGCACCACGGCCAGGTCCTGCTGCGACGTTCTGTGGGTCAGGAACGGATCTTCGCCTTGATCGACCGCAAGGGCCGATCGGCGATGAAGGTGTAGACGTACCACTTGTCCGTTCCCCTCTTTCGGCGCCACTGGATGTGGAACCCCAGGAAGTCGAACCCCTCGGTCAGGTGCACCACCTGGGTCTTGGCCGGTGACAGCCGCAGCCCCACCGGTGCGAGCACATGGGCGACCTCCTCGCGCAGTGCCTCGGTGTCCTGCCTGGTCCCATGGGCCAGGACGACGAAGTCGTCCGCGTAGCGGACCAGCCGCCACGAGGGCAGGCCCTTGGCCCGGCGTCGTCCGCACCTGTACTCGGTGGACAGTTCCCCGCCGCTTTCACAGGCCCGGTGCAGGTGCTCGTCGAGCACCGACAGGGCGATGTTGGCCAGCAGCGGGGAGAGGATGCCCCCTTGCGGCGTCCCGGTGTAGGTGTCCTGGAGTTCCCCGAGCTCGTTCAGCAGCCCGGACTTCAAGAACGCCTTGACCAGCGCCAGCACGCACTAGTCCTTGATCCTCCGCCTGACCCGGTCCATCAGCGCGACGTGGTCGATCTCGTCGAAGCACGCCGCGATGTCCGCGTCCAGCACCCAGCGGTAGCCGCAGGTGCCATACAAGTGAATCTCGGCAATCGCGTCCTGGGCCCGCCGCTTGGGCCGGAACCCGTAGTAGACCGGCTTGAGATCGGCCTCAAAGATCGGTTCCAGCACCAGCTTCAGCGCGGCCTGCACGACCCGGTCGGCGATCGTGGGAATCCCCAGCCGCCGCACCTTCCCGGACCCGCCCGGCTTGGGAATAGTCTTCTCCCGCACCGGCAGCGGCCGGAACGCCCCCGCCTCGAGACGGGCGCGCAGGTCGTCCAGGAACCCGGGAACGCCGAGCGTCTCCTCGACGTCGGCGGCCGTCAGGCCATCCACGCCAGGAGTACCGGCTCCCCGGTTGCCCGCGACCCGGTCGAACGCCACAATCAGCGTCGCCGGATCGTGCACGAGGTTGAACAGATCGTCGAACCGGCGGCCGGGATCTTCCGGATAGGGCTTGGGCACAACGACATCCTTCCCACCCGCCCCATGGGACACGCCAGTTCAGATGTCATCTGATCGTGCAGCAGACCCCCCGTATCACCGCCGGCTTCAGCCCGTGGCTCGAATGTGTTGAGCAACGCTTGCCGCTTTGGGCGGTGATGCTCCCGTTCAGGATGCCGCACCAGGCCCGAAGGTCGGACATTTGGGATCAAAAGGGCCTGAGGTTATTATTAAAGAATGGGCAAAAAACATGAGATGGTTGGAGTGCCGCAGGACTCCGAACTGCTGCACGCAGCACAGGCGGGCGATGCCAGTTGTCTAGGCCTGCTCCTTGCCAGACATCGAGCAGGTATGCATGCTGTCGCGCTGGCTTTGCTCGGTCACAGCCAGGATGCCGAAGACGCTGTGCAGGAGGCGGTGCTCATTGCGGTTCGCCGGATAGGCGACATTAGGGATCCGGACGCGGTCGGTGCGTGGCTACGGATGGTGGTGCGCAATGTGTGCCGGGCCCAGCTGCGCAAGATGTCGGCCATTCCCATGCCCGAAGTAAGCGAACCCTTTGAGGCGGACCGGTCAAACCCAACACCGCCGGACCCGGCGGAGGTTCTCGACCAGCACGCGTTGCGGGACTGGGTCTGGAGCGCGCTGGAGGGCTTGTCCCCCACTCTGCGGCTGGTAACGATCTTGCGTTACTTCACCGACGTCACATCGTACGAAGACATCGCGGCACTCTGCGCCACACCGGTCGGCACCGTGCGCAGCAGACTCAACCAGGCACGCACCAAGCTGGTCAATGCCCTGCTGAACTCGGCCGAGCAGGTGCACGACGACGTTGCAACCCTGCACGCAAGGCACCGCAGACTCGCCAAGGAGACCATAGAATCCGGGTATCGCGGTGAACTTACCTCGGTATTGTCTGACTGGTGGTCACCGCAGGCGGATGTAATCTTGCCGACGGGCAAACGCACGGGCATCGATCACCTACCCCCCGCGTTTGATCGTGATGTGTCCGCCGGCGTACGGCACAAGCTGCTGAACGTGGTGGCCAGCCGCGAGGTCGTCATCTGGGAGATTGCTCTGCTCAACCCGCCGGAGAACCCCTTCCACTGCCCGCCCGACGCCGTGTTGGCGCACTTCATGAATCAGGGCCGTATCAGCAAGACGCGCTTTCACTACCGGGCCCGCCGCTGAAACGAGTCCGGCAGGCAAACGGTGAGCGATCGAACTCCCCCGGCTCCGATCATAATTTGCTGGTATGAAACAAACAACCACAATCCCGAGCGCCCAACGACCTCAAGTTTCCCATGATCTTAGACACGCTGTCGTTACGCCACGAGGGCCCAATCCTGCTAGCCTCGAAGTTTCGTGACGGTCCGCCGACGGAGTCGGTGGGCCGTTTTCGTGCCGTGGGCTGAGGCTGTGCAGGCCGAAGACCCGAGTGTCGCCTCGGGATGGCACCGGATTCCACTGCTATGGGTGTTGGGTGCTGTCGAAGGGACGGGGAATCTGCTGGTCAGCCAGGGTCCGGCAGTTGGGTGAGCCGGTCGAGGCTGCGGTGATGTGACCGGTCCAGGGCCAGTGCCGGGCCAGGCGGAGGATTCGCCGACGACTGGTGGTCACGAGCTGTCCCGCCGCGGTGAACAGGCGGAGCCGTAGTCGGCGGGGCTCCCGGAGCCTGGCCTTGCCGGTACAGGGCGAGCGTCGGCATCCAGGCCAGCAGGTCGAGAGCGATCTGCACGATCTCCAGCCAGATCCGGTTCTGGGCCGTGCGGTGCAGGGGCAGGTTGCGCAGGCCGGTGGTCCGGGCGGCGCGGATGCGGTCCTCGGCCCGGGCCCGCAGCCGGTGACGGAGCTCGAGCTCGGCGATCGGCCGGCCCGAGGTGTTGGTGGCGAAACAGGTCAACCGCAAGCCGTCCACATCCGTGAGCCGCAACTGGGCCCCGGGGTGCGGTCGTTCCTTTCTGACGATCAGCCGCATGCCCTCCGGCCAGCCGTCCAGTACGTCGCCGGTGAGTTCAGCGATCCAGGCGCCGTCGCGGATCTCGCCGTCCGCCTCGACGGCCGCCGTCCAGGCCGATGCCGGAACCTTCAGCACATGCTGGTGGATCGCCTCGGTGATCACCATGCCGACCGAGTAGGACAGCCACCGTCCCCGCTGAGTGAGCCAGGCGACGAAGTCGTGGGTGCCGCCCGCGGAGTCGGTGCGGATCAGGGTCTGACGTCCGCGCCGGTACTTCTTCGGCAGTTGGGCGAGGGCCAGTTGGGCGGCGGTGATGTGGTCGGCGGCCGTGTTCGAGCCCGCGTTCCCCGGCCTGAGCAGGGCCGCCACTGGTTCACCGGTGCCGCCCGGTCCGTGGTCGACGAACGCCATCAGCGGGTGGTGGCCGTAGGTTCGCTTCCATGTGGGTGCGGCGTCCTCCTTGTCCGAGTGTGCGATCACCAGCACCCCGTCGAGGTCCACGGTCACCGTCCCGCTCGCATCCGGCGCTTTTCGGTCGGCCAACCGCCAGACATGTCGGCGGACTTCGGCCCGCGCGGCACGGATGGCCCGCAGGGCGTTCTCGCCGGAGGCTGCGAGGGTGTCGATGAGGCGGGAGACCGTCGGGTCGGAGGCCACCGGCCCGAACACGGCCGGCTCGGCCCGCAGCATGGCGACATCCGCGAGGCAGTCGCCGCCCAGCGCGACCGCCAGGGCCACGTCCAGCAGGATCTTTCCCGGGTCGTGCACCGCACGCGGCTTCCGCCACGGCCTCAGCGCCGCTGATATCGCGGTGTCCAGGCCGGCCTTGCGGACGGTCTCGACCAGCAGCACGCCCCCGGCCTGCGAGACCACTGTCCGGCCGCCGCCCTCGATGCGGACGCGCGGGTATGACCCGATACGCTTCTTCACCTGGAGAGTGCTTCTTTCCCTGCAGCTAACAGGACCCTAGACAAGTCCCATCGTTGCAAGTCAGGAGCACTCTCCGCCCATTTGATCGCCCACCCGACACCCAGCCACGTAAAAGCGCGTGGCTAACAGGTGTTGCTGGACCGGTTGCGGGAGGCTCACCGGCTGGACCTCTCTTGCGACACGCTCGATGCCTCCCAGGTGCAGGCCAAGCGGGGGCGAAGCCATCCGAACGGTGGCCCGAGTCCGGTTGCCCGGGGGCCACCGGGCGAAGTCCTTCCTCATCCGTGCGTTGTCCCCAGTAGTGCACGGGTCTCGGCGACTACCCGCGCGTTGAACGCCGGGTCGTGCACCTGTGCGGAACCCCGCATTGGTCGTCCTTTCTCGTCGTAGTAGACGCCGGTGGTGTCCGATTCGGCGGTGAGTATCCGGGTGATCACGCGAGCAGCGGTGCCCGGGTTGGTCCAGTACTTGATGAGCGGGGCCAGTGGCGAGAGCACGTGCTTCGACAGCAGGCGCAGGAACAGGCCGGCATCACGGCCGAGGTTCGTGCCGGGGGCGAAACCGGGCTCGATGGCGTTGAACCGCAGTCGGGGTGTTTCGCGGGCGAAGGCGAGCACCGTTGCCAGGTTGCACTGCTTGGACGTGGCGTAGGCGTCTGCGCCGGGCAGTTTCGAGCCGCCGGGCTTCCACTCGCCACGGGTGCTCGCCTCGGCGGAGATGTACCGGGCGCCGCGGAAACCGGACATGGTGGCGGCTTTGCGCTCCGGATCCTCCACAGCGGGCGGGAGCGCCAGTCGTAGTAGCCGGATCGGGATACACCGAGCCGACCGCACATGAACTCGACGCTGTATGCGTACTCCTCGGTGTCGAGCCGCATCTCATCGATGAACTCGTACTTGCTTGCTACCGGGGATCCTTCGCGAAGTACGCTGCGGCTTTTTTCAGGAAAGAATTTTCCATCTCCAGCTCGCGGTTACGTCGTTCGAGTTCCTTTAGGCGCGCCCGCTCGTTCACCGTCAGTTCCGCATCGGGGGCTGGTTCCTGCTGCTTCTGGTATTTCTTCACCCAGCCGCGTAGGGTCTCCGAGTTCAGCTCAAGCTCCCGGGCGACTTCGGAGATCGTCTTACTTGACCTCAACGCGATCTGGACGGCTTCCTCGCGGAACTCCGGCGAGTACTTACTGGGTGGCGCCACTTCTTCCTCGTTTCCTCGTTCAGGACAACCCTATTGGGTGCCTGTCCGGGAACTTCGGGGCCCTTCAAGCTCAAGCTTCTGGGTGTCTCAGGTGCTTGGCTTGGTGCCACGCGGTCTTTGCGCGGTCTGAGTTCAGTCCTTCTTTGGCATGGGCGGGGTCTTATTGCCGTAGATCCAGCTCTTGACGTACTTGGTGAGATCGCGGCCGGAGACTTCGTTGGCGACGTCGATGTAGTCCTGGGTCGAAGCGTTCTTGTGCCGGAACCGGTCGAAGAAGGTCTTCTCGATCTTGCTGAAGGTGGCGTCGCCGACCTGAAGCCGCAGCCCGTGCAGCATGACCACGCCCGCCGCGTTGGTGCCGCCCAGCACGTCGCCGGCTTCCTTCAAGCGACCGGGGGCTCCCATGTTCGGCCGCTCATCCCGGTCGAATTCGTATGCACGCTTGACGGTTTCCTCGAGCTTCGCTTCCCCCTTCTCATCCATGTATCGGGCGGTGTAGTACGAGGCATGACCTTCGCTGATCCACATGTCGTCCCAGTTCTTGAGGGCGACAGCGTTGCCAAAGTACTGGTGGACCAGTTCGTGCACCATGACGGGGGACGGTTTATTCAGCGCTTCGGCGGCATAGGTGGACAAGGTGGCGCCCTCGAGTGCGACGCCCCCGAACTCGCCCTGCGTGCCCAGGATCCCGTAGGTCTCGTAGGGATAGGCACTGCCGATCTGCTGCGCCACCCAGGCCAGCTGCGCCGCGGTCGCCTTCACCTGCGGTTCGGCTGCCTTCGCCCGGTCGGCTGCGACGTAGCTGCGCAGCGGCAGCCCGCCCGGGCCGGTTGCGGTGAACTTCTGGTAATGCCCGACAGCCGCCTGCACGACATGCGTGGGGATCACGTCGCGGGTGGCGTAGACGTACGTGGTCCGCTCACCCCGTGCGGTACGTGACTGCAGGGTGCCGTTCGCCACCGCGGTCATGTCCTTGGGCGTGGTCAGGCGGAAGGTGACGCGGGCCTTGTCGCTGGGATGGTCGTTCATGGGGAAGAACAGGTGGCCCCGGTCCGGCTGGCCGAGCATCGCAAATCCTTCCTTGCCGTTCTTGCCGTAGTTGTGCCAGCCGGTGAGGCCCTTCCGGTGATCGGGGTCGGCAGGCGAGGCCGGGTCGGCTGAGCGGTCGGCGACGAAGCTGATATCCACTCGGAAGGCCTTCTGGTTCACCAGTGGGCTCTTGGGTTTGATGATCAGCTTCTCGTCCTTGGCGTCACGCCGGAATTCGGCATCTGCGCCGTCCACGCTGACGGAATCAATCTTCTGCCCGGTTGAATCGAGGCTGAACTCGGACAGGGCCTGTGTCGCCTTTGCCTCGACGCGCACCGAGGCCTTCATCTTCGGCGTGTCCGGCCGGTAGTCGTAGCGGACGTCGTAGGACTGGACGTCATACCCGCGGTTGCCGAGGTAGCGGAACAGCCGGTCACCGGCATGGCGGGCACCAGGCTTGGCCTTGTCTGCGGCATCGGCGGGTGGAATCCCGCAGGCCGTGACGGCTGCCACCAGCAGGGCTGAGGCCATCGCGGCGGCGCGGCGGTTGGTGGGCATCGGCTTCCAAGTCATGTTCATCCTTCTTTCGCGGGGTCATGGACCCCCTGCTGTTCTCGGCAGACGCGACACTGCTTGCTCTGCCGCGTATCAACGTTCACGCGTTTGCGTAACTAGGGCCGGGTCGCGCCTTAGCCGTTTGCTCTGGCACTCGCCTTCGTCGTGGAGATGTCGTCGAGTGCGCGGATCAGCTTCTGGCTGCGGGTGAAGGCGTCCTCCAGCCCTTGGGCGGGGGTGGTGCCGGCGCTCTGGTGCAGGACGATGCCGATCGCCAGGCGCTGCTTGCCGTCGATGGTTCGGTGCGCGGCCCAGGCGAGGTTTCCGCCGGCTGGCGTGCTGGAGCCGGTTTTCAGGCCGATCACGCCGTCCTTGCCGAGGAGCTTGTTGGTGTTGGGTAGCGGCTCCGGGGCGTCGGGTAGGCCAGCGATCTCTTCGGTGGCCACGATGGCGCGGAATGCAGGATCCTTCATCGCCGTGCGAGCAAGTTTGAGCTGATCGGCGGCGGTGCTGGTGGTCTCTTTGTCGAAGCCGCTGGGGTCGGTGTAGTAGGTGTCGTCCATGCCCAGTGCGGCGGCTCGCTCGTTCATCTTCTTCACGAACGCGCTCTGTGCTCCGGCATCCCAGCGCGCCAGCAGCCGGGCAATGTTGTTGCCGGAGGTGACCATCATCATCTGCAGCACGTCCCGCTGGCTGAAGGAGGCGCCGGGCCGCACCGGGGTCGCCGACTCATCGGAGGAGTACGAGCCAGCCGCCGCCTCGTCGTCAATCTTGATCCGCGGGCCGTCATCGCCGCCGTGCAGAGGGTGGTTCTGCAGCACGAGATAGGCGGTCATCACCTTGGCGACGCTCGCGATCGGCACCGGGACCTGCTTGCCGCTGGTGCCGAAATCACCGACGCCTTCCACCCAAAGTGCAGCCTGCCCGTCCGAAGGCCAGGGCAGCTGCGTACGCACGCCGGGGGCCACGGCGGAGTCGGCTAGTCCGCCCCGATCGGAGGCCCGGCCGGGCAGAGCGAAGCCGAACAGTCCCGAGCCGAGCAGCACGATCACCGCGATCAGTGCCGAGCCGGCAGACCACAACGTGATCCGGTTCCGGGAACGCGCGTGGGCGCGGGCAGGGGCCAGGGACACGGCAACCTCCATGGGGCGGATACGCGGTGGTCGCGTACGGACTCCACCCTGGGCAGCCGATATCGCCGACACGCCTCCTCTGTGTCACCGCGGCCGACCAGCCAGGTAACAGCCGAGTATCAACGCGGCAGCCACACCGTGGCTTGCGCGCCCCCGCCGGGAGGGTTGGCCAGCTCCAGCCGGGCCCCGAGCACCCTCGCCTGGCCCAGCGCGATCGTCAGCCCCAGACCGTGGCCACCGCCGCGCTCGGGCCGTCCTGTGGCGAACCGCCGCGGTCCGTCGCGCAGCATTTCCGCAGGGAAGCCGGGCCCGTGGTCGCGCACCTCGATCCGCTCCGCCGTGACGGTGACCGCCACCAGCCCGCCGCCATGCCGGTCGGCGTTGAGCAGCAGATTGGCCAGCACCCGCTCCAGCCGACGCGGTTCGGTCCGTACTACCGCGTCCGTGTCGATCCGTAGCTCGGCCGCGACGCCGGTGCGCCTCACCGTCTCCTCGACGAATATGCCGAGGGGCACCGGGCTGAGCTGCGCGTGCTCGCTCCCGGCATCCAGCCGGGAGACCTCCAGCAGATCGTCCACCAGTGCGCGCAGCACCTGCACCCGGTCCCGCACGTATCCCGTGGCCTTGCTCTCGGGCAGCAGCTCCGCAGAAGTGACCAGCCCCGCCAGCGGGGTGCGCAGCTCGTGTGCGACGTCCGCGGTGAACCGCTGCTCGTCCGACAGCCGCCGCCGCAGCGCCGTGGCCATGGCATCGACGGAGTCGGCGATCTCGGCGGCCTCGTCGCGTAGCCGCCCGGTGGCGGCGATCGGGGTGTCCCGTTCGCCGTGGGCGATCCGCCGGGCAGCACTGGAAACCCGGCGCAGTCGGCGCGTGAGCAACCCGGTCAGAGCCACACTCACCGGCACTGCCGCCACGAGGATGCCGCCCGAGGCACGCACCAGATTCCGGTCGAGAGCCTGCAAATCACGCAGCTCCGACCCCACGTCCACCCGCACGGCGAGCACCTGCCCCCCGTACCGCCGCGCCGCCCACATCCACGGCTCGTGCGGCTTGCCGTCGTCGTACCAGAAGACGGTTCCGCGGCTGTCGGGCAGCATGCGGCGCAGCGGCGCGGGCAGTTGTGCTGCATCCAGCAGGTTCGGGTCGCCGTCCGAGTCGGCAGTGCCCGCTTCCGCCTCTCGTGCCGCCTCGTCCAGAGCGTTACCGGCCCGCTCCTGCCCGATGCTCAGGCCACGCCGCTCGCTCGCCTGATGCACGAGCACGCCCAGCGACACCGCTACCGCGCACACGACACCAGCCACCAGCGCCGCGACCTGCCAGCGCAACGACAGCGCCAGTCGTGGACGCCACCGGGCCGTGTGTGTGTCCGCAATGCCCACCAGCCTCACCGCCGCAGCTTGTACCCGAACCCGCGGACGGTTTCGATACGGTCCGTGCCGATCTTCCCCCGCAGCCGGCGGACGCACATGTCAACGATCCTGCTGTCGCCGTCCCAGCCATAGTCCCACACACGCCGCAACAGCTGCTGACGGTCCAGCACCGCCCCGGCATGCGCCGCGAACTCCAGCAGCAGCCGCAACTCCGTGGGGGTGAGCTCCACCCGCCGGCCCGCCCGCGTGACCTCCAGGCCCAGCGTGTCGATCAGGACATCGCCGAAGGCGAGCGGGCCGTCGGCAGCTGCGGCTTCGGCTGGCTCGGACGCTGCGCCGTCCACGGCCGTCGCCCGGCGAAGCAGCGCCCGGATCCGGGCCACCAGCACTGACGTGTCCACCGGCTTGACCACATAGTCGTCCGCGCCCGCCTCCAACCCGGCCACAACGTCAAGGGACTCTCCACGCGCGGACATCATCAGCACCGGGACCTGGCTACTCTCCCGCACCCGCCGGCACAGGCTGATGCCGTCCAGGCCGGGCAGCATCACATCGAGCAGGAGCACCTCGTGGGTGCCCGGGACGAACGTCTCTAGGGCGGCCAGACCGTCGGCCGTGGCCGTCACCTGGTAGCCGTAGCGCTCGAGGGCCATGGCCACCGACTCGCGGATGATCTCGTCGTCCTCCACCAGCAGCATATGGATCATTTATCCGAGGCTAACAGCAGGTCACCGCGCTCTCAGCTCTTGCCGTGCTGCTATGGCTCCCTGCGCCGAGCCGAGGACGCCACCGTAAGGACCGCCACTACGACACTGATTCCCAATGGTGTTTGTCAAGGGTTTCGGTGACGTTTGGTGATCACGTCACGCCGCTGTGAGTCCGCGTTGTGGTGGCTCGGTGGTGAAGGGGCGTTGGTCTCGGATGAGGGCCCAGAGCACGTCCAGGCGACGTCGGGCGAGTGCGAGGATCGCCTGTTTGTGGGTTTTGCCCTCGCTCCTCTTGCGTTCATAGAACGTTCTGGAGGTAGGGCAGCAGCGGGCGGCGACCTGGGCGGAGAGGTAGAAGACGCGCAGGAGGCGGCGGTGGTAGCGGTGTGGTCGGCGCATGTTGCCGCTGATGCGCCCCGAGTCTCTGGGTACGGGTGCCAGTCCGGCGAGACGGCCGGGGCTGCCGAAGGCGTCCATGTCCCCGCCGGTGCAGGCGATGAACTCGGCGCCGAGCAGGGTGCCGATGCCGGGCATGCTGGTAATGATCTCGGCGTGCTGGTGCTGGCGGAACCGGGCCTCGATCGCTGCGTCAGTGCGGGCGATCTCCTCGTCCAGGGCCATCACCGCCCGCGCGAGGGTGTGCACCATGGCGGCCGCCGTCCTCTCACCGGGAACCGCCGCGTGCTGAGCCTGTGCCGCCTCGACGGCGACCGCCGCCACCGCCTGCGCGCTGCGGACCTTGCGGTTCGAAAGCCAACTCGCCAGCCGCGCCTGCCCGATGCGGCGCAGGGCGGCCGGGGCCTGGTAACCCGTCAGCAGGACGAGAGCGGCCTTGGAGGTGCTGTAGTCAAAGGCACGTTCCAGAGCGGGGAAGTACTCCAGGATCTGGGCGCGGAGCCGGTTGATCGCTCTGGTGCGGTCGGCGGTGAGGTCGTAGCGGCGGGCGGTGAGGATCCGCAGGTCTATCGCGATCTCGTCCCACTCCTGCAAGGTCTGCAGGTCACGGCGCATTCGGGCCTGGTCCGCGATGACGTAGGCGTCCTTCGCGTCGGTCTTCCCGTCACCGCGGTAGGAACCGGAGGCGTGATGCACCGTCCTGCCCGGGATGTAAAGGAGCCGCTGCCCGTGCCCGGTCAGCTGGGCGATGAGCAAGGCTGCCCCGCCGGCGTTCAGGTCGACCGCCCACGTCACTGGACCGCCGTCGGCCAGGTCCAGCACATCGCTCATCAGTCCCAGCAGCTCGTGCTCGTCGTTCGGCACCCGCCGCGACAGGACCTTCGCCCCGTCCCCATCGATCACCGTGCAGTGGTGCTCGACCTTTCCCGCGTCCGTCCCCGCCCACAACTCGGGCACCGGCGTCTCCCCTCGACGATTCGTGCACTGGTCCCTGCGGACGACCACGCCGACGTGTCCCTACGAAGCGACTGTTCGCGCATCCCAATGAGTGGCCGTGTCGTCGCGGGGTCTCGGGCGGCCAATCAGTGAGAGCCACATAGCGGCATGAGCCTTTTGAGCCACACCCGAAACCCCTGGGCCTCCCGATCCTACGAATGACCGGGACGAAGCCCACGAACAAGGTAGGGAGCCTTTGCCAACTTGAGCCGTGAGTGGGTCAGTTGGTTCGACATATGGGTGAAGCCCCTGGTAGACGGGTTCACGACCAAGATCACCCGGTATCCATCAGAGGCTTCACGTGCTTGCCTACCCGTGCGGGCTGGACGTGTCCAGTCGATCCCTGTCCTTCCTCGCTGCTCGTCTGCGTGAACACCGTCGTCGGATCGGGAGTCGCTGGCCCCGGCTCCCGGTTGGCCGTCAAGCCTTGCCGGTATTAGCACATCTACGCAGTGGGACCACTTAGACCGTGTCCTATGTGGTGAGGCGTCGTTGGACTGCGTATGGGGCGGGGTGCGTGGAGTTGGATTGTTCCGGACGGGCTATGGGAGATCGCGAAGCCGTTGATCCCGCCGTCGAAGGTGCGGCCGCAAGGCGGTGGAACGCAGGACACGCCTGATGAGACGCTGTTCGCGGCCATCATCTACGTGCTGGTCAGCGGCTGCGCCTGGCGGGCTCTGCCGCCTTGCTTCGGCATATCGAAGTCGACCGCCCACCGGCGGTTCCTGATCTGGTCGAGAGCCGGTGTGTGGGGCCGGCTCCATGAAGCAGTGCTGCACCGGCTCGATGACGCCGGCCTCATCGACGTCACCCGCGTCGTCCTCGACTCCGCCCACGTGAGGGCAAAAAAGGGGGCGAACTCACAGGTCCGAGCCCCGTGGACCGAGGCAAGCCGGGTTCCAAGATGCACGTCCTGTCGGACGCGAACGGACTGCCCCTCCTCGTCGGCGTCTCTGCCGCCAACACCCACGACAGTGAAGCACTGAAGCCCATGGTCAAGGGTCACCAAACGAGACACGACCCTCACCGCGGCCGCTACTTCAAGCCTCAACGCCTGCACGCCGACAAGGCATATGACATCCCCCACCTGCGGAAATGGTTACGAGGCAAGCGCATCGGCGTCCGCATCGCCCGCAAAGGCATCGAGTCCAGCGAGCGATTGGGCCGCCGAAGGTGGGTGATCGAGCGGACGATGTCGTGGCTGTCTGGCTACCGCAGACTCAGTCCCCGCTACGAGCGCAACCCCCGCAACTACCTCGCCTTTCTCGGCCTCGCCGCAGCCATGTGCTGCTACAAGCGACTCGTCCGCCTCACCACATAGGACACGGTCTTACGCCCAGCTCGCAGCAGGTTTCGAGGTCGGCACGAGAACGGTCTACCGGTACATCAGCGAGGCCGTCGACCTGCTGGCCGCACTCGCACCAACCCTCGACGAGGCCGTCCGAACTGCTTCGACGAAGGCTTAAGTCCTGCTCGACGGGACGCTCCTACCGATCGACCGGATCGCCGCCGACCGGCCCTTCTCCTCCAGCAAGCACAAGAAGCACGGCATGAACGTGCAGGCCATGGCCGATCCGTTCGGCCGGCTCCTACGGGCCTCCCCCGCACCGCCAAGGGCTACCCACGACATCCGCGCAGCCCGCGAACACGGCATCATCGACGCCCTCGACCAGGCCCACACCCCCTGCTGGCCAGACAAGGGCTACCAGGGCGCCCGCGGCACCGTCCGGATTCCCTTCCGCAGCCGATCGGAGACACTCTCCACAGACCAGCAGGCCGTGAACCGATCCCAGACCAAGATCCGCGCCCTCGTCAAACAAGTCATGGCCACCCACAAGTCCTGGCGGCTACTCCGCAAACTTTGCTGCTGGGCCTTGACCCCTGATCTTGGACACACGAGACACTGGATCCTGAGGATCTGAGAACGGACATCTCGTGGTCATGAAGAACTATCCGCCGGAGTTCAAGGCGGATGCGGTCGCGCTGTACCAGTCGCGGCCCGAGGCGACGATCAGGCAGGTCGCTGCCGATCTGAGGATCAACCCCGAAACCCTGCGGAACTGGGTCCGGGCGGCCGGAGCGAGCCGGCCCCGGGGGCGGCGGGCGGAAGTACCGGCCGAGCCGCCCACGCCGCTGGAGGCGGAGAACGCCGCTCTGCGGAAGAAGGTCCGTGAGCTGGAGGAGGAGCGCGAGATCCTGCGGAAGGCGGCGAAGTATTTCGCCGGCCAGACGCGCTGGTGAACCGCTTCCAGTTCGTCGCCGACCACCAGCGCCGCTACGGCGTGAAGCGGCTGTGCGCCATCCTGGGCATCGCCCGCTCCAGCTTCTACTACTGGCGCCGGACCGCCGAGGACCGGGCGGCCCGGCAGGCAGCCGACGCCCGCCTGGCCGCCCGGATACGGGCCGTGCACCGCGAATCGGACGGCACCTGCGGCGTCCCCCGGATCACCGCCGAGCTCCGCGGGGGCGGCGAGCGGGTCAACCACAAGCGCATCGCGCGCGTGATGGGGAAAATCGGCCTGGCGGGCGTGCGGTTGCGTCGCAGGCACCGCACCACGGTTGCGGACCCGGCCGCGGCGAAGGCGCCGGACCTGATCGGCCGCGGACTTCACCGCCAGTGAGCCGAACACCAAGTACGTCGGCGACATCACCTACCTCCCCGTGGACGGCGGGAAGTTCCTCTACCTGGCCACCGTCATCGACCTCGCCTCACGTCGCCTGGCCGGATGGGCGATCGCGGATCACATGCGAACCGGTCTCGTCATCGACGCCCTGGCCGCCGCCGAACGCACCCGCGGCAGCCTCGCCGGAGCGGTCATGCACACCGACCACGGAGCCCAATACACCAGCCGGGCCTTCGCCGACGCCTGCCGCCAAGCCGGCATTCGCCAGTCCATGAGCGCGATCGGCTCCAGCGCGGATAACGCACTCGCCGAGTCCTTCAACGCGACGTTCAAACGCGAGACGCTCCAGGGCCGCAAGACCTGGTCCAGCGAGCGCGAGGCCCACCTCGACGCGTTCCGCTGGCTGCACCGCTACAACACCCGACGCCGTCACTCCAGCCTCGGACACCGCAGCCCGATCGCCTACGAAACCGCGTCCCGAACAGCACCAACTACGCTGATACCAGCCGCATAGCCCGTGTCCAAGATTCGGGGTCAAGGCCCCATAGCCCGTGTCCAAGATTCGAGGTCAAGGCCCGCTCGACCACCCGCATCACGGGCCTCGTCCAGGCCGTCCTCACCCTGCATCACGCCAGCTCAACCGCAGGTTGAAGAAGCCTCACTGGCCCCGTACCTCCAGATGCATCCGGAGGTACGGGGCCTTTTCCGTTTAACCCCGACGCCTGTAGGCCACCCGCTCGCGGTGTTTCAGCGGACACCCGGGTGACGAGGGCGAGGCCGCTGCGCGTACTGAGTACGCTCAACCCTCGGTTGAGTAGTTGCAGGCGCCTGAGTGCGCCGCGCCCGCCTGCGTATCGCGCCACGGACCAACTCCTCGATCGCCCACTTCGTGCAGAGCGTGGCCCTGCGCAGCCTGGGGTCAGGTTCTGTCATCGTGATCCTCCTGTTGGAACTTGAGCGTGACGTCATTCACCGCGCGCTGATGCCGGCAGACGACCGAGTGGGTCGCGTGGGCTCCTCGTGCTGCTGGACGCGATCCGTGTTGGGACCGGTCGGTTTACCCGACGCCGAGGAACGTATGAGCGAGGCGCGCCAGTCGGGCCGACGTTCAAGCCTGCGGTTGTCGCCTTGAGGCGAGTGCAGATTTCGTCCAGTCGTGCGACGTTGCTGTGATCGTTCAGTAGAGCGCCGAGGTCCCCTTCCGGAGCTGCAAGTGTCGTGCTCTGCTCCTGTGGCCGGGGGCTTCCCGGATGCCTCCGCTCTTCAGTCGACGGATGCGTTGTGCCTCTTCAGGGTTGTCCACGGGGAGGGCGCCTTCCGCGGCCGCGTACTGAGCGGCGGCCGCGACGTTCTGGAGGGACTCCCACTGGGGGTACTCGCCAAGAACGACGGCGTGTTCTTTGAGCTGCCCCAGGAGCGCGCGAATCTCAGGTGGCAAGCCGAGGACGCCCCGCTGCTCGGCCAGCACGCCTGGCAACTTCTCCTCCAGCTCGGCGAGTTGACGTTTCATGTCGTCGGGGCTGGTGGTGAGGGTTTCGCGTGCGCGGAGCCCGTCGGTCGGGCCGACCACGCCCATCGTCTGCAGCACTTCCAGCGCCCGCTCCGCCTGACCGTAGGACAGTGGCGGCTCAAGGTGGGCGCTCAGCGCGAGCGGGGAGGCAACGCCACTCTCCTCGACTACGTATTGGGCAGCGGCACGGATCTGATCCGCGGTGATCGCCTCATCGAGAGCTGACGGGCTGAGTTCGCCCGTCCCGGCCACCTCACGGGCGTATCGGTCCCGGACCTGCGCGAGGAAAGCGGCGTCGCGGTGGTAGGGACGGCTCTTCACAAGGTCTCGGAGCACGTCGATGAGGTCCTGGCAGGCGCCGACGGGGTCGACTGTCCGCATGCCGGCCGCGTACGGCTTCGGCGGGGTGTCGGCTCGGACGCCCCACTCCGGGTCCCCGGCGTCGGCCGCGATCGCACGTTGGGCCAGGAGAAACCGGATCTGCAGCGCGGTCCGGTCCTTGGGCAGCAGGTGCTGAGACTGCAGCTCGGTGGTGACGCTGCGGGACTCGTCGAACAGCGCATCAAGGTAGCGGTCAGGGGGGCGATTTCGTAGTAGCCAGGGTCCCGCCCCTCGTCTGGGCCCAGGGCACCGCGCATGCGCTCCAGCCGTTGCTCCGCATAGCGGAAGATCATGGCGGCGATGTCGCGGCGCCCTTCACCTTCTCGGCCCTGCTTGTCGTACCGCTTCATCACCCGGTACGCGATGCCGGAGATCATCTCGAAGCCGCGGATCTGTGCCGTCTCGATCATGCCGTGCAGCCGGACGTCGAGGACCATGCGGTGCCCGATCCGGCCCGCTGAAGAGGCCAGGTCGCTGAGGGCGCCCATCATCGCCGCGGCTTCGGACAGTTCCGGATCTACCACGGCCCCGATCGTGAGGGCATAGTGCAGATCCGGGTCGTCGGGATCGGTCAGCTTAGGGTCGGTAGCAGGACCAGGGTGTCCGGCCTCAGCTCCCTGCAGCGCCCGGTTCAGCTGCTGTAGGTGCGTGCGCAGGAGCCGGGGCGTGTCGAGTTTCTGCCCGTGGTCCAGGCCGACAGCCCGAGCAGCGAGCGTCTCCGCGACCTTGGTCAGGTTCCGCAGGGCTTGCGCACCGGGGGTCTCCTGTTTGCCGCGGCTGACGAGGAATGCGGTGACCTGCGCAGCGTGCCGGGAGATGAGGCCTGCCGCCAGGGCTGTGATCCGCGTTGCTTGGACGGCGGCCTGGGGTGTACGGGCGGCCCAGTTAGCGAGGTCGCCAAGGGTGTGGCTGGCACGCCGATAGATCTCACTGAGCGCGGTCCACCCCGGGTGGGTTAAGTAGTCGGCCTCGGCGTCGTTCGCGGCCCGCATCAGCGCGGCGAGCGCTGACAGGTCCCGGAGCCCTGGGGGCGGGGTCTGCAGATCGGCGATCGTGCGGGCCGCGCGGGGGCCTCGCTGCAGCGCCCGCAGCGTGCCGCCCCTGCCCTGCAGCCATCCTTCCAACTCGTCTTTCGTTGCACCCGAACGCAGCCCTGCCTCGGTTGCGTGCGCGTCCGTGGGGTTCGCAATCGGCCTCGTCATTGGTGTTCTCCGCGTCACAACTGGCTGGGTGTCAGGGAGCAGGCCTGCGCCCCCTGGGCGTTCACCTGCGCCTCGGCGGCGCGGGCGCGGGTAGAGGTCGGCCGGTCCGGGTCGGCGGGTGCAGGGGTTCGGCTTCGGGCTGCGTCACGCATCGCAGCGTCGGCGAGAACCTTGTTGAGAGCCTTTTCCGCGAGCACCCGCGTCTCATGGGAGTCGTCTGCCGGGCCGGTGCGTGGTGTGCTGGAATCCGGCGCCGGCCTCTCCGGTGGCCTGCGGGGCGCGGCAGGCATGACGGCAGTCGGCGTACGTGCCAACAGCACGTCGATGCCCGTTGGGCGGGCAAGAACGACGCGAGGCCCACCTGCGTTGTACGGCCCGAGGATGTGGTGCCTCTCCAGGCGGTGAAGCAGCCGGTCAGCGCGTTCCGCCGGCACGTTCATCGTGCGACGGACCGGCGGTGACCTGGAGGGCTACCTCTCGCAACTCCGCAGCATCAATCGGTCCTTCGGGATCCTCTCCGACGGGGACGGAGCCCACGAGGCGCTGGTGAAAGGCCCACGCCACACCGTTCAGCAGATCCGCCGTGGGTTCGTAGGGGTCGCCGTGGACTTCGCCGGTCTCCTGGTCGGTGTTGGTGAGGGTCTCCGCCTCGGTTCTGAGGTAGCGGATCACCATGCGATCGGCCTTGACCGGGTTGGGGATAGGCGTGGTGCCGGCAACACGTCCGCGTACCTGCTGACGCGCGATGGACCTGGCACGACGAACCAGGTACGGAAGGCGGCGTGCGTTCGAGGGACTCCTGACGGACCGCAAGGCGCCTTGGCACCGTTCCGTGACTGAGCTGGAAAGGTATCGTCGCCGTGCTCCGTCGGCCTGGTCATTCCCGGCGCACTGAGTACCGCATCTGTCGTCGAATTTGCATCGTACTTGTCGCGTTCCTCGCTCCTTGTAGGCAAGTTGTCGCCAAGGGCGCACTCGCGCGGAGGCGTGCTAGCTACCCGGGGCCATGAGTACCCAGGCCCTCGACGGGCTTGCCGGCACCCGTTACTGGAAGAGGCACATCAGCGCTCCGCTGCGATCAGCCGAACGTGGGACTGCGATGCGAGTCCCACTCCGGAACACTGCCGAGCATGAATGCAGAAGAGGCTGCGGCCATTCTTGCGCGGCTTGAAGGCTTGTCGGCCGACGAACTGGATGCCTGCATTACCCTGTTGGAGGCATGCGACGCTGTCCTGCAGGAGGACCTCGCCGCCGTCAGCTGGGCAATGCTATGTGACGCACTTTCGACGAGCGCCCGCCTCCAAGCGAGCTCGCCTGAGTCCGCTTGCTTCCATCGATCAGACCTCTTTACTTCCTCTCCGGTTCGTCTGAGCGTCGCCTGGGAGGGCTCGTTTGCCCAGGTCAGAGCCCGCTCGACAGTCGTCCTGCAAATCCGGCACCTATCGTGCTCAGCCTCACGTTCCTCGAGCGAGGCGTCAGCCCATTGCTGGGGCTGACGATCTCGGGATGCGTCGGTTCCCAATTTGGGAACCGACGCATCCCGAGATCGTCATGGGGAGCTGCTGGAGGTGAACTCGGTGGCCATCGCGAGGGCCTGACGTGCACCATCGCTGGTGGTGGCAGGCTGGTTACGTTCTCGGGCGTGGCTGTGCACCGCCCGGACGAAGCTCTCCACCCAGCTCGTGAAGCGGGCTCTCTTGTCTGGATCGTCACGGTCGTCGATGGTCACGGCGATCTCGTCAAGCCAGTACGCAGCCCAGGAGTCGAGCACCATGCCATCTCGGTGTTCCAGGAGACGTCGGCCGATCCGTTGAGCAATCGGGAACCGCCGTTCCTGCGCCACCATCAAGGCCCGCTCCGCCCTCTGTTCGGCTGCCGCACGACGGGCGTGTGCACGAGCGACCTCAGGGGCACGACGCTCCCCGGGTTCGCGAACCTGTTCGGCCTTCAGCCGCTGTGCCTTTTGGTAGGCCCCTTGCTTTGACGTCACGCACAGTGCCTCAGCGAAGTGGTGCCATGGAACGCCGGCAGCCCTTGCGTCTTCGACTGCGCTCAGTTGGCCGGCGTCAGCTTGTTCCCGAAGGTACTGCCACAACGTCGCCCGCAGCACGGCTGCCTCGCCGATGACGTTCACGGGCGCATCCGGTTGCTTGAGCTTTGCACCCCACCTCTGTGCGTGTTCCAGCACGAGGAAAAGTTCATCGGAGGCCGGGAACCGTTCCAGCGCTGGATCGTCGCCCAGTTCGTGCAGCTCGCGAAGGCGGTGCACGAGCTGGCCGATGTTGACGTGTCCGAGTCGGATGGTCGGGCGTTTCGGACGGGGCTTCCTTCTGCTTCTGGCGGTGTCTCTGGCCACGGGAGTAGTTTCCGCCAGTGGATGAGCTCTCGAAAGAGGAACTCACCGGTGGTGATTCATCTGCACTCCGGCGCGTGGCCCCTTGCTCGCGGGCTCGAGACCCTTTCGACGCGGCAAGCACCCGGGTTGCAGTGAGGCTGCTCGGGCAAGTGTGCTCTCCCCCGGGCCAACCCAACGCAGCTCCGCCGGGGCAGCAACGAATGCACAGGCGCAGATCGCCACAGTCACGTGCTTCGCCTTGCGACGGATCTGAGTCGTTGCCTCGGGATAGCACGCCCGGCCGCCATCAGCCCGTCAACATCCCGACTGTGGTGTGCGGGCGTTTCACCGACACTGCGCCGATCTTGGGTCAGGTCGGTCACGTACGGGAGCAGCGGGGAAGCCCCGGAGCTTTCATTCGTCGCTCCGTTCACGCTGACTCGAGGGGTGGATCGGTACAGCAGCGGCCGGCTTGTTGAAGAAGGCGTCAGTGAGTTCGCACTTCAACATCGAGCTCGCCGGGATGCCGGGATGCGGAGGTCCGAGATGCGCAGCGAAGCTCGAACGCCAGTTTTATTAATGGCCGAGAGTACAAGCTTGATCAGGTACACACCACGAGTAACGAAAAGGCAAATTAACCCGCTGACCTGCACGTTCACAAAATCACATACGTTGCTCACTTACTCACTCGCTGCGCCCAACCACCTCCCGATCGCCCCCTGTGGGGGACTGCGCGAATCCATGCACTCCCACCATCTGCGTCGTTCAACTCATCTACTTACCCCCCGTCAAATCCGCTACAACGCTTGCAAGTTCGCTAACTTTTCGAATTCGAGTCACCCATGCGACTGAAGGTATCCAGGGGGGTTGAGCGACCGAAGGTCCCTGAGGTCCTGCGACATTCCTTCACTTCAAAGGCGTGTTGCAGTGGCGGAGGGTGCCCAAGGCGTGTACTGTCCAGGCTGCGTTCAACCGGGCGAGTCCGGGCCGTTCCGGGTGGTCACGCCTCGTTGAGCTCTCCTTCGTTGGAAGAAACTCGCCAGGGTGGAGCGATAGTGGAACTCGTCTCACTTGACGGAATGTCAAGTCGACTTAGCGTTATCAGGTCCTTTACAGACTTGTCCGATCCGCAGGCTGTTGCCGCCCTGGTCCTCCAGCTTCGGCAACGTCTGCAAAACGTCATCGGAACCACCATTGGTAAGGGTGGTGAAGGCAAGACAACTGTCACCGCCAACTTTGCTGAGGTTCTCGCTCAGGCAGAGCAGGCCAAGGCCGACCAGGGCAAGCCGTCTAAGCCCATCCTCTACATCGAGCTTGACAGCAACGGAAACGGACGCCTCAACTTCGGGGTTCGTGGTCGAGAGTTCGACGATGACGGGGCTTCGTTCCTCGAAGCTCTGACAGAGGACAAGGACCTTCAGGTAGTCCAGGGTGTACGGCCGCATCTCGACATGGTGATGTCGGGAAGCCACAACGCCGACATTCCTACTGCGGTCGCCAGGTTGACGGGGCGCCACGGCAACGTCTCGTTCCTGCTGCTGGCCATTCTTTTGGCGCAGATCTCGCACCGATACCGCTGGATCCTGCTCGACTTCTCCCCGGGTGACAAAAGCATCCAGCGTCTCGGCCTGGCCGCGTGCACGCACCTTGTTGCCCCCATGAAGGGCTCCGACAACGCGGTGATCGAGGGACTCGGCACCCTGGCTGGTCTCGTTCGCCAGATCCGGCCGCTCAATGCCGAGGTAGCCATCGCGGCACTCGTATTCCTGGGCTATCAGCGTCGCAACGACGAGCCCACAAGCCAGCTGATCAATCTCCGCGAGAAGATCGGTCTGCTCCTGGACCAGGCACACATCACGCGCGAGGTGATGGTGGACGCGTACATTCGCGACGGCGAGACCACCGCCAACCTTGCGCGCAACCACGGGATGCCCGCTGGCGAGTTTGCCCGTGCCACAGCCGGACAGCTCGTCGACCACGAAAGCAACGAGCCGGTCGAGCGTCCCCGCGATGAGAATGGCCGGCTCGTGGATCCACAGCGGGCCGTGGACATCGCCACGGACTACGTGCAGGTGGTCACGCAGGTGCTACAGCGTGTCGTCCAGCGCAACGCCGAACTTCGGGGAGCTGATGCATCGTGACCGCACCGAAGAAGAAGGCCCAGTCGCAGGGCAAGCGTGCCGCCAGGCCTAAGAGCTTCCTGATGCCCACGGTTGACCTTGGCGGCCTCGGCGGAGGCGATGACGACGATGCGGATGGCCTGCCTCCTCTCGACCTCGGCCGCTTTACCGCCTCTCCAACAACCGAGGACTCCGCATCAACCGCGCCGACGCTCCCTGCGCAAGTGGTGGCTGAACCGGTGGATGAGTCACCTGCGGTCATTAGCGGTGCACCCACGCAGGCGCAGCCTGTGACGTCCGCCCCTGTCCGAGCTTCGGAGAGTATGTCTCCTGTAGCGCCGCAAATCGGCATCGACGTACCTGGACCCACGGAGGCAACACGCGATACGGATGCCAAGGAACCTGACACGGCTACGCTTGCGGCCTCAGCACCCGCCCCAGCGCAAGAGGCGACCGCTCCCCCTGCCAGCAGCGTCCCTGAGCGTGCCATTTCGTCGGCGGAACCCTCACGATCTGAGCCGAGCACTTCCCCGGCCGTGTGGAGTGGCCCGGCTTCGCCGAATCGACCTCAGCTCTGGCAACCTGGCACAGCCGGTACTGCGGGCCTGGCGCGCCGGCCCAGGCGCGGGCCCAGTCGTCCTTTCACGCCAGCTCCTCAGCACTCGCGTCGTGATGAGAGGCTCCGGGAACTGGTAGAAAAGGCCCCCTGCTATGCCGCGCTGCTGCAGTCCTACGCCGTCGCGCAGTCAGGCAAGGAGACGTACCAGAATCGCAACATCAATCTCTACGGGCTTACTGCTCAGCAGCTTGCCGACAGGATCACAGTTGACAAGGCTGTGATGACGGCGGCCCAAATGCCGACGCCGCGGTTCACGCCAGCCCACTACATCGATGCCATCCTCGACCAGGCGCTTGGCGGCCTCGATCCGCAGGGGACCAGCATGGAGAAGATGGAAGCCGAGCGCGACATTGTCTGGGACCTCGCTCAGGCCGGTCTCGCGTACAGGGACTACGTCACGGAGGACCCGGAGGTTGCGGCAATGAAGAAGCCGCGGTCGCAGTGTCCTCTACGGGTGCGGGTCAACCAGCGGTACAGCCGCATGATGGACATCCTGAAGACGATGGCAGACGTACGCGCGCAACCCTTCGAGATCGTCAGCGCGTGCGTGGCGAAGTACCTCGAAGCCTTGCACGACGAACAGCCGTCCTTCGAGGAGTTCTGGGCGCGGAATTTGGAAACCAGCTACGAGTAGGCGAAGCAAGAAGCGAGCTGAGTACGTATTCGGCCAGGTACCGTCCCACATCGGGACTGGCTGTCCCGCCCGGGTTGGGACATCGTGGGGCATAAGGCCTATGGGCCGACAAGGAATAGCGCAGAGGACCAGCGGACCTCTCTACTTGATTCGAGTCCCCCTGAAGGGGCCCAGATCGTCTTTGGACGGCCCTGGGCCCCTTGTCGGGTTTTCTGATACCAGGGACGCGCGCTGCCGGTGGCCGAAGGAAAACTCCGCTATCCCTGGCCTGGGGAACAGTGCGAGCGCCGAGTCGCGCATCAAATTGTCCAGACTAGCCATCATTTGCGACTTCCACATACTGGCCCTGACCTACAAGTTTTCCGTAGCAGCGCCGATCTCGACTGGCTTGGTGTATGGCCCCCTTAGAGCTCGTAACACGATCATGGTGAGACGCGGTCTAGCCTTGTTGGGTGTCGTCCCTTGCTGTTACTGCTACCTCGCACTCATCGGTGCCTGCTGCTCTCGTCTACGCCGCGCTCCTGGATGCAGAATCCTGGCCGTCGTGGACCTCGTACTACGAGGTCGAGTGGGCGTTGCCCGCGGGAGTCGAACGACCGGCACGGGTAGGTGATCTCCGCACTATCCGTTCTCGCCTTGGACGGGTGTGCTGCCGCGAGCGCATCGTCGAGATGGTTCCCGACCAGCGGTTCAGCTACGAACAGGCCGCAGGGTTGTTCGCTTCTCATCGGGGGTCTGTGGACGTGGCCCGAGCACCCCACGGCGGCACCGACATCACCTGGTCAGCGACCTACCGGCATGCCCTCCCCCTTCTGGACATGCTCAGGAGACGGCGCCTGCAGGTTTTGGTCCACGATCTGGCTTCATACGCCAACTCAATCGTGAGCCGACACTCCTAGAAGCCTGTGCCAGGTTCATGATCCGGTCTTCTTGAGCCGCCGCCAGCAGATCAGGCTGCTGGCCAAGGAGAGGAATGCGTCGTGGAGTTCGGGGCGGCGTTCCCAGCGGACGGCGAGGCGTTTGAACTGGTGGAGCAGGGCAAAGGTCTGCTCGACGACATAGCGGAGCCTGCCCAGACCCTTGATGTTCGGGGCGCCCTTGCGGGAGATGACGGGCAGGATCCGCCGGCGGCGCAGTTCCAGGCGCACGGCCTTCGAGTCGTATGCCTTGTCCCCGAGGACGGACTCGGGGCGCCGCCTGGGTCGGCCGGGCCGTCCGGCGACGGGCGGGATGCCGTCGACCAGGTTGATGGTCTGGGTGATGTCGTTGACGTTGGCCGCTGTGGTGATCACGTGCAACGGAGTGCCCTTCCCGTCGCAGATCAGGTGGTGTTTGCTGCCCGTCTTCCGGCGGTCGACCGGCGACGGACCGGTCGCGGCACCCCCTTTTTCGCGCGGACGTGGGAGCCGTCCACGCATGCGCGACTCCAATCGAGCTCGCCAGCCGTGTTCAGCTCGGCGAGCAGGAGGCGGTGCAACCGCTCGAAGACCCCGGCCTTCTGCCAGCGGTCCAGGCGCCGCCAGCAGGTCTGTCCGGAGCCGAACCCCAGCTCCAGGGGCAGAAGTTGCCAGGCGATGTCCTGGTACAGGACGTACAAGATGCCCTGCAGACACAGCCGGTCCGGCACCGGCCTCGGCCCTGGTGACCGCTCCGGCCAAGGCGGCAGCAGCGGTTCGATCCGCACCCACAAGTCGTCATCCACGATCCACGGCCGAGTCGTCACACGACACGAACGGCCAGATCATCACATCGGTCACGCCCGACCAGGGCACCCCAACAAGATCCTGTTACGAGCTCTTACCGCACACCGGAAAGATGCGGCCTGAGTCCAAAATGGGGTTGGTCGGCGCGGTGCTGGCCGAGCAGAACGACGAGTGGACCGAGGCCTGTCGCTGCATGGGACTCGACCTGCTCGCCAAGGCCCGCCTCCACCCGATCGAGTCGGGAACCGACGCTTCACGGGGCATGAACCTGCGGCAGGACAGGGCGGGTTACCGGTTCGACATCTGGGAGCCAGTGCCGCGGGGAACGAATCCTGGCGCCCAGGTGGCGCACAGACAGCGGAACCTGGACCGCTGCATCCCCCTTCTTCGAGCATCAACGAACGGAAGACTGCGTGACGACTGCGACCGGCGAACCCTCGACCGGGCGCACCCCTGGCCGGGCCTGGACGGTCCGGCTCACCGGCCACGCCGACCGGTCGGCCAGCGTCTCGCGCACCACCCCCGGGTGCCGGATGCCGCCCCGGTCCAAGGACATAGCGGCGCTGCGCGCGTCCGCTGCCGAGCACGCGGCGGTCCACGCCAAAGTCGCCCGGATACGCCCTGAGGCGACCTACCACTGCCGAGCCAGGAACTACACCGCCCACCCCCAGACGCAGATGCCCTGCACCGACACCGTGGTGCTGATCGTGCGCCACGACCCGGTTGTCGGCCAGGTGTGGAGTGTGGAGGAGGTCTGCGCCACGTGCGCGGCGCAGACACCGAACGCCTCCATCCGCGCCCGGGCCGCGCCCCCGGCACCCACCGATCCGGCCGCACCGCCCGCGAAGACGGTGCCGGCCTCTGCGCCCGCAAATGTGCCGGGAGGGTTCTCCTCGCCGGGCGCCGGCAGCGACGGTGACACTGTGCGCCGTCCACGTCGGGCCTCGAGCGGACGGACCCGCCAACCGCGCCGTGGACAGGGCGGCGGGCGCGGCCGCTGACACCGGGCCGGAGCCAGGCGCCGCACCGGTGACGACTGATGTCCGGGGCGAGTGCGCGTCCCGCCGGGCGGGATGTGCCCTTTGACGGTTGAGCGCCCCCTCTCGCGCGGCGGGAGCCCTGAGCGCGGGAGACCGCGGGCGTGAGCGAGGGCAGGCAAGCTGCGGCGAGCCGCCGTCTTCACCGAGCAGAAGCCGCACCGTGAGCGAGCAGAGGATCCCTCCGTCCGACGAGCTGCGCACCCTGCTCGCCGGGCCCGGGCCACAGCGTTACGTCCTGACCCATGTGGACCCGGCCACCGATCCGGCTATCTGGGATGCCCCGCCACCGGTCGTGGGGACGATGGGCTTGACCCTTTCGAGGGCCGCCATGGACCGCGCCACTGTGCAGGACCAGGGGGAGTCGGAAGCACTGCACCGCTGGCTGCAACTGACGACGGGCAACGCCAGTTGGCCGTCATCGGCGGTGGACGGCGAGGAACTGCGCGAGTACACGCCCGGCGAGCTCGCCGCGACCTTGTCCAACGATGAGGCGGGCGAGGCAAGGGTCACCGGCTGGCTGAGCAGCTGGCTGTTCCGGCGCTATGTCGGAGCACCGCCCGATGAACAGGCCTGGGGCGTCGTGGCAGCGGCCTGGACCGGCCACATGCGGGCGCGCGGGCGGTTTTCGTCACCCACCGCAAGCCGGGTCCCAGCAAGGTCCTCGCGCCGCGTGACGTGTGCCCGGACATCGGGCTGGTCCGGCTGTCGTATGGCCAGGCCCGCGCCCTGCTCGACGCCCACACCGCAGTCAGCGGAGCGCCGGACACAGGCTGGGACCTGCACGAATACCGCCATTCTGGTCTCACCCACCTCGGCGAGGCCGGAGCCAGCCTGCCCATGCTGGCGAAGTCCCGGCACAAGAAGGCGGAGAACATACCGCGCTACTTCCACCCCTCTGCGGAGGCGATCGCCGAGGTCACCAGCCTGCTCGCGCCCGGAGACAGCAGACGCTGAGGTCTCCGCTGAAGCGTACGACCGAAACTCGTCGACTTCACCTATGCGGCGGGGTTCGTGGGCAGGAGCCGGGCGAGCCAGTCGGTGCGGGTTCGGCGGGCTGTGTTCGAGATGTGTGCCTGCGGGTACAGGGCGTCGAATCCGTGGAAGCCGCCTGCCCAGACGTGGAGTTCGGCCTGGCCGCCGGCCGCCCAGATACGGGTGGCGTAGTCGGTGTCCTCGTCGCGGAAGACTTCGGCGGAGCCGGTGTCGATATAGGTGGTCGGTAGGCCCGCGAGGTCATCGGCCAGGGCGGGTGAGACGTATGCCGGTACCTCGTCGTCGGTGAGGTCGCCGAGGAGGCAGCGCCATCCGAATCCGTTCATCTCGCGGGTCCAGACGCCGGGCCCGTTCGAGTACTGGAGGCTGGAGGTGGTGGTGTTGCGGTGGTCGAGCATGGGGCCGATCAGGACTTGGGCGGCGATCGTCGGGGTGCCGAGGTCGCGGGCCAGCAGGGTGACGCCGGCGGCGAGGCCGCCGCCTGCGCTGGCGCCTGCGACGATGATCCGGGCGGGGTCGATGCCCAGTTCGGCGGCGTGGTCGGCGATCCAGAGCAGTCCCTTGTAGCAGTCGTCGACCGGGATGGTGCCGGTGGACTCGGGCGCGAGCCGGTAGTCGACGGAGACCACGACGGCGCCGAACTCGTCGAGCCACTCCAGCGGGATGTCGATCTGTGAGAAGCGGTCGCCCATGATCATCCCGCCGCCGTGCATCCAGTAGACGCAGGGTGCGGCAGCGGTGCGATCGGTGTTCGCGGGGCTGAAGACGGACAAGGGGATCGGGGTGCCGTCCGGACTCGCAATGGTGACCTCGCGCCGGTCGATAGCGCGACCTTCGAGAAGGGGTTCGACGGGCATCGAGGAGAAGGGGCGTACCTGCGCCAGCACTTCCGGGCTGAGCTGGGACATCAGCGGCATGTCGGCCAGGAGTTCATGCAGTTCGGGGTCGAGGGAGGGACGTGCTGTGGTCATGGTCATTGCCTTTCGTGGGTGGTGGCGGAACGGTCGGGCGGGGACGGGGGCCACCTCGGTGGGCACCGAGGCGGCAGAGGCAGGGGCGTGGGGTGTTCGGCGAGTCAGAGGGCGGATTTGCCGCGGACCGGAACGTAGTCGGTGTACTCGGAGTCCTTGGCGAGCAGCGGGTCGATCTGCGCCACGATGGCCTGGGCGGTCTGGCCGGCGAAGCAGCGGTGGTGGTCCTCCTCGCTGGTCCAGCCTTCGGCGACGTGAACGACGTCGGGGTCGGACGCGGAGCGGGAGACGAGGTAGACGAGGCAGTACTCGCTGGCGCCGGGGCTGCCCTCGTTCAGTCCGGTCAGCAGCAGGTCGACGAGCTGGTCGCCCATTCCGGGCCTGGCGGTCAGGGTGGCGCTGAAGCCGTAGTTGGCAATCATGGATTCCTTCTCTTCCTCTTCGATGGTGGAGTGCGGTGATTCCATTCAAGCGGGTTGACCTGCGCAAACGTTAGACCGATGCTCGTTTGTCCTTGCACGATCCTCGCGACCTTGGGAACCGCGGCGCGGAATGGTGCTGCAATGGACGCATGTACCTCGAAGAACTCCGCACCCTGCTGGCGCGCCATGCGCGGCCCGACGGGACCACCGCCGTCGACGGCGTCCTCATCTCGAAGGTCGACCGCCCTGATCCGCCGGCACCTTCGATGTCCGGCACACTCCTGGCGGTCATCGCGCAGGGCGCCAAACGCCTCGCCCTGGGTGAGAGGGTGTTCGAGTACGGGCCCGGGCAGTACCTGGTTGCATCCGTCGATCTGCCTGTCACAGGGCAGTTCACCCAGGCCGACCCCGAGCAGCCGGCGCTGGGGTTCGGTCTCGTCCTGGAACCGTCCGCCGTTGCCGAGCTGCTGCTTGAGGCCGGACCCGGAGACGCCCCCCGGAACAGCGGGGGCGCGCCGTCGGGGATCGCCGTCAGTGACGCTCCGGCCGCGCTGCTGGACGCGGTGGTCCGGCTGCTGCGGCTGCTCGACGAAAACCGCGACCGAGCCGTACTGGCCCCGTTGGTCAAGCGCGAGATCCTGTGGCGTCTGATCACCGGCGAGCAGGGTGCGACGGTTCGCCAGCTCGGCCTGGCCGACAGCAGCCTCAGCCACATCTCGCGGGCCGTGCGCTGGATCCGCGAGCACTACGCGCAGCCCTTCCGAGTCGAGGACGTGGCGCGGCAGTCCGGCATGGGCGTCTCCGCCTTCTACCGCAATTTCCAAGCGGTGACCGCGATGAGCCCCATCCAGTTCCAGAAGCAGATCCGGCTGCAGGAGGCCCGGCTGCTGCTCGCCACCCACCCCGGAGACGTCACCGGAGTCGGCCACCGCGTCGGCTACGACAACCCGTCACAGTTCAGCCGGGAGTACCGCCGCCAGTTCGGCGCGCCCCCCAGCCAGGACGCCGTCCGCCTGCGTCAGGTCGTGCGTGCCCCGGCAGGTCTCCTGCCCTGAGCCGGGGGGGCATTATTGGAGGATCGCGCAAGGAGTAGCGAGGATAGTTTTACTATCTCCGCAGGTCAGAGCGATTCAATGGGATCACCGGTTCTCCCGTGGAGCAGGAAAATGCCTGCCCACCCGTATGGATCCCACCACATCGCAAAGGGGCACACCATGAAGAGCGTTCTGATCACTGGTACCTCATCCGGGTACGGGCGGGAGACCGCCCTCTACTTCCACTCGCAGGGGTGGAGCGTCATCGCCACGATGCGGACGCCACGTCCAGGCGTCCTTCCTGAGTCGGACCGGCTCCGCGTCATCGAGCTCGACGTGACCAGGCCCGAGAGCATCACCGCCGCGTTCGAGGCAGCCGGGCCCATCGACGTCCTGGTCAACAACGCGGGCGTCCCATCGATCAGCGTGTTCGAGGGCACCCCCATGGCCCGAGTGCGGGAGGTCTTCGAGACCAACACGTTCGGCGTGATGGCGACGACGCAGGCGGTGCTGCCCCAGTTCCGCGAGCGCGGCTCCGGCGTGGTGGTCAACGTGACATCCAGCGTGGTGCTGGGCCACATGCCGCTCTCGGCCCTCTACAAGGCGAGCAAGATGGCCATCGAGGGTTTCACCGCATCCCTCGCGCTCGAGCTCGCGCCCTTCGGTGTACAGGCGAAGACGGTCCAGCCGGGCGCCTGCCTGACGACGAACTTCGCGGCCAACGCGACGAAGGGCGCCTCGGTGGACGAGCTGGTCCCGGCGCCCTACGCACCATGGGCGAAGAAGGTCATGGGCGACTTCACGAGCCAGGACCTGTTCACCAAGGAGAGCGACGTCGCCGAGACAGTGTGGCGAGCCGTGCACGACACGACCGGCCAGCTGCGATTCCCCGCCGGCCCCGACGCGGTCTCGCTCTCCCAGGCGAAGTAATCAGCCAGCAGGCAACGTCACGCCGCACTGATACCAGGAGTCGGCCCCGCCCCACGCACCGGGCCGGCTCGCCGTCGGGCGCTCACCCCGATGAACGGGAACCTGACCAACGACGAGAAGCCGGACCGGTTCGCCCTGGGCCGCGGTCACCGCCGGGACGCCGTCTACGACCGGCCCGCCAGCCGACAGAAGGCGTACCGGGCACGCCGGGCGGCCGAGCGGATCCGCGAAGCCGTAACAGCTCCGGCCGGTTGACGGCTCTCGAACCCCTCTCCAGGGCCTGGCCAGCGCAGACGCCTAGGTCAAGATGGTGGCGACCACGACGAGCCATCGTATGACGTCACTCGTCGTCGATGGCGTCCTTGTCACGCAGCGGCGCATCCCGCCGGGCAGCTCGTGCAGCTTGAACGAGTACCGGCCGAGCATGTTGATGTGCTGCCGCACGAACGGGGAAAGGCGGGCAACGTCCTCGTCGTGTACATCGAACCCGTCCGTGCGCAGCTGGTTCACAGCGGCGTCCATGTACCGGGTGTTGAAGAGCACGACGGCGTTCAGGACCAGGCCAAGCGCGCCCATCTGGTCGTCCATGCCCTCCTGGTAGCGCTGGTAGAGCTGCCCGGAACGGCCGTGGAAGATCTTCCGGGCGAGGGAGTGGCGGCCCTTTTGGAGGTTGGCCTGCGCCTTGATCTGGCGGCGGTAGCCGGGATCGTCGGCCAGCGCAGGATGTGCAGGCTCTTGGCAATCCGCCCGTAGTGCGCGATCGCGTCTCCCAGCGGGGTCGGCCGCCCGTCCCGCGACAGCATCCGGATCACGTCGTACGCGCGCACGGCGCCGGTGTGGACGGAGCCGATGATGCGCAGGATGTCCTCCCAGTGGCGTTCGATCCGAGTGAGGTCGACCCGGCCGCGGGCCGCTTCCTGGAAGGCGCCGTAGTCGGCGGTGCGGTCGGTGCGCCACATCTTCTGGTCCGGCAGGTCCGCGAGCTGCGGCGCGTACGCGAACCCGGCCAGGGTGAGGAGTCCGAAGACGATGTCCGAGTACGAGGAGGTGTCCCTGACGATCGTCTCCGGGCGCTTGCCGCCGTCCCGGTCGTACAGGGAGTCGCGCGGGGTGCCAGCCACCACCTTCCCGCCGAGCCCCGCCGCCTGGTCGTTGATCATGTTCAGCCACGTCGCGCCGCCCCGGCGCCCGAAGTACTTCGGGTTCGGCCGGGCGTAGACGGAGGGGACGTGGACGACGAACCGCATGCCGTCCACGGAGGCGACCACCCCGCCGCCCCACACCTGCGCGAGGCCGATGGACGCCTGGTGCTCGATGAGGGTGGCGTTCGCGACCCGGTACGTGGCCAGCCGCAGATACGTCTGGTCAACGTGGGACAACCTGCCGTACTTCAGCCCATCGATGACCGAGGAGCAGCACCAGGAGGCCGCCGCCAAACGGGCCGGGGTCTGGTCCCGGTTGGGCTTCGAACCCTTCGAAGACAGCGTGCATGTCCTCGACTGCCACCTGCAGCACACCCAGGACCTGCCGGCCCGGCGCCAGGAGGAGTTCGCCGCCCTGTGCCGCTCCTGGTACGACCCTCACCGCCTGCAGCCCGGACACAAAGCTGCCAGCTGCACCGCCACAGGGCAGTACGTCTGATCCTCCGTGCTGTCCCTCGCTGGGCGAGCTCTGACCGCCCGCCGCTCTCTGGCAGGGACAACGGATCCGGCCCCTCCGACGCGATGTCGGAGGGGCCGGATGTTCGTAGCGGGGGCGGGATTTGAACCTGCGACCTCTGGGTTATGAGCCCAGCGAGCTACCGAGCTGCTCCACCCCGCGTTGGCGAGCCCAACCTACGTCATCCGCAAGAGCCGGGCAAGGTTTTTCCGGTGCGGGCGGGCGTACGCGGCGAGCTCGGCACACAGGTCCCGCCCCGCGCGGGATGCGGACTGCCGCTGCGCGCGGCACGTCCGGGGTTGACAACAGAACCCTCAAGACGATTCAGATGTGGGTCCCGGCAAGCCGGTCCTCGTGGGAGGGACCAAAGCAGGGACGGCGAAGGTTCGCCTCACATTTTCCGTCCCTTGCCTGTTTGTGCAGGTCAGCGCGGTGAGGATCTCTCTTCAGGGACTCAAGGGACCCAAATTTCCAGTTATCACGTAGCACTGCGTGTCTCTGTTCGTACGCGCCCACGCGTGTGAAAGATGCATTCCTGTGCAGCTCATAACTTAGGGATCCCAGTCCCTTCGGTCCCTGCCCTCTAGCCTTTAGGGCTGTGACCTGCGCAAATACGCAGGGTCTGGGAAGTGGCTCGCCCCTACCAGGGGCTGATCTTCAGACCCTGAGACTGCGACTGCCCCAGGCCCCCCTCGGGGGTTTTTCCGCCCGATGTGGCCTGGCGTTCTTCCGCCGTACCGGTCTCTTGGGTCCCTGAGCCGCGGGGTGAGGGAAGCTGCCGCGCTGCCCTAACTGGTCAGTCGTTCCCTAATCCTCCCAGTCGCACGCGAAATGGAGCAAATGTGTGCACCCGGATGGCCGTCTGTTTGTCCGTCAGGGGCGAAGGGACTCAAGGGACTCAAGAAATTGGTACCCGGCGCGCGGGGGGAAGGTGCGAGGCTTCAGCGACCGGGGGCCTACACTCTTTGCGACCCCAGTCCCTTCGGTCCCTGAGGTGGCATCATCCACGCCCGTGGCCTGCTGTTTTTCCGTCAGGGACCGTACTGACCGCCCAGACCCTGACGAGGACCGCGTGCCGCGCTCTGGTGAGACTCGCTCGCCCTCCGCCCCTGCGGGGCTGCCCCACGCCGTCGCCCACTGGTGTGCGGCGCAGGGCTGGCCGGTCCACCCCCTGGCCGCGGGCCGTAAGACGCCTGCCGCGAACTGTGCCTCCTGCAAGGGGCAGGCTCACCGGGCTCAGGACTGCCCGTGCCTGTCCGCCGGCAGGCCGTGCCACGGATTCCACGCCGCAACGCTGAACCGAGCGCGTATCGACGCGTGGTGGACGGCCGAGCCCTCGGCGGGTGTCGGGATCGCCTGCGGTCCGGCGGACTTGGTTGTCATCGACGTCGACGCACACCCGGCCCCGGTCCCGGACCGCAACCGGCTGCTGCCTGGCATCCCAATCCACGAGTCGGTCAACCTGGCAGGCCTGGCCTCCGGTTTCGACACTCTGGCCCTGCTCGCAGCACTACGCCGCGAGCCCGACCCGGCCCACGACGAGGCCACCCTGCGCGTGCGCACCCCCTCGGGTGGCCTGCACATCTGGTACCGCAACGCCCGCCCCGAGGAACGGCTGCGCTGCTCCACGGGCTCCAGCCCGAAGGTGGCGCTGGCCTGGCAGGTCGACGTCCGCGCCCACGGCGGCTACATCGTCGCGCCCGGCACCCGCACTAAGGACGGCACCTACCGGGCTGAAGGTCCGGTCCGGCTGCCGGCACCGCTGCCCGACTGGCTGCGCGAGGAACTGGCCCGCACCGGCCACGTCATCGCCCCCAAACGCCCGGCACCGCCCGCCCCGGCCCGCCGGCAGCGCCAGGGCAGGCCGCAGACCGCTGCCCGCGTCCTGGCGCCACTGCTGCAGCACGTGGCCCAGTGCGCGGCCGCCCCTGAGGGAACCGCCTTCACCGAGAAGCTCAACCGGGCCGCCTACACCGCAGGCGGCCTCGTCGCGGCCGGCCACCTCGACCAGGAAGCCGCCCGGGAGCACCTGCTGCTGGCAGCCCACACCGCCCGCCCCTGGCAGAGCACCCGCAACGAACGAGTCATCGACGACGCCCTGAGAGCCGGGGCCGCTCGTCCCTTCCGCCTTGAAGGACTCTCATGAGCAGCGCCGAGGACACGCCGCGGTTTGATCCACACGCCGCCGCTCAGCAGATGCTCGAACTCGACCTCCAGTCCGGCGACACGGAGACTCCCGGCGCACGGCTGCCCGCACAGGCCACTGACACCGCGCCAGTGACGGGCGCCAGCTGGACACCTGCACCCGTCGCACCCCTGCCGCCGTCCCTGAGCGACCGCGGCAACGCGCGCCTGTTCATCCAGCGCTACCGCGACCAGTTCCGGCATGTAGAAGGCCTCGGCTGGTTCGCCTGGGACGGCTACCGCTGGAAGCGCACCGGCGGTGAGAAAGCCGCGCTGTGGGCGGCCGGGGAAATGGCCGAAGACCTCCCCACGACCGATCCCACCGGCCACTACACCAACAAGCAGCTCGCCAAGCACAAGGAGCGAGCCCTCTCCACTACCGGCCAGCAGGCCTTCCTCACCCAGGCCAAGGCTTCCCCCGACCTGTCCGTCGACCCTGACGTCCTCGACGGCGACCCCTACGCCCTGTGCACCCCCGGGGGCGTCGTCGACCTCTACACCGGGCAGCTCCGTAAGCCCGATCCGAACAAGGATTTCCACTCCCGGGCCACCAGCGTTGCCCCGCAAAAGATGGACACCCCCCGCTGGCACAGGTTCCTGGCCGACACCTTCGGCGACGACGACGCCGGCCGGGAAATGATCCGCTTCCTGCACCTGCTGCTCGGCTACTCCATCACCGGCGACGTCGGCGCCCAGGTCCTGCCGTTCCTCCATGGCGAGGGCAAGAACGGCAAGTCGGCCCTCATGGACGTCACCCTGCAGATCCTCGGCGACTACGCCGACGCAGCCCCGCCCGGCTTCCTCATGGACCGAGGCGCCTTCTCCGAGCACTCCACCGAGCTCACCGAACTCCACGGCCGCCGCCTGGTGGTGTGCAGCGAACTGAAGCCTAACGACCGCTTCGACGAGGCTCGCGTCCGGCTCCTGACTGGCGGCGACAAGATCAAGGCCCGCCGGATGCGGCAGGACTACTTCTCATTCACCCCTACCCACCACCTGTGGCTCCTCGGTAACCACCGCCCCGAGGTCGCCGTCGGAGGCTTCGCATTCTGGCGCCGGATCCGTTTGCTGCCGTTCACCCGCACCGTCCCCGCCGAACGCCGCATCGACAACCTTGCCTTCGAACTCGTACGCGACGAAGGCCCCGGCATCCTGCACTGGCTCATCGAGGGCGCCCGCCGCTACCTCGCCACCCGCGACCCCCTCGACGGCCCTGACCAGGTCCGCCTCGCCACCACCGCCTACGCCAGCACCGAAGATCACATCGGACGCTTCCTCGAGGAATGCTGCACCCGCGACGGCGAGACCCCCGACCTGCGCGTGGAACAAGGCCTCCTCTACGAGAAGTACCAAGGCTGGTGCACCACCGGGGAAGGCATCCGCGCCGCCACGACCAGGGCCTTCGCCACCCGCGTCCGCGCCGAACTCGGACTAGCCTCACCCGCCGACATGATCAAGTCCAACGGGCGCAAGTACTACCCCGGCCTCGGCCTTCTGCTGGAGCTGGAGAGCGCATGATTTGCCGCCACCAGCCTCATTCCACGCCACGCGCTCTGCACCCGCACCCGCTACCGCTCTACCATGAACATCCGGCCCCGCGTGCAGCGGCCGCCGGTCCGGGTAGAAACACCTGCAGCACATACACACGCCAGGCCACGCTCCACCACCGGAGCCGGCATACGAAGGAGGGGCAGCAGCCATGAGTTCGCTGTTGACCGAGAGCGACCTCGCCCACGAACGCGACGTGGTCTGGCTGGAGTCCCTCGACGACCTCGACTACGTCCGCCAGGCCCTCGACAAGACCCGACGCCGCAACAACCGTCCCCCCTACGCCCGCGACGGACGCATGGTCGGCTACGCCCTCCTCGGCCAGGAGGCCGAACCCGACCCCGATAGCGGCCTGTACAGACGCCGCGTTTTCTACCTCCTGCCGCACGACCGCGACAGCATTCCTCACGGCCTTTACGCCGAAGGATCGCCTGGCGAAGCCGTCGACCCCCGCACCATCACCGCGGGGAATCCCGGCATCAAAACCCACCGCTCCCAGCGAGGTCCTGCCGCCGCGATAGCACCCGCGGGCATCTAGCCCCACGCCCCCCCCACGACCGTTCCGGCCCGGCGCGGTCAGATGGCGATGCGGGTAATCCATCGGCGAATGGGGCGGTGATGCATGTCTTGCCCGTTGTGGACCGCTGACCAAAGCACATCTGCGACGCGTCCCGACCACGGGTCCTGCCAAGGCGGTGCCCAGCCCCGACCATGGCAGGTCAGCACCTGGCCGACTGCCTCTATAGGACACGCCGATGCTGCGACTCCGGTCAGCGCCCTTGCTTGTCGGGGTCGCCGACTGGACGCCCCACGGGCGCTGAGGGCCGTGCTGGAGCAGGTCGGCCAGCGGCGCTGCGTGGCTCGACACTGGCGGGTCCGGTGCCGTCCAGAACGAATTCGAACACTCCTTCACGGCCCCACACGGCGGCTTCTTGAATGAACGCACATGCCGCCTGCGGCAAGTCCGTCGATAGAAATCAGGACACCGCTGTCAGCGTCAGGATTCATACTGGCGCACTAACGAGTTCGTGCACGGTAGGCAGTGAGACGTCGAGGACGTCTGTGGGGCTCGGGGTTCACATCTGCCGTGTGGATTTGAGCTCCGTAATCTGTTGGTGGGACAGCAGGCCGGCGATGGCTTGGACGGTGTCGCTGATGTGTTCGCGGCGGCCGAGGTGGCGGGCCAGGGCGCGCCAGTTTTTCAGGTGGGCGATGCCGTGCTCGACGCGGATGCGACGTGAGGAGTGCGCTTTGCGCTGTCGTTCGTAGATCTCCTCGTACCAGTCCGGGGCGTTCTTCTTGAACTTGCGGTGCGGTGGTGTCACTACGCGTCCGCCGGTCTGGGCACCGAGACCCTGGTAGCCGGCGTCGGCGAGGATCTCTACGGCGGGGCCGTCGGCCAGGAGCTTGACCAGCCCTAACTGGCGGGCGTGGGTAATGTCCGCGCAGCTTCCGGGCTTGGTTGGGCTGCAGAACAGCACGCGGCCTTCGCTATCCGTGACGATCATGGATTTGACGGCGTTCTGCTTGTTCTTGCCGGAAATGAATTTGTCCCGGTCCTTGCGTCCGGCGGCCGGGCGGCGGACTCGGATCTCGGTGCCGTCGATGATGCCGACCTTCCCGGTCACGCCGAGATGGTCGACGACTTCGGCCAGACTTCGCAGCCGCACGTCGGGGCTGACGGTGCACCCCCGCTCGGCGAGCAGGGGCCGTATCTCGCCAATGGCCCGGGTGATGGTCGAGCGGTCCACGCTGAACCAGCAGGCCAGCACGTCGTGGGTTGTCCCGTGACGGAGATGGACCAGGGTGGCGAGCAGCCGATCGACGAACACCAGCCGGTGCTTTGCGCCAGCGCCCACTGCCCGCTCCCGCTGCCTGGAAGAGAGCCTGGCCTGGTGGCGCTCGTGCCACAACTGGCCTATCTCAGCAACGAGTTCAGCAATCACATCGGCCGTCAGGCCCGTGATCCGCCGGTTGCTGATGATCACTGCACGAGTCGCGTTCTCCACCACACGACCATGATCAACGATCAGGAGACCGACGTCTCACTGCCTACCGTGCACGAACTCGTTAGGCAAGAACAGGAGGTCGTTTTCTGTCCCGGCTTGCACAGGTTGCGCGATGCCAGGACATGGTGTGTTCGACGACCCGGCGGTGCCGGCCCAGCCAGGCGTAGTCTTCCTTGCCGCGGCGGCGATGCGGGGTGTGATGCCCTGCATCGCCCGCCATCGGCGCTGGTGGTCGTAGCCCCTGTCGCCGTGCAGCTTGCATGGTTGGGGACGCCGCGGTCCGCGTGGACTGCGGACGGGTGGAATGCCCTGCACGAAGGGCTGCAAGGCGAGGCTGTCGAGCGTGGTCGCGGCGGAGATAGCCATCGAGATCGGGAGGCCGGACCGGTCGACGAGCAGGTGGATTTTCGATCCGTTCTTGCCGCGGTCGGCCGGGGTTCAGTCCCGTCAGCTGCCCCCTTTGAAGGCGCGGACGTCGGCGGAGTCGATCGCGCGGCGCGACCGGTCCGGTTCACCCCGCGCGCCGAGCTCGTCGAGGATGACCCGGTGTAGCCTGGCCCACACCCGGGCCTTACTTCGTCCTGCTGGACGGAACTCTTGCCGAGTGCGACCGGGTCGGTGACGGACGGGCCGACTACTCCCACAAGCACCGCTGCCACGGGGTGAACGTGCAGGTGGTCACCGATCCAAGCGGTCGGCTGCTGTGGGATCTCACCCGCATTGCCGGGCCGAGCTCACGACCTGACTGCTGCCCGCACCCACCGGATCATCCGCATCTGCGAGCGCCAGGGCGTTCCCATCCTGGCCGACCTCGCCTACCAGGCCGACGGCCCCTGGGTGACCACCGGCATCAGACGCCAGGCCCTCATCGCGACACGGGCACCGGTCGAACGCGGCGTGGCACGCCTGAAGTCCTGGCGAATCTTCCGCAGATCCCGATGCAAAACGGCAAGACGTCAATCGCCAAAGCTATCCTCACCTGGAGCGGCAACGCTGAAGAAGCTCGGCCAACCACCAATGGCACACGCCACCTCGCGAAGGCGCAAGGTCAAAGGCGCCCTACATCGACGGTCCGTCGGGACGGTCTGGGATCTATCCACAGCGCAAACACAGATCGGACTGGACTCAGAACTCGGGCAGCCGGATGGTCATGCCGTACAGACGGGTGATCTGGGTGTCGCTCTGGTTGTCGTCGGTCGCCATGAGGATCTTGAGTCGTCCGTCCGGGAGAGACTCGGTGATGGCCAGGCCCTCGACGTTGCCGAGCAGCGGATTCTCCTGTGGCTGCTTGTTGGTGGCACCGAGCGGCGGGCAGTTTACAAGGTCGACCAGCAAGGTCTTGCCGATGGCCCGCACGCCGTCCTGACCGTGCAGAATCTCGACCTCGGTAACATCGTCCGCGTCACGCGGGTCCGCGAGGTAGAGCCGAACGATGTTGCCGATGCTCTTTTCGAAACCGCGTTCCAGCACCAGCAGCCGTCCGTCCCCGACCGCGGAGATCTCGGAGAGCGACAGCCCTTCGTCGCGCTGATACGCCCACTGCGCACCAATCTCGAACTCCTCATCCAGGGCGTCGCGCTCCCATGTCTGGAAGCGCACGTAGGAGACGTCGTCACCCTTGAGAGAGGCTTCCATGGATGCGACCAGAGTGAGGCTGTCGGGCAGGATAGTGAGCCCCTCGAAGCAGTCGTTGAGCCCAGCCCGCCCGGTCCGGGTCTTCTTCGCGAGCATGAGACGCGCCGGGACCTGGAGCCTGCTGAGGGGCTTGCCCTCCGGGGTATAGCGGCGAATGGCCGGCTCCTCGGACGCGGCCAGGAAGGTGCCGTCGTGGTCGTAGACGATACCCTCGAAGTCGACCGCCTCACCGTCCTCATCAAACACTTCGATAACACGGACGGGCTCGTGTGTGCTCGGGTCCAGATGGAAAAGCACCGAACGGTCCGAAAGGGCAGCTATATAACCTTCGGGAGTAACGGCCAGCCCGGAGAAGTTGCCAACGAACCTTTCCTCAAAGAAAGTCTTATCCAGAGCATCAGAGAACCAATCAATGGTCGCCCAAGCGGAGCAGGCGTTCGTCTCGGACTCGATGGCAGGGGTGCTCACAATAGGCTCCTCATGCATGAGCAGAGCGCGTACATAGCGGAAAATGAACCGCGGAGGCGATCTGCTGCGGGATGACAGATGGACCAAATCGCCGCCTGGTCAGCGGTCTAGACATGGCCTGCTGACACTATGTTCGTCGCGGTCAGCGAATGCACAGACAGTGGCATAGGTCATCGCCCAATGGAAGCTTTTGTCATTTAACTCGCAGACCCTTGCACGATTCTGCTCGCCCTCGGCGCTTGTCCTCTAACCTCTATCTTTCGTGACGGGCCGTCGGGTTCTCCGGTGGCGCAATTCTGCTTGTCGGGTCGGTGACGGGTAGGCCGATGGCCCGGCTGTCGCGTCGGGTTGGCGCCGAGTTCCACGGCTCCGGTGGTGGGTGGTGCTACTCGTTGGGACGGGTGGTTGCTGCTCGTCACCCAGGGTTCGGGAGGGCGTCGAGCCGCTGGATCGCGTTGGTGATGACGTCGGTCCAGGGCCAGTGGCGGGTGAATCGCAGGTGCCGGCGGCGTGCGGTGGTGACCAGCTGGGCCGCGGCGGAGAACAGTCGTAGCCGCAGACGGCGGGGCTCCCAGAGCCTCGGTTTGCCGGTCAGGGCGAGCATGGGCAGCCAGGCCAGCAGGTCGAGCGCGAGCTGGACGATCTCCAGCCAGATGCGGTTCTGAGCTGATTCGTGCAGGGGCAGATTCCGCAGGCCAGCGGCGCGCGCGTTGCGGATGCGGTCCTCTGCCCGGGCTCGCTGGCGGTGCCGCAGTTCGAGTGCGGCGATCGGGGTGTTGGTGGTGTTGGTGGCGAACGCGGTGAGCCGCAGTCCGTCGGCGTCGGTGAGCCGCAACTGCGCGCCGGGGTGCGGGCGTTCCTTGCGGACGATCAGCGTGATGACGCTGGACCTCGTTGTTCTCTGGGCAGTGGCCAGGCTTGGCGTCTGAACCTGTTCTCCTGGATTCCCCTGATGGGGTGGGTCTTCGGCATGTCTTGTGCAGGCGGGCGGGTTGCGTCGTGCGAGGCGCGGAACGGCTGCGTACTGACCACGCAGGCTGGGGGCTCGGTGTCGTGTGTGGTGATGCGGTGAGGCCGCCGACCTGATGGCCTGATGGTCGGCGGCCCCACTCGGAGTGGCTGATCCCGCTCCGTGTCCTGAGAGGTCAGAGGCGTTCGTGGCGTCTGCGGGTCGGCCTGGCCGCAGCGACCGTGAGGCAGCCGGTCAGTACCAGGGTGAGACTGCCTGCGGCCATGCGCCCGGTCTGCAGGGCAGTACCGGTGCCGGGAAGGGAAGCGGCCCGCTTGCCGCCCTTGCCGCCCTTGTGATCCTTGCCGGTCTTGCCGTGCCTGTCGTACTTGTCGGTGATGGAGATGCGGCTGGTGACGCCGGCTCGGACCGTGAGGGTGGTGGGGTTGATGGTTACCCTGGCGAGTCTGACCTCTTTGTTCTCGCCGGTTGAGATTTCGGTGACGGCGCAGCGTGTGCCGGCGGGGACGCCGCTGACGACCGGCTGACGGTATGTGCCGGCTGTGGTTCCGGCGTTGATGACGAACCGCCGGTCGAAACCGCCGCCCGGCACGTCACAGTCGAGCCGGATGACCACCTTTCCTTGCCTCCCGGCGCCCGGCCCCTTGATGGTCTTGTCGATCTCCACGTCACCCGTGGACTGTTCGAAGGTGTCGGCGCTGCTGGGTCTCGCCTGCCACGATGGTGACCGTTGCCGGCTCGATGACGGGATCGCCCACATGGTGGACCTGGTCGTTGTCGCCGCCTCTGGGCTCGGTGATCGTGCACATGCTGCCTGCGGGAATGCCGCTGATCGTTCGGCTGTGGTCGCCGGCCGACGCGCCGGCAGGGAAGGCGACCGTGTGGTGCTGCTCCTGGGAGGTGTTCGGGTCACGGCAGATCACATCGATGGTGATCCGTCCTTGGTGGCCCGCTCCATCGCCGAGGATCCGTTTGGTGATCTGCAGACCGCCCGCGGCGAACCGGTCGAGTACCGCGCCGGCCCGTACCACCAGCTCGGTTTCCCGTGCCAGGATGAGTTTCTGGGCGGTTTCCAGGCCTGGGTTCGTTCCGTCGTAGAGCAGAACGGTCCCTTCCAGCAAGGTGGCCACCCGTTCGAGGACGAAGCCCTGTGGTTCTGCGTCGGAGGTGCTGCGGGCCCACAGGCGTGTGCCGGGCTGCACCACGTCGCCGTCGTGGAGCTGGTTCTCGCCGTCGGGGTCGGTGAAGACCTCGATGCCGGTCACGTGGATCGTTGCGACCTGTCCCACCACCCCCGCCAGTATCCCCGTCGGAGCCAATCTGACCGTCGGTGGTACGCCTATCGCGGTAAGCATCACTGCCGTAACGGGTAACAGCGCGAGCATCACCACAGGGATCATCCCCGGCGCAACTCCGGTCTCAGGCAGGCTCACGCTGATCTGCGCGACCATCAGGTAAACGATCGGCGCCCGCTTCGCCTGCCGGGTCAGGCCCCGCCGCCGACGGCGGGTGATCCCGACGATCCGATGCTTGCGCATCAGCCGCTCGATCTTCTTGGAGTTCACCACCCGCCCGGCCCGCCGCAGGGCGGCGTGGATCCGCGGAGCCCCGTAGGCACCGCGAGATCCGGCGTGAAGCACCCGGATCTCGCCCACCAGCATCTTCTCGGCCCGCTCCCGCACCGTCCGGGCCGGCCGTGACGCTCTGTGCGCGTAGTAGGTGGAACGGGGCACTCCCAGCACACGGCACAGAAACGCAACGCTGTGACCTGCAGGATTAACCTCCGATGCCTTCTCCGCATCGATGAAACGACACCGTGTCACGGTGTCTACCTCATCTTGTCCTGAGCGAAGAAGGCGGTCGCTGAGATGTGAATCCCAAAGTTCCGGGGCAGGGTTCAGTGCCCTCCGGGCTGCCGCGGAGGGCAATGAACGGCATGGAGTTCACAACTCGGGCGGACTGGAGGCGCGTTGGACGGTGACGTCGTAGCCCAGGGCCTCGAGCTGGGCGGTCAGGCGCTTGGCGCGTTGAGCAGGGCTGAAACGGCGGGCTGCCCAGTCCGGGCCCAGGTCCCGGTAGGGGACGCGGTCGTGGCATCGTAAGCGACCGTTGCCGAGCTGCGGCGTCAGTGCCTCCGTCGACGCGATCGCCTCGACGCTGCTGCCCAGCTTCCTGGCCTGGGGGATCGTAATGTGGAAGGGCAACGTCTTTGGCATCGTCGGCCCAGGACCCGTGGTCCTTCGCAACCCTCGCCAGTCCAGCAACCCGGTCCGTCTCCGCGGCGTATGCCTTGGACGCTGGTCCATGGACTGCCGAGACTCGGCAGTCCATGGAGAGGCGGCCAGTTCAGCCACCCGATGACTTCGGGGTGGGGCGAGGACGAGTTCCGCCGGATTCAAGGTGAGTCGGCGGGCGGTGAGAGAGCCGACGCCATATCCACGCGGCAGTCGTCATGACAAAGGCGGCGGCAAGGGCGCGCGAAGTCTGCAGCCAGCGACGAACTTTGCGCAACTGCGTAGGCGCCAACCAGATGGCCGTCCACAGGTATTGAGAATTACTCTGTTTTCGCATCGTGGCCGTGTGGAAGCGGGAGATGCCGGCGAGCACCTCGTTGAACATCCGGGCCATGGCGTGAGCACTGGCGGGAGCGCGATGGTGAGCGCCATCCACGCAGGGGCGTCGCTCATCGCTGTCAGACCGGCGGTGGTCATGGTGAGAACGTCAGGGACACGAGGGGTCGTCATCGGCTGGGCTCCGAAAGGCGAGGCGGCGGGCGAGGACAGGCGGGAGAAAGCACCTGGGGGTGCGTCAGGGCAGCACGGCGATGCCCAACGGCACTGTGTTGGGGGTTGGTGTTAGCGGCGCAAGTCCGCTCGTCGGCCGGGATCGAACCACCGTTGGGAAAGAAGGGAGTCGAAGCCCGTGGCAGTGCAGGATGCGGCCTGCTGCACCGCCGCCTCAGCCCTGCAACCAGCGAGGGCCCGGGCCCTCGCCCACACATGAGTCGTAATGCCGTATCCTATATCTCCCAGTTCCGCCAGACCACGTCAGCGGACTTCATGCCAGCGGCGCCCGGAGCGGAAGACACCAGCCCGGATACGCCGGGCCGGTGGCCAGGCGAGTGCAATCCCAGTCCGGGCGGGCCAGCAGACCTGAGAGCCGACCTGGATCCGGCGCTGGAGCGCGGACGGTCCTACCGCGCGGCATGGAGGCGGATGCGCGGGACGCGGCCCGACGCACAGGGCGCCGGCCCCGCCTCTGCCCAGCAGGACTCCGACGGGTCTTCTGCCTGGGGGAGCCCGGACGTCTGGGCGGACCTGGAAGCCAAGCGGCAGTACCTCGCCGGCCTCCCCGGTGCTCTGTACAAAGGCTCGACACCGGACCCGCAACGTGGAAACACCCCTGCAGGTCAGTGAGGCGGATCAAGGCATGGACGACAGCCCTGCCCCGGCGCCCCGCAGCCCGATCCCGATGAGCGCCTCGCAGCCGAGGCGCCTGCCGCCTCCTACGAGGATTTCTGCGCGCGGGTCGAGGACCTCGAAGCGCTGCAGGCGGCGCAGCGAAGAACCCCGGAGGTACAAGCGACCACGTGCCTGTGTCTTGAGCAGTCGGCCGCCGCCCTCGCCCGACCCTTGCCCGATCGTCCTGAAGCCTCCCGCGCCGACCGCCCAGCGGGAACGACGCTGCACGGCGCGACGCCCACGGCCCCCCTCGCAGGGACCCCGCCCGTAAGGTGAGGACCTGCGGCGATGCTGAAGAAGGCGACCAGCGCGGGGCGGCGGCGAGCTGGAACGGGCACGGACCGCGTTGTCAGCGCCGCGTCGTAGGGTGTCGCGCAAGGCCGCACGCTCGTCACCCTCACCGCCCCGACCCCAACAGAGAGAGCAGAACCAGCCGTGTTCCAGGAAACACCCATTTTCAGCCGACTCGTCGCCGAGCGCGGAGATATCCCCGCCCAGGTACGCGGAGAAGCCGAACGCATATCCCGCGACCTGGCCCGAGTACTGCCCCAGGCGCCCGCACTCCACCTGGGCACAGCGCAGAACACTGGCCGACCGACGGCCCCTCCCGTCTCCGCGTAGGCCCGGGAGCAGCGCGGGGGCCGCTCGTCCGCTGGCCGGCGCGGGCCGTTCAGATGCGCCAGGAGCGGAGTGTGTCTGTGATGTCGTAGATCTTCAGCCGGCTCTCACGGGCTTTTCTGACCAGGTCGGACAGCGCTCCGTAGGGCGAGTCGATGCCTTCCCCGGACTGGTCCAGGTACTGGCTGGTGACGAAGGCGGCGAAGAGGCTGTTGCGGTGGGGGAGCGGTTCGAGCTGCACGATGGTGTGCAGGAGTGCGGCCGCGCGCCATGCGGAGGCCGCCGAGCAGGCCCTTGCCGACTTCGCCGCAGGCGAGTTGGGCCAGAGGTATCCCGCGATCGTGCGGACCTGGGAAGTCGGCTTCATACTGCCTGTCCTGTCTTGCAGTTGGTGTTCGCTCGTCGCTTGAGGTGGGAGGAAGTTGCCACGCGCTGTTTCCAGTACGCCTCGACGTCGTTGTCCCCGGTGATGCACCAGCGGCGGTGTCGTGCCTGGCGGGCGGTCATTTCGCCGCTGCGGATCCATGGGTAGATCGCGGCTTCGTGGATGCCGAGGATCCGAGCAGCCTCGGGCACGGTGATCTCGCCTGGTTCGGTTGGGTTGTTGCGCCGGGAGCCGATCGCGTGCTGGGCCCGGATGTGACGGATGGAGTTCACGGTGAAGGGGCGGCAGTTGCCGGTGGTGAATCCGAGGCTGTTGAGGTGTTCGGCGATCTCGGCGTCGCTGCAGACATCCAACAGTTCGCGGACGATATCGACGGCTCGGGTGGGGTTGCGGTTGGTACGCCGGTCGCAGGTGATCTCGTCGACGGCGCCGGTGTGCCAGCGCACCCCGATGTGAGCACGGGCGTCATCGACATGCCGCACGCCGTTCAGCAAGCCGTGATCAAGGGCGGCTCCAACGACGGCCAGGCCAGCAGCTTCACCTACGACGAGGCCGGCAACACCAAAAAGCGGACCATCGGCGCCCGTACCCAGGACCTGACCTGGGACACCGAAGGTCACCTTGCCACCCTTACCGAGGCAGGCAAGACCACCAGCTACCTCTACGACGCCGACGGCAACCGGCTGATCGCCAAGAACGGCGATGGCTCCAGCACCCTCACCCTCCCGGGCGGAAACGAACTGCACGTTGCCGCTGGAGGTACGAAGACCGGCACCCGCTACTACACCCACAACGGGGAAACCGTCGGCGTGCGGCAGGGCACGAATATCTCCTACCTGCTTACCGACGACCAGGGCACCGCCATGACAGCCATGCGACCGCCACCCTGGCCATCACCCGCCGCAAGCAACCTCCCTTCGGTGGACTCCGCTCCGAACAATCCACCGCCTTCGGCACCCGCGGCTTCGTCGGCGGCACCAACGACCCCACGGGACTGACTCACCTCGGCGCCCGCGAGTATGACCCCACACTCGGCCGCTTCCTCTCCGTCGATCCTGTCATTGACCACGACGACCCGGCCCAGATGAATGCCTACAGCTACGCCCACAACAGCCCGCTCACCAAATCTGACCCAGACGGCCTACGCCCCGACGGCCCCGCTGGCGGAGCGACCTACAACGACGACCGATGGGCCGACGACCGCGGAATGACCGCTGGCTACACCAAAAAGAACGGAAAATGGGTCTGGAAGCAAACCCCCAAGAAAGACAAGGAGTCCCAGAAACGCTACCGCGCCTACCGCGCCAACCCCAGCACGTACAAGGTCTTCTACCACTACAATGCCAAGGCGGTAGCAGACGTCAAGAGGAAAGCCGCGGACGAACAGCGCGAGAAAGACGGCATCCTGGGTAACCTCATGAAGGGCAACTTTGGTCCCGCCTGGGACAACACCAAACAATGGACCAGCAACCACTGGGACGAAATAAAACTCGGAATCACCATCGGTGGATTTGTCGCCTGCCTCGTAGTCTCGGCAGGAGGGTGCAATAGCCGTGGGCGTGATAGGAGCTCCAGACGCAGCCCCCACAGTCTCTCCCGCTCCCAGAACGCCTCCTGCTCCCACCACCCGCACACCACCGCCCGCGCCAACGCGAACACCTGCCCCGGCTCCGGTGCCCCTGCCGACCGGTGTGCCAGCAGGGCCCAGCGCCGCTGCGCCCGGGCCAGCTCGGGCATCAGGGCGCCGATGTCGACGCACGGCCACGGGTGTCCCTCGCCGGCATCCAGAAGCCACCGGCCATGCTGTGCGCACACCCGCCGCCACCGCGGCCGGTACACCCACGCCCGCTGCCCGTCCCCGCCACGCCGGGCGGTGCAGAGCGGGCAGCCGAACACAACCGGCCCCCACTCCATGAATCCCATCCGCCACTGCGCCCACGCCTGCCCGCTCCCGTCGCGGCCGGCCAGCGCAGCCGGGCCGGCCGTCCAGGACGGCTGCGCCCGCGCCAGACACGCGGTCGGCACGCCACACCAGGCGGCCACCATCTCCTGGGCGGCCGGGTTGAGGAGGACTTCCTTGTCCGGGCGGCCGCTGCGGCGCCCGGCCCCGGAACTCGCCCACCGCCACCACGGCAGGAGATCGACTGCCTCCATCCCGTAGGCCGCGGCAACGCGGTGCAGAAACGACCACGTCGTCTCACCCGGCACGGGCACCACACGCAGCACCGACCGCACAGCCCCTCCTCCCACCCGGTGAAACCCCCGTGCCCGCCCTACGGGCGGACTTGCGGCCAGCCTGCTGCGACAGGCCAGCGCGCGAAAGCTCCTACGGCTGCCATCGCTCCTGTGGGTGAACTCCCGCCGACCCCAGGTTCTGAGGCGGCCGCTGGGGGAGTGGGATGTGGAGGACCGCAAGCCCCCCCGCGCGCCCCCGTAGACAGTCGGCCGCCGGTCGCACCGTCGTCACAACCGGCCATTCCGAGCCCGTAAAGTGATCCGCAATCTCCACGGGATCGGAAAAGACGATGCCTGAGCGGAACAAGCACTTCGGCCTCTACGGGGCCCGCGGCATCAAGGGCCATGAGGCCGTTGCCCGTCAACTGGATGCCCTCGCGGGCTACATCGCCACGCCCGTCACCGCTCGCCGTGGCCTGCTGGCCCGCTTGCACTACCTCACCCGCACCGACCACGCCCGTGCCGCCGCGCGCCAGGCTGGCCTGGCCGTTACCGATCGCACCCTGAAGGCCTGGCTGGAGGGCAAGCGGTCGCCCTCGAGGCAGAATCTTCAGCGGATCGAGCAGGCGTACCGCACGGTGCGGCGGGAGAACGTCGCCCGCTACCTTCTGGCCCGCCTGAACCGTGAGGGCCGTGGCACCCGGGTGGAGATCCATCCGCTCAACCAGTCGCACGTCGTGCGGCCCCGCCAGCGCGTGGTGGAGTTCCGCACGCTCAACATCCGCCGCTGGGACCGTATCGTTCAGGCGTGGGTGTCCGGCGATGACCGCGGCCTGGACGACGCGTGGGTGGACCAGATCGTCGATCTGGGTTCGCAGTGGGGGCAGTACGAGTACGTAACCAACGTCGGCTTCGCCGCCTGATACACATCCGCGCCATCGGCGGCGACTGCTTGACGGCGAGCCCGGCAGGCAGCGGCACGCGCCGGTCGGGTCGTGGCGTGTCCCGTCGATCGGGGATCGCTGCAGCAGGAGTGTGACGCGGACGACGCTGCGGCGTTCCAAGTCTGCCTTGGCTCCCGGGGAAGCCTGCCGTCTCCGGGAGGGTTCAGTGCCGGCGTGACGAGTGGTTAATGACGACGGCCACGGCGGGCAGGTGAGCCCTCTCGCGATGTGGTTGTCCCGGTGGGGGTGAGGCGTGAGCTGCTTTGGGTCAGTCCTCTGATTGTGTAGAGCGGGGTGGGTCGGGCTTGGTTGTGGTCTCGGCGTGCGGGAGGCGGCCGTCCCTCGGCTCGGGCGCTGATGGTTTGTGGGCGAGGTGTTCCCGAAGTGTCCCGTGCCGGAATTCATAGGCCGAGCCGGCCTGGCGCAGCACGTTGAGCCGGTGGGCGTCCTCAAGAAAGGCCATGAAGCGCCAGGGGACTTTTCCTCGCAGGGCGAGCCCGCAGTGGGCAACGACGTATCGGCCCCAGGGCGACCGGGACAGGATCCACAGCACGGCCGTCACGATCACGAGTATGCCGATGCCGAGGCTGCCTGGGGGTAGTCGGAAGTAGGGAAGGGTGACGAAAGAGTACAGGACGGTGCCTGCCACTGTGAGGCCGACAGCCTGCAGCATGGTGGTCCCCAGCGCCCGTCTGCGGGCTGCTGCGAGGGAGGAACGGGGTGTGGGAAAGGCGTCGCTGGCGGGCGCCGAGGACAGGAGCCCGTATATGAACACGACAAACGCGGCTATCAGGACGGCACCAGTCAGAAGAGGGATTTTGTCTGCGAACTCGCGCCAGTTCAGGATGTAGTTCGAGACGTCCTCAGGTTTGACCTCAACGGTGCTGGTGGAGCCGCCGCCTCCGCCCGGCGGACCCCCGAGGTTGACGAACACCAGCGGGCAGGTATCACGGCCGCGGGCCTGGGCCAGCCGTCTGCATTCCTCGGCGGTGGGTACCTGTCCGTTACCGATCTGCATGAGGATCCAGCACAACGCGATCAGAGCGCCCGTTGCTGATAACGCGATCGTCACGTGTTTGCCGAACACGGTAACCAGCATGCGGGCCCGCCTCAGCCGTCCGGGAATGCGTTCGATGCCCCGCCACATCTGCGAAGGGGGCGCGGGAGATTCGGAGAACGACTGAGTGAAGAGGACAGCGACGCATGCTGTTGCCACGGCCAGGATCAGGAGCGGACGGCTGAAGTGCTCCCTCATGGGCCAGGCCGCGGCGGCCGCAGCGACGAACCAGAGCGCTCCCGCCACGGCTCCGAGGAGTCCTTGGCGCAGGGGACTGGCCAGCACGGACTCGGACAGTTGCCACCACTTCAACTGGCCGCCGCCTGTGCGCCGCGCCAGCTGGTTAAGCCACCGTTCGGCCAAGGGCTGGGGCCAGGAGTGACGCGGCTGTCGCGGCCGCCGGATGCCGGCCGCCGGACGGGGTGTGAAGGCGGCTAGGACGAGGTCGTCCAGCAACCTTTCTTCAACCGCTGTCGCGTCGGGGAACTCGCTCTCGGCCAGGAGTTCCTCGGGGTTTCTGCCTGGGAGCTCGAAGTGTGTGCGCAGCAGGGCCACCAGCAGCGGACTGCCTACGACACGCGCCATACCCGAGCGCTTGGCCAGGGCGGGCAGCACCGTGTCCCACGGGCTGTCTCCGTCCTCGGGGCGCAGATACTGCGTAGCGTCCTTGAGCGGCACGGGAAGTAGGGACACGACCGAAGCTCTGGTCACCGAGGCGCCGTCGTCCACAGAGGCTTTGAACTCCGAGTGCAGGCAGGTGAGAACCAGTGGGTCACGGCTGTCATAGGCTTCGCCGATCCTTCGAAGAGCCAGTGACCGCTTGCTCTCTGCGATCTCCTCGAGCCCGTCGAGTACCGGCAGCAGATGGCGTCCTTCGGCCAGTTGGCGGGCGGTCACGTTGCCGGTGAGGGCCCCGGGGTAGTCCTCGGTGATCCGGCGGGCGACCCAACTGCGCAACTCCTCGGCTTCCGGGTCCCAGGATGACAGGGAGAGCAGGATCGGGACGGGTGTGCCTGGGCGCGAGTCCTTCAGAAGTGCTTCGACGAGCAGCATGGCGCAAGTGGCCTTGCCGGACCCTCTCGGGCCGGTGACCACCAGGCGCTCGCCCGGCGACGCGCTCAGGAGTTCAGCACATGTAGTGACCGTGCCGGTTCGTCCGGACAGGGGGCCGGATGTGACGGCCAGGGGGACGGGCAGCGGCGCCGGACGGTACAGGTCGCGTGCGCGGATCTCGGCGTGCCACTGATTGCGCACCGCCTGGGCCAGCGCATGCAGGGACACAGCAAGCGGACCGGCGTCGTCCCTCTCGGTGAGGGCAGCGCCGTGGGCAGCCGGCTCCTTGCCGCGAGCCGGGCGTGAGCGCTGCGGCTGAGCATCGTCGAGCAGCGTTCTCCAGCGGCCCTCGTCGCATGCCTCGTCCGCCAGCGTGCTCCACACGCGGACCACAGCGATCAGCTGTTCACTGCTGGCCGGATCGGGGGTTTTTGCTGCGTTCCAGTCGTTATGGAGCCATTCACCGATGCGCCTGTCCAAAGAGGAGTCCCTGCCGTCGGCGGCACGGGCCACCTCCCGCCGCGAGCAAGGACGACCGTTCCGCTTCCGCGTTACGGCCATGGCCCTCTTCTCCAGTGCCCGCAGCGCGTCGTAAAGCTCGCGAGCTTGCGTCGACTTCGACATCTCACCCCTCAGCAGCGCCCGAGCCTGCCCGCACCGGGCACAGCGGGCAGACGGCTGACCAGGAGCGTAAGAGAAGTTTGCCCGCAGCGCCCGGCCTTTCAGACACCGCATGTGCCCGCCGTGCACGGTCTACGTACTCGGCCACTGGGGTCGTAGATCACCTTCGAGGGGGCAACATGGGAAAGAACAAGCCCGCCGTCCGTCAACTGGGGCGAGCCGCACTCTTCAGCCTGGTACGAGGTGCTTGCTGGGCATCAGGCTCCGGACTCGTCGCTGCCGGCATCACATGGTGGCTGCAGCACTGAGGGCCGTGGGTCCGGCGAAGGCCGGGCCCACGCCCGCTGCACGCGTCTCAAGCGGCCTTGGTAAACCGACTGTCGCGACGGCGGAACGTCATGTAATTCCCCACCCACGGCGCGAACGTGGGGATCACGGCTCGGGGATCTGAGGGGCCCTGCGCTTCTCGGACAGCGGTGTTGAGGGTTCTCCTTATGCCGCTGCCTGCAACTCCTCGTACTCGGCGTGGACTTCTGCGGGAGTCTTGTAGCCGAGTACGGAGTGGAGGCGTTTTCGATTGTAGAACATCTCGATGTAGCGGGCGATCGCCCGGTGGGCATGTGCGCGTGTTGGGAACGCAGTTCGGTGCACGAGTTCGTTCTTGAGGGCGCCGAAAAATGACTCAGCCATCGCATTGTCCCAACAGACACCGGTGCGGCCGACCGACGCCCGCAGGCCCAACGAGCTGAGCTTGCAACGAAGTTCCCGAGACGTGTATTGACTGCCGCGATCGGAATGGAATATGCAGCCTTCGGCGAGGTCGATGTTCCGGGCCGCCATATCGAGTGCATCCGATATGAGAGAGGTCTTCATGTGGTCGGCCATCGCCCAGCCGACTACAGCTTTGGTGTGGCAGTCGATGACGGTCGCGAGATACAGGAACCCGGCCCAGGTGTGAACGTAGGTGATATCGCTGACCAGTTTGCGCCCGGGAGCGTCAGCGGTGAAGTCACGGGCCAGCAGGTCGGGCGTGGCCGGCGCCGCATCATCGGCGATCGTGGTCGCCCGCCAGGGCCGCGGCTGGCATGTCACCAGGCCGAGCTCGCGCATCAGCGCGCGGACCAGTTCTGCTCCGGCCTGCACGTTCATCCGCTGGAGCGCGGCGTGGACACGCCGGTAGCCGTAGGTCTCCTGCGAGTCGGAGAAGACCTGGAGAATGACGGCCCTCAGTTCCGCACGGCGCTTCGCGGTGGCCGACAATGGCCTCGATCTCCAGTGGTAGAAGCCCGACGTGGATACTCCTGCCCAGGTGCACATTTGCTGCACGGGAAAGTTGTCGGCCTCGCCGTCGATGAACTCGTACTTCTCCGTCACCGGTATTCCTGGGCGAAGAAGGCCGCCGCTTTTCCCAGGAACTCGGTCTTCATGCGGAGTTCCCGGTTCTCGCGTTCCAGCTCGCGCAGGCGGGCGCGTTCGCTGATGTTCAGGGGAGGCTCCTCCCCGGCGTGCTCTTGCCGGTACCGGCTGACCCAGGTGCCCAGCGTTCCCTCGTTCACTTGTATCTCGCGGGCGACCTCGGCGATCGGGCGGGACTCCACAACCACCATCTTGACCGCCTCGTCCCGAAACTCAGGACTGAACTTCCTACGCTTCTGTGCCACGTGCTCTCTCCGCCGTTCCGGACTTCGATCCTATGGGGACCGCTGTCCGAGAACTTCGGGGCGCCTCACAGACCCTGACGGAAAGTTCTTCGACGCGCTCTTTGGGCTGATCGTCGCCGTCGTCGTCCTCGTCGTGGCAGTGATCAGCTACGTGAACAGCGGCGGCGGGTCCTCCAGCTCCGGCGGCATGACCACGCAGGGAAGCGCCAACTACGGATCCGGCGGAAGCAGCGGAACGGATTGCAGCGCGACCTACCCCGCCTACAAGCCCGGCTGCAACACCAACGTCGAACCCGCGGATCCGCGCGCTCAGGGCAGCTTCAAAGACTTCGGACAAGGGATTCTCGTCACCGCAGGCGCCGGTCTTGCCGATTCGGCTGACCTTGCGTACATGGCCTTCACGCCGTGGTGCAGCTTGACCGACCGCGGCTGACACCCGAACCGCGACGACTACGACAAGCTCGTCAAGGAAAACGGCCTGAAGAAGGACAACAAGGCCTACGACGCGGGCGACGGTGTTGCCCAGGTGGCCGGCTTCTTCACCGGAATCGTGGGCCTCGCCCGGGGAATCGGGAAGAAGCTGCTCAAGGAAGGAGTGAAGGACGGGGAGAAGGCCGCGACCAAAGCGCGGCCCGGAGGCGGTCTCAAGGGCGTTAACCCATCAGGTTCGAACACTAACTGCGCCAAATGCGCCATGGCTACTGATGACCGCCTGCAGGGGAAGAATTCAGTGGCGGAGGACGGAGACATCACTGACGCCAGCGACCTGGAAGCGCACTACGGATCGACGTTCAAGGCGACGACTGGGCGTGACGGTATAGCTGGTGACCTACTGCGAAGGGGGGACGGCGCACGCGGTATTGTGTACGGATTCGATACTGATGGCACCGGAAACATCCCATACCCCGGTCATTTCTTCAACGCCGTCAACGATGGAGGAAACGTCAAGTTCCTAGATGGCCAGACAGGAGGCTATGCCGTCCTGGACTGGGAGTACTACGACTTCATGTACACAGGAGGAGGGAATTAAGGTGCAGCAACAAGAAGCAGCGAGCGTGGCCGAGGACTTTGGCAGGTCCAATATTCCCAAGTGGGATGAATGGGGATGTCGAATTCATCCTGCTGACAGGTTGCATTTGCCGGGCCATTACGTCTTTGTCTATCCGCCGAGCGTGGAGAGCGGTGCACGCCTGGGGGGAAACTGGCCAATCGTCGTCAACGAGCAGACCGGCGAGTGTCGATTTGTCCGAGGGGTCGACGAGTACCGAAAACTGAAATCGACTCGTCCGCTGTAGGACTCCGCTGCCGAACGGTCGGCCGGTTCCCCTGCGGCTCGATGACGAGTCCGTCTCAGGTCCTATCAACCCGCACATTTTACTCGCCATGATCTCGGATTCTGATTAGAAAAAGGAAGAGTGCTGTCTGGGCTGGGACGATGAGGACTGTCGAAGGTCCCTCTCGTCCCAGCCGGAAGGCGCTTTTCTGTGTCAGCGCGATCGGGTCGCGCCCCAAGCTCGTCGTCTCGGCCGACGATCATGGGTGGCCAGCCATACCGAGTCTCATCCGTCGGCTCGCCGAACGATGGTGAGGTTCTCTACGGTCTTGAGGCCGACGGCAACCTCCTCCCGTCGCGGTGATGCAAAGCAGAGCTTTCGGCCCCAGGAACGGGTCCACACCTGCCGAGTGAGCTGCACGTCTCCGCCAAAGCGCCAGCCCACCCACCGCGCTCCGCAAGAACATAGTCGATCACTGTGTGTGCCGAGCCGCTTGGCCACGGCCAGTTTCCTCTCACCCCGGGCGAGGCCGATCACAGTGGCGCCTGCACGCCTGGCCAACTGCACCAGAAGGCCGCCGACACCACCTGCAGCGGCTTCGATCAGCACGGAGTCCCCTGTCTGCAGTGCGGCGGCCCGGATTACCTCGATCGCCGTCGAACCCTGACCCAGCAGCGCCAGAGCCTGGTGGTCATCAAGGGCGTCAGGGCAGGGCAGGGCCGCAGCGGCGGACACCACCGCCATTTCGGCGTAACCGCCACCAGAAGTGGCGCTCACCACCCGCCTGCCGACCGTTGCGACAGGCCGACGGCTTGCAGCGTCTGCCCGCTCACGCCTTTGATCCGCGTTCATCCTTCCTCACGGGTTCCTTCGGCACCCAGTCCGGAACTCCCCTCCCAGCTTTCGCCGCCATCTGCCACACCTCGGTGAGGCCGTCCCAGGCCCGTCCGGACTAACCGCGCACCGGCGGTTCACCGGCTTCTCCAGGGCCCCGGCATCCCGCGCGGCCCGCCATTCCTTGACGTGCGAGTGGTACAGACGCTCGCGGCGCAGGACCGCGCCCTTCTCATTCTTCGGGGCGGCGTCGTACTCGGCGACGATCCGCAGCTTGTACTCCGGACTGAAGGTGCGGCGCTTCGGCCGGGGAGCCGGGTCGGACCCGGCGGGGGCGGTGCTGGTCATGAGGGGGTGGTTCTCCTGTCGTGCCCTCTCAGGCTAACCCGACGAAGCGGGATGTCTCCCCCAAGGCTGACAGAGAGGGATCTGCTTCGGCATCGATGGCGTGGGTCAGCAGCGTCATATTGCCGAAGACCTCGTTGGGATCCGCACCATCGGCCAGCAGCCTGGCCAAGGTTTCCGCGTCCTCGTGCTCAACGGCCAGGTGTGCAGGTGTCCAGTAGTCACTCACCCCGACATTGAACCGTCACACTGACGACATTCACCAGCAGCTATCTCCCGGTGATCACCAATCGAGACGATCTCTAACGAGTTGGTGCGTGATAGCGGGTGAGGTGTGTCTGGCCTGGTCGTGGCCTGTTGTCAGGCGGTGACGGTGCGGTCGGAGACGAGGCCGGCGATGGCGCGGTAGGTGTCGGGCAGGCGGTCGCGTCGGTGGGGCCAGCGGGCTAGTAGGACTCCGTTAGGTCTTTCGCGTGGTCGTGGTTAGCGGCATGGTGGGTGTGTGGATGCACATGAAGTGAATCGTGTTCGGGCGAAGTTGGCGTTATTCGTGGCTGATGTATTCGCCTCGGTGCCGCGCAAGGATCAGAGGGCCAAGAGCGACTGCTATCTGCGGGGACTGATGGTGGACGGTCGCCCAAGTCGATCCAGGCCATGGCCTCGCGACTACCGGACGGCAATGAGCAGAACCTGCAGCAGTTCGTGAACCAGTCCACGTGGGATCCGGTGCCGGTGCGCCGGCGGATCGCGCAGCGGCTGGTGCCGCTGATCGGTCCGGACGCCTGGGCGGTCGATGACGTGTCGTTCCCCAAGGACGGAAGGATGTCGGTCGGGGTTGCTCCCCAGTACTGCGGTGCGCTGGGCAAGCAGGCCAACTGCCAAGTCGCGGTGAGCGTGCACGCGGTCACCGACACCGCCTCCGTCCCGCTGCAGTGGCGGCTGTTCCTGCCCAAGGAGTGGGACAGCGACGTCGACCGCCGACGCCGCTGCCAGGTGCCCGAGGAGATGGGCACCGTGAGAAGTGGCGCCTGGCGTTGGACACCCTGGATGAGCTGGCCACTTGGGGCCTGGTGCCGCCGGTGGTGGTGGCCGACGCCGGCTACGGGCAGAACGCGGACTTCCGTGCCGGGCTGGCCGGCCGGGACATCGCCTACGTGGTGGCCATCCGCTCGGATGTGACCGCCCACCCGCACCACGCGGACACCCGTTGCCCCGCCCTGGTCCGGCCTTGGCCGCCGGCCGGAGCCCCGCTACCGCGACAAGCCGTCCCCGGTGGCCGCCCTGGCCACCAGCCGTGGACGGCAGGCATTCAATGAGGTCACCTGGAGGGAAGGCTCTCGCGGGCCGATGCGCTCGCACTTCCTGGCGCTGCGTGTGCGGCCCGCCGGGGTCAGAGCCCGCCGCCTGGCCCAGGCCGCCGCCACGCGCGACGGCCAGTGGAATGGCGTCCTGCCCGAAGTGACGCTGCTGGTCGAATGGCCCGAGGAAGCCGAAGCGCCCACCGACTACTGGCTGTCCAACCTGCCGGCTGACACGCCACTGGCCGAACTGGTCCGCCTGGCGAAGATTCGCTGGCGGATCGAGCACGACTACCGGGAACTCAAGCACGGCCTGGGCCTGGACCACTTCGAAGGCCGCTCCTGGACCGGCTGGCACCACCACGTCACTCTCGTCACCGCTGCCCACGCGTTTCTCACCGAACAGCGGCTGGCCCCAAAAGCCGGCACACCGGCCTCACCCTCTACCAGACCCTCGATGCACTCCAAGACCTGCTGAACTGCTGGACCGGCATCTGTACCACCTGCCACCAGCCCCTACCCCGGACCAGACACCAACCAGCAAGATCCACCTCAACCTAACGGAGTCCTACTAGTTGCTTCCGGCGTTTGTGGTCAGCCAGGGCGTGTTCGACCGTGATGCGGTCGGACGAGTGCCCGTGACGGTCCCGTTCCCACTGCGCGAGGCGCCCAGGCAGTGCTCCGGGTCGCGGCTTTCTCGGCGGGGTGATGGCCTGGCCGGGGTAGTCGCGGCTCAGGCCGAGATAGCCGTCGTCCAGGAGGACCTCCACCTCGGGGAAGTGCTGGAAGCAGATGGCGATTCCCTCGTTGCGGGCGGCTGTGGCGTCATGCATGCGCCCAGGCCGTAGGGCATCGGTCCATAACGTGCGGCCACGCCAGTCCGCGATCACGGTGGCCTTCATCGTGTTCTGCTTCTTCTTTCCGGAGACGAACGCCCGCCGTCCGCCGCGGCCGGCCGGTGGCCTGCGGACCTGGATCTCGGTGGCGTCCAGGCGCAGCTCGACGCCTTCGGCCTGGGCGTAGGCGAACACATCCGCCAGTGTCCGAAGACGCAGGCCAGGACTGTCCGGGACCGCGCATCCGCGTTCGGCCAGGAGCGTGCGTACCTCTCCGATCGCGCGGGTGACGGTGGAGCGGTCGACGCCGAACAGCAGTCCCAGCACCGAGTGCGGCAGGTCGTGCCGCAAATGGATCAGCGTGGCCACCACACGGTCGACGAACACCAGCTCATGCCTGGCACCGGCACCCGCCGCCCGCCTCCTGGCCCCGCCGCGCGCAGCGTGCCGGCGACCTTCGACCATGGCCTGCCACGGTATGGCCAACTCCTGAACGAGGCAGCTCAGATGGCGTCGCGAGAGCCCCGTAAACAGCCGATGCGCAAGGACCGTCCGCTTGACCATGATCGCCACGCGATGATCACGCCATCCACCAGCGCAGACACCTCACCCGCTATCACGCACCAACTCGTAAAAGGCGAGCTTGCCGCGGCCGAATCCGACAAATAGCCAGAAGATCCCCAGTGAGGCGGTGTTCTGGAGCATGGAGCGGACCTCTGCCTTGTCCCGCGGCTCGTCACCAACCTGGGTCACGATGAAGGCAGGGTCTGCAGCGCCGGACTCCTGGTAGTGGCTGACCGCGCGGCGCATCGCGTCGGCGACGTTGCCCCAGCCCCAGTCGACCTGAGTATGCAGCTGCCCGATACGGCCGCGGTAGTTGTCCAGCCGGATCTCTTCCAAGAACGGCTCTCGCCCACTGGAGAAGATCACGGGCACTGTGCCGTCGTCGTCGAGGTTGGCCGACAGGGCCAGGACGCGTTCGGCGAATGCCTGCACGGCGAACGACTCGTACAGCTCTTCCATGTGCCAGTCGTGATCCAGGATGAGGTAGACCGCGGCTCGCCGTCCCGTCATCCCTCAGGCTGCGAGTGCCTGACCGGCCTGTCGCGCGGGCGCCAGCAGGCCCGGAGCTTGTCGCTCTACCTTCGTCAGATCCACGGCAGTGGACCGTCCCGGAGGCGTGCGTGTTTGCGCAGGGAGCGGCACGGCAGAGGGCTCGGGATCGACATCGACGCCGTATTCGGTCGCCAGTCCCGCAAGACCGGAGGCATAGCCCTGCCCCACCGCCCGGACCTTCCAGCCATCACCGCGGCGGTACAGCTCCGCCAGGACCACGACGGTCTCCCCCGACGTGAAGTCCGGCGCGGTGAATAGCGCCGAGGGCGCGCCGCTCTGGCTGATCGTCAGCTGAGGCGCTTGGGTGAAGACAGCGCCTGGCTGCAGGGGGTCGGCACTCACCACAACAACTACACGGTGAACACCTGCCGGCAGCCGCGAAAGCTCCGCAGTGACCGACGCGCCCTCAACGGACACACCGTCCTGGGCCGGATGATTATAGAAAACCAGATCGTGATCGCCGCGAACCTTGCCATCGGCGCCGAGCAGCAGCGCGGACACGTCCGCTGACAGTCCCCGCACCGTCACTGACAGCACCGTCCGTGCTGTCAGCAGAGACACGTTCTCACCCTTACGCAGTGACGCCTTCTGCATCTCCGCCCCCCTGTTGATCAACGGAGAAGAAACGGTAGTCACCTATACGCGCATCCGCTGCCACTTCGCACATCTGGCATTTCGATCCTCCGGGGCATCGGCTGTGACGACGGTCCGTGCTGCGTGCGCCGGGCGGTGCTCTGGCAGGTCAGGGGTGCAGCACGTCTGGGGAGCGAGGCGGTGGATGTTCCACGGTCCAGCGACGTTCGATGTTCTGACTGGGCGGAAATACGCCGTACTCCAAGATGTACTGAGGAGCAGAATGCGTTTGTCCGTCCCACAGCTTGGGCTGACCGGGGCTGTTCGGCTTCCAATGCTTCCAGGGATCGTGCTCTGGATGGTGGATCACGAACTGGTCAGCCACGTCGTACGCCACCTCCACAAGCGCGAAGCCGATGGCGCCCTCCGCGTGCATCAGGTGGTCCACGTGCTTACGCCGGTCGGTGCCCCGGGTAGCGGGACCGGGTAGGAACAGAAAGCGGTGAGGGTCCAGCGGGAGCAGGATGTCGCTCAGTGCAGCGGCGCGCAGCTGGTCTTCATCGTCGGGGCGGTTCCATATGGCGATCGGGGTGTCGCTAGTTAGCAGGCACATGTCGCTGAAGCCCAGCGCCCACGGCCGTGCTTCCAGGATGAGCGCCAACGTAACGATGTTCTCAACGATGTAGCGCAGGTGGGGGTTGTTCTGTGCGAGCGTGTGCACTTCCTGCGGCAAGCCGGTGATATCCGGTGCTTCGGACTGCTCGTGGGTAAGCCGTTTCCGCTGGCGCGTCGTGCGCAAGATCTGGGCGGCCATCCACCAGGCAAGGACATGGCGCTGGTCCGGACTCAACGGCCAGTGCGGTGTGAGCGCCCAGTCCGGATCGTTCAGGAGGACCTTCAGTACTGTTTCGGCGTGACCCTCAAGGGAGGTGAACAGTTCCTCAACAGCGTGGTGAGGGACCCCTTCGGCACTGATGCCCCAGTAGTAACCGGTCTCAGCAGCGATGCCGGTAGGCGTCACGGGGAACGACTCATTGATCTTGTCGAGCCGTCGCACCTTCAGCTCGTACTTGCGGCGTGCTACGTGCTTGGCGAAGTGCTTCAGGTACATCTGCGGCACTGTGTGATCCCGGGTGCCGCCTGCCTTGGCCGCACGCTTCCCCGACGACGCCTTACCCACCGGCTGACCTCCCCCGTTTGGCAACGCCAGTCATACACGCATCCAAGCAGAGAGTGTCAGCGGATTTGCGGGCACCACAGGCTGTCTACTGGCTTGCCTGGTGCTGTGACTCCGCATGCTGGGCGAGCGCCCTAAGGGCGTCACCGGTCAGCGTGAGTACCTGCACGAACTGCTCATCGGGTCTCAATGCGTCCAAGCCGGCGCGCGTGAGGGTGGCGTGCCAGTCCTTTCCGCGAAGATGGGCCGGCCCGGTGGAGCGGAGGCCTTGCAGGACGCGCAATGGGCGGATCAGCGTGTCGCTGTCACCTCCGCTGGAGGTGACCCATGCTTCGAGGCAGTTGATGCTTTGCGCCTTGGAGTCGGTCACCCCAGGAAGGCGCCGGAGGGCCTTGACGTCCAAGTAGTCGATGACGCCCTTGGCGAGCAGCAGTATGAGGGTGTCGGCTTCGTGCTGCTCACTACTGGTGGGCATGTGCAGGCCCTCGAAGGCGATCTGGTCGGCGGGGTGCCATGGCTTGTAGACCGCTTGTCCCAGAAGCGCGCCCAGGGCGGTACTGAAGTGCTCCCGTGCGGCGAACAGCCGGCGTAGCGGGTCATGCGGTCCCTCGGTCCACCGGCCAAGGATGTCGCGGTCGAAGCGGCCCTCGTCGCGTCCTCCGCTGGGCGGGACGTTGAAGCTGAGCCAGTGATCGCGTTCTTCGGCTGGCAGGTCACGCCCGAGATCTCCAAGGTAGACCTCGATGAGACCGTCGGGGTTGGTGCCGATGGAGATGCCCCACAGTCTCAGGCAGCTCAGGCGGCCGTTCTCAATGCGGTAGCGGGACGGCTGAGAGGTGTATCGGTTGAGGACCTCGCGCCGGAAGTAGACCCGGGTCAGGTAGTGCGGCGTGCCGCGGTCGGTGAAGTAGTTGCTCAGCTTGGCGGGGTCGCACGTTGAGGTGATGCGCTCCCCGGTGTTGGGGTCGATGGCGACCGTGAATTCCGGGAAACGGCGTTCGGAGGTGTGTGGGCGGGCCAGGTCGGCGGGCGCTGCGTCGATGGGTAGCACGATCTGCTTTCCGACCAGCCGGACGAAACCCGGGCGATCCACTGAGTGGAGGTCGCCGCTGTGGAAGGAGAAGGACCGCACGTCGGAGCGGTCGACTGAGTCGATCGTCGGGTCGGGTACGTGATCGACCCGGGTGATCCGGTCATGCTGAATCACCAGCAGGCGGCTGCGCACGGCGAGGTAGCGGCGTAGGGGCAGGGCCGCGATGTCGATGCGCAGCTCGGTGTCGGAGCGGCGAGTGCGTACCAGTTCGTGGTCGCGGCCGGCATCGTCGAGGTAGTACCAGGAGCCGTCGTTCCTGGGGATGGCGTCGAAGTACCACAGGAACGAGGGGGTGAACTCCAGTGTCGGTTCGGCGAGCCCGTGATGGGTTCGGAGCTGTACGAAGAACTCCGCGTGCTCCTCTTCGTCTCGCAGCCCCTCTTCGAAGACCGTGCGCTTCTCTGGGTAGAAGGTGCTGATCCCTGCGGCGCCGATCGCTGCCTGGCTCCAGGTGTACTCCTGAAGGGCATGTGTCCGTGTCTCAGGACGGGTCAGGTAGCTGCTGATCCCCCAGTCAAAGCTGTCCTGGACGGGCTTTCCAATGACCGTGACCCACTCGGTGGGCGTGGCGGTGAGCGGAGCCAGGTAACCATCCGGCCTCGCGTATTCGGGAAGGTCATCGCAGCTACCGCTGCTGTAGAGCATCGCCACGACCACGAGTGTAAGAAAGAGGAGGTCGACCCGGCGCATCCTTTTCGTCCGAGCGCCAAATCACCCGGCTACCGCGCGCCCGGTGTCCCCTGCCTCACAAAGGGCTAACCACGTGTTGGAGAGGGGACTGGCAGCGTCGCGGTTGGAATCTCAGCCCACCACGCGGAGCCTGGGCTGATTCTCCCCGACGATGGGGCGGACCCGGACCGGGCCCGCCCGACAGGGCTCAGTTCAGAGCAGCGTGGCCGGCCTCGGTGGCCTCCATCAGGTCTGGTCGCTCTCCGTTCGCCGGGTCCACAATCCGAATGAGACCGGCGTCGTGCAGGTCGATCATCGCCTTGTAAAGCCCGAGCTGCTTCTCCTGCCAGGCCACGCGCCGAGGGTCTTCCTCGGCGGCGCTTCGCTCGAAGTTCGCCGGGTGGATGGTGTGAAAGAAGTCGGAGGCGGCCACGGGCTCTGGTGACTGAGCGATCAGGCGGAGGAGCGCATGCTCGTCGGCATTCAGCGTCATGACGGCAGCGTAGGGCCGGACTGGGTAGGGTTGACGAATCCGGGCCAAGGTGAGCCGTCCACGCGGCAACTCGTCCAGCGCCGCGTTTATGGCGTGCCAGGCCGTCAGGTCCCATAGTGGGCAATGAAGCGTGGGCCGCCCCAGGGTGCGGGACACTCCTCCGATAATGCCCTTGGCGTACGGCCGCGGCCGGGCCCCAGGGGCTGTCGGCCGTGATCGCGCGAACGGCTGCACGTGCGACGCCTGGCCTTGGACAATGTCCCCTGTGTACGTGTCCGCACTGCGGCGTCGAGGGAGGGCCATGCGCCCCGAGGAGACTTTGGACATCAAGCTGGCCTTCGCAGGTTGGTTCGCCAGCAAGCCGGCTGCGGAGCTGGCGGAGATGGAAGCGGAGGCCTACGCGAAGCAGGGGTTCAGCAACTCGCCGCAAGACGAGCTGGACAGTCTGCGTGTCGCGCAGAGCTACTGGGTGGCACCAGACATGGTCCGCATCGCGGAAGCGGCGCAGGAAACACTGCCTGACGAAGACGTTCTCCTTGAGGAACCGCCCTCGAGTCATGGATTCCTCGTGCTCGCGGAGCCCTTCACTATTCGGTGCGCCGACGAGGAGTGCGCGGATGACCACCCGTTCAGCGGCTTGCGGTGGCGTCCCGTTCACCGAGTCCTTCCAGCTACCAGGTGGGCCGAGGAACAGCACGATGACGGGATCCTTATCCAATGGATCGGACCTGTCGTCGGCGAGGAGGAGCGCCAGTTCTTCGGATCGCCTGTCGCGCCGGTGGGGAACGGGATGTTCATGCCCGCAGGTCGCCCCCTCCAGATGGCTCAGTCAGTAGAAATCGGCGCCATGCGCCCCGAATCTGCTGTTCTATGCCGATACGCACGCACCATGTGGACACTGATGCAGCAGCCGCTGGCGGCCGTTGGTGAACTGGAAGCGGACCGCCCTCAACGGAGGCGACTCCAACGGGCAGGACAGATGCCCGCTGCTCCTGTGGTGATCGTCACCCTGCGACGCAAGACAGCAAAGGGCGGGAACGACGAGACCCAAGAGGTCGAGTGGTCTCACCGCTGGGTCGTCCGGGGACATTGGCGACGTCAATGGCACCCACGCCTACAAGCCCACCGCCCCCTGTGGATCAACGAGCACATCAAAGGACCGGACGACAAGCCGCTGCTGGTACGCGAGAAAGTCATCACCTGGCGTCGATAGAAGGAAGTGCCTCGTGAGCTGCCGTGCCACGCCGAAGGTAGGTGCGGCGGTGCGGATCCTGGTTGGGGGCCGTCGCCGGGTGCGAGCACCGCAGGCCCGCCCCGGATGGTCGGTACAGGCCCGCGGCGGTGACGTCGGAGTTACCCAGCGGCGCCCTGCTCTATCCGCTTGCTGGCCTGATCGAAGAACCGGTTCGGCAACGGGATGTCGTTGGCGGTGATCCTGATGTAGTCGGCGTTCAGCTCCCGCGCCATGGCAGACAAGTCCGCAGGGTCGGCGTCGGGCGCCAAAAGGCCGAGTTCGGATTCGACTCGGTGCTTGAGCGCGGTGTAGGCCCGCGCGGAGGCCAGGTAATCCGCAGCATTCTTCTGGGAGCCGAGGAAGGAGGCAGTGGCGGCAACGGAGCCAGCGACGGCTGCAATCGCACTGAACGGCCCCTTGATGCCGATGGCGTCGAGCAGCCCGGCCAGGGCGGTGATGCAGGCCGGGATGAAGACCATCAGCCGCCCCCACAGTTCGGCGTTCTTCGCGGCCTCGAAGTAGCCCTGTGCGGTGTAGAGGCAGTTGCCCTTGATGCGCTCCAGTTCGGCGCGCACGGTGTCGATCTGCCGGAACGGCTGGGTCATGATCATCCGATCTTCGGAAGGGCTATGTCGGGTTCGGTGGCCAGGAATGTGCAGGTCCATCGAAGGTGCGCGTAGGCGTCCTTGACCTTGCTGAGGTAGTCGCTCGTCAGATGTCCGGACTCGTACAGGCCTACAAGCAGCGCCCTCCGCACAGCAGGTATCTGCTCGCGCTCGAAGCGGTTGCGAAGGATACGGGACTCGGCGAGGGAGGCATGCTTCCCGGCGTAGCGGGCGGCGACCTCGCGGGAGTAGTCCTGGCGGTTGCGGTCTTCCAGGACCATCCACGCGGCCTCTTTCGTCTTCGCAGGGCTGTCCTGGGTGCTCAGGAAGTAGCGCAGGATGCGCTGTTCGGTGAAAGGGAACGACGCACTGACTCCCTGATCGATGAACCGTGCCAGATGGCTGGTGATCTCGCGCTCCCTCGAACGGCCGGTGATGGCGAGATAGCGGAAGACCTCGGTGACGGCGTGGGGGGTGCGCTCCAGGCTTTCCAGACACCAACTGATTGCGTAGTCATCACCGAGTTCGCTCATGCGGTTCAGGACGAACCGGGTCTTTGTTCCGCTGAACGTGCTTTCCTTGTCCAGGGACTCGAACTCTTCCCTGACTTTGTCCCGTGATCCGGGGACTCCGTTCCTAACGGCGTGTTTCAGGGAGCTGTAACGGGTGTCGAGTTCTTCAGCCAGGCCCTCTTCCGGATCCAGTATCCGGGTCTTGGCCCCAGCAATGGTCAGGCCCATCCCGCGCAGAAGCCGGGTGATCTCTATGAGCACATCACGTAAGGCCGTTCGATCCCGGTGGAAAATGCGGATGTCATCCGAGTAGCGTGCGAACGGGAACTTCTCCCGCGCCAGAAACGCGTCGATCGGCATCAGGACTAGGTTCGCAAGGATGCCAGAGGCGTCTGGGCCCTGAGGCAGTCCGCGGGCGTCGGTGACGGACTGGAAACGGTTCAAGAAGGCTGCCAGATCCTCGCCCGGACTCTCGTCGCCGTCCAGGTCGTACAGGCTCTCAACGAGGGATCCGATGTCGATGTGCTCGTAGAAGGCGGAGACGTCAGTGTGCGCGATGCGCAGCGCGGGATTGCGGCGCAGGGTGCTGCGGGTGCTCTCCTTCATCCGTCCCCAGCAGGCCGACCACGGTACGGGCCGGGCCAACCGGTGCCACCACTTGTAGCCGTAGACATAGGGGTGAAGGTGCCGGTCGATCCGGGGAGCGAGGCGGTAGACCATGGCCTCATAGATGATCCGGTCACGCGGATCGAAGTGAGCGAGCGGCCTAACCGCAGTCTCGTTCTTGGGGAAATCGTGGATCTGAGCCCCTCTGGGGCCAGTGTCGCCGGAGCGGATCAGGGCTTCCAGCCTCGCACGGTATCCGCGGTCCCACTGATGGACGATGTCCTGGTAGCCGATGACGTCGGGAAGTTCCGCGAAAGGCTCGTCACCGATAAGCAGGTCTTTGGCCTTGCTCAGCCGGTCTGCCAGACTCATACGGCCCCCTCCGCACATGAAACGCCCGCAGGAGAGTATCCGTGCTGGCGCAGCCCCTCGGATGCTGATTACGCAGAGGCCCGGACCGGCTCTTGGTTGTGAGTGCCGACCGGCTGGTGGGCAACCAGCTGCGCAATCGGGTCCACGTCCGATTGCGCAGCCCGATGCGGCCCCGATTGCGCAGAACCATCGCTGTGTGCAGTGGTTGCGCAGCGACTTTTCCCCTGTGGCTGGGCTGCTTGTCCGTCCGGCGTCGCGCGCGGCCCCGCCGTCGCGCGCGAGGAACACCGTCGGCGCCCGATCCCTTCGCCCGCCGCCCGACCTGTCCCACCCACCCACTTCTCTTTTCTTCCTGCTGTGGGGCGTGGACTCGGGGGCGTAGAGGGGATGTCGGCCTCCCGACCACGGCAGGCTCAGTGTGGTGACCTGCTAGTTCACCGACGGGCGTGGGAGTGGGTGCGGGCGGTTGTCGGACGGGTTGTCTGCGGGGATGTGGGCCTGGTACCACGGAGGTGTTGTCGCTTCGTGACCGTGGTCGGGTATTCGTGGTCGGCGGTCTGGTCGCGGCCCGCTGCTGCTGTGACCGGTGAGCGGGCGCCGGGCAAGCCGGTGCTGCACCGGACGGGAAGCGAGCGGATCCGTGATGATCGGCGTGGACGCGGGCAGCGGGGACCGGTTGGCGGTGGGCGTGCTGGCGCAGTACCGGATGGCCACCACCGAGCAGATGCACCGGGTGATCGCGCCCGGGGTGCGTATCGAGCAGACCCGGCGGCGGCTGGCCCGACTTCGGGAGGAGGGGCTGGTCGACCGGATCACGCTGCCGCAGGCCGGGCGGACCCGGGTGTGGTTCCCGACCGCGTACGGCGTGCAACTCGCCTGAGAGTGGCCCGAGCTGCGCGGGCACCGGCCCTCCAGTGTCCGATCCGACCGCCGTGCGGCTGAAGGCCGGCCACACGCTGACCGTGACCGAGACCGCGCTCGCCTTCCTCGAGGACGCCCGCCGCCGCGGCGACGTGTGCCAGCCGCTGGACTGGATCCCCGAGGTCCACCACCCGATCGGGAGCGGCGAGCCGTCATCCCCGACGCGCTCCTGTACTACCGAACCGGCCCCGACGGCGGCGACAACGGGTCGATGCTGCGGGCGTTCGTGGAAGTCGACTGGGCCACCATGGGCCCCGAACGCCTCGCCGCCAAACTGACCGCATACGAACGCCTTCACCGCTACGTGCCCGTGGCCCCGGGGCGCCGGCCGACCGTCCAGGAACCGGCGTTGGAGGAGTGGCAGCGGCGCTACCCGCTCTTCCCCCGCGTCCTGTTCGTCCTGGACGGCACCGGCCCGGCCGGTGTCGAGAACCGGATCCGCGCCCTACGCGCCGGTGCCGGACTGCTGGCGCCGTCCCGCTTCCTGCACGACGTCCCCGTCCTCGCGGCGCCGCTGGCCGACCTGCTCCAGCACAGTCCCTCCGCACCCGTGTGGCGGCCCGCCCACGACCCCGGCCGGCGAGTGCGCTGGACGGAGTCCGGGCATCGGCAGACCTGACGTGCGGCCGCCGCAGACGCGGCACGGGTCTGTCCTTCGCCCGCAGACTCTCCGTAGCGAAGTAGTCGGCCACCCGGCCAGCATGTACCCGCCCCTGAGCATCCAGGGACCGCGTCTGCTCTCCGATTTCTCCGCGCCAGGTGTGGAAGCCAAGGGCACCAAAGTTGCACATAGGGGAACGTGCCGCCTCGTCCGCGTCCAACCGTGCCCTCTGACAGCGCGAAGCGCCGGGCGAGGTGAGGGAGTTGGTCGATGAGAACCGGACGTAGCAGAGGCATCTGGCTGAAGCCGAGATCGCCACCGGTCCGCGTTAATGCGGGGCTGGGGCCTGCCGCAGCCTCCGCCGCCGTCACGCGCCGGTCCGGGCTGGCCGAAAGCGTGTGAACCCGCTGGAGGTGTCGCCCTCGATGTGTCTCCTGCTGAGAACGGCTTCGTTCAGGTCGTTCGGCTGTGCGGGGAAGGTGCTCGCGCCGCGGCGGACAAAGTACTCGGGCTTGTCGCGTGTGTCGGGTGTGGACAGCCCGTAGGGCGGGTGCATGCCCGGTGATACCTCAAGGACCAGGATCAGTTTGTCGTCGATCCTGTAGTCCCGGGCCTCCACATGGGGCATCGGAATCACGGTGCCCCGTACCAGGTCGACCAGGTGGTCGCGCAGCTTGGTGGGCGGATTGTCCTCGGTCACGCCGGTGACCGTGACCTCATCACGGTTGATCCCGAAGACCATGGTTCCGCCGTCCCCGTTGGCGAATGCCACGACGGTCTTCAGGGTCCGCCGGCTCTGCTTGGTCGGGAGGCACTCCTTGAATTCGACACAGGGTCCCTCGCCGGAAGCAATGAGGGCCTCGATGTGGGCCTGCGGCTCGACTGGCATCTCGATCTCCACCCCTGCCCGGTCCAGATCGCCTGTCCAGCCGGACCCGGGATCGATCGAGCGATAGTCGAGCCACGTGGTGTCTCGCTTCAGCCACAGCCACGCGTGTGCAGGCAGGCCGTGCGCGAGCGGGAAGGTGACCTCGCCCGGCGCTTCAAGCCGGCGGCTGCTGCGCTCGGACTCCCCGAACAGTTCGAGTTCCGCACCGTTCGCACTGCTGCCTTCCACGGCGACGACCAGTTGCGTCGGAGTCACGTGCACTCGGCCGAGCCAGGCGCCGCCCTCGGCGAAACGCAGCCGGGCCAGGTCGTCGGGCGGGCCCTGCGCGCCGATGAGCGAGTAGTCGCCCTCGAAGAAGGCGCGCCAAGCGCTGTTGGGTTCCGGGAATGACGGAACGCCCTCGCCCACCAGGATCGTCTGCGTCACGTTACGCGAGCCTCGGTCTGCCGGCGCGATCGTGACGTCCACTGCCGGGACCGGCAGCGGAGCACGTTCATGCCGGGCGTAGCTGGGGTGCCGGTTTTTGTATGCGGGGCCAGTCGCTGCAGGAACCGATACGGTAAGAGGCCCGAGAGCGAGAGCCGAGCCCGCTTCCGGTGAGCACAGGACCGCCAGCACCGCCGCGGGCACACGACACGCAACGAAAGCATGATCCTGGTATTGCCATAGGGTTTCCGACCACTGGGGCGGCTCGGCCCCGATGAGCGCCCAGCAGTGATGGAGCCCCCATCCGGTGTCTGCCCGCACTGCCATCGCCCGGACGTACGCATCCTGCTCACTGGTCCCCAGGTCGCGGCGGAGGGTGTCGAGATCGATGCTTCGAGCGTTCATGCCGCGTGTCCCCTTGCCCACGTGCGAAGGCGAAACCGGCTCGACCTCGCCATTCGTGTGAAGAAATCTAGTGCGCAAGCCGCAGCCGACCAACCGAATACCCTCCGCTCGACAGCCGTCCGGCGCGCCGCGCAACCTGCTGGGCAGTGGCCCACCGACGCGCAACACCGGTGAGCGCATCCCGCCCATTACCCCGGGACGCCGCGCCGCCCAGGGCGCACGTCAAATGCAGCCGGAGGTCGCGGCGTTCATCGCCGCAGCCGGGTCAGAGATCGAACTCCAGGTGCTCGATGTCGGTGAGGCGGACCTCCTCCAGCTGGCCGGCGCGGCGGCCGTTGTCCTGGAAGTAGACGTCCTTGAGTGCTTCGGCGGCGATCTGCTGGAGCTGCTGGTCGCTGGCGCCCTGCTCCTGGGCGTCGAAGAGACGGGCGGCGTAGCGGGGCGGCAGGGCGACGGTCAGGTGCCGGAGGCGGTCCTCGTCCGTCGTGCCGATCGGCGCGGTGTAGCCGATCCGAGCGCGGGTGTCGATGACGATGCCGTCGGTGGTCGCCGCCTTCTGCCGCGCCTCGGCCCGGATCTGTGGCTGCCAACGCTTCTTCACCTCGTTCTCCAGGCGAGCGGCGAGGTCTGGACGAGGTTTTTTGATCTGGTCTTTGACGTACCGCTCGACGGTGCGCTGGGAGATGCGCAGCATCTGGGCGACCGCCTTGGTACCCTTGAGCTGCTTGACCAGGTAGCGCATCTGCGCGGGCGCACTCTTGGGCACCGCGCGGGTGAACGCCTTCTGCACCGCGGCGTCGAGGCCGTTGCCGAACAAGCTCATCGCGCTCTACCTACTCCCCCGTGTCCTGGTCGGTGACGGCGCCGTCCTTGATGTACCGGGCAAGGTTGAGGTCCGGGGCGTTGAACCGCTCGCGTACGCCCTCGCCCCACAGCACGCTCTGGGTGCCCTCCCACTTCACCAGGCCCGGGTTCACCCCGAGCTTGAAGCCGCCCGGCAGCGGCTTGCCGTCCCGGTAGGGCAGGAAGTCCAGCGGCGACGGTCCGTCGGACGCGTAGACGGCGCAGTCCGACAGGACCGCGACCGGGTACTGGCCGGTGAAGGCGGCGTGCTTGACGATCTTGCGGTGCATGTTGATGCGGGTGCGGGAGATGACGGCGGCGCGGATGTCCGGGCGCCAGGTGGGCCGGGCAAGGGCCCGCCAGGGCTGCCCGGGCTTCCAACCCTCCCCGCGCGGGCGCTCGCGCAGCTTGCCGATGCCGCCCTTCACAGTCGCCTTGATCGCGGACACCACGACTGCCAGCTGCGGGTCACGCAGCCGGTAGCCGTCCATCGCCTTCAGGAACACCTCCGGTGGCATGTCTGCGTGCACGCCGAGGTCGGCCATCGTGACGAGGTAGGCATCGCGCAGCCGGTTGTACCAGCCGTCCAGATAGCGGCCGTTGTCGTTGCGGACGTACGCCTCGACCGGGCGGACGTCGTAGCCGAGCTCCACCGCGTACGCCACGGTCGGCGTCGCATACCAGGCCGGCCCTGTCGGGTGCTCGCCCTTCGGTGTGAACGGGCTGGGCAGCAGGGTGCCGTCCAGGTCCACCCACTTGTCCTTGGCGAGCTTCACGCGGGACAGGTCGACGTGACTGAGGTCGACCAGCCAGGAGCCGGGCAGTTTCGGATCGAAGACGGGGTTCTTACGAGTTGGTGCGTGATAGCGGGTGAGGTGTCTGCGCTGGTGGATGGCGTGATCATCGCGTGGCGATCATGGTCAAGCGGACGGTCCTTGCGCATCGGCTGTTTACGGGGCTCTCGCGACGCCATCTGAGCTGCCTCGTTCAGGAGTTGGCCATACCGTGGCAGGCCATGGTCGAAGGTCGCCGGCACGCTGCGCGCGGCGGGGCCAGGAGGGGGGGCGGCGGGTGCCGGTGCCAGGCATGAGCTGGTGTTCGTCGACCGTGTGGTGGCCACGCTGATCCATTTGCGGCACGACCTGCCGCACTCGGTGCTGGGACTGCTGTTCGGCGTCGACCGCTCCACCGTCACCCGCGCGATCGGAGAGGTACGCACGCTCCTGGCCGAACGCGGATGCGCGGTCCCGGACAGTCCTGGCCTGCGTCTTCGGACACTGGCGGATGTGTTCGCCTACGCCCAGGCCGAAGGCGTCGAGCTGCGCCTGGACGCCACCGAGATCCAGGTCCGCAGGCCACCGGCCGGCCGCGGCGGACGGCGGGCGTTCGTCTCCGGAAAGAAGAAGCAGAACACGATGAAGGCCACCGTGATCGCGGACTGGCGTGGCCGCACGTTATGGACCGATGCCCTACGGCCTGGGCGCATGCATGACGCCACAGCCGCCCGCAACGAGGGAATCGCCATCTGCTTCCAGCACTTCCCCGAGGTGGAGGTCCTCCTGGACGACGGCTATCTCGGCCTGAGCCGCGACTACCCCGGCCAGGCCATCACCCCGCCGAGAAAGCCGCGACCCGGAGCACTGCCTGGGCGCCTCGCGCAGTGGGAACGGGACCGTCACGGGCACTCGTCCGACCGCATCACGGTCGAACACGCCCTGGCTGACCACAAACGCTGGAAGCAACTAGCCCGCTGGACCCACCGACGCGACCGCCTGCCCGACACCTACCGCGCCATCGCCGGCCTCGTCTGCGACCGCACCGTCACCGCCTGACAACAGGCAACGACCAGGCCAGACACACCTCACCCGCTATCACGCACCAACTCGTTAGTAATTCACACCATCCGGAGTTGGTGGCACTCTCGGCGTACTCGTTCCGCGGAGTCGGATGAGCAACGCGCCAGAAGGGACATTTCGACCTTGTGACCTTCTGAAGTCCAGTCAGTTGCAGAGGACCATCCGCTTCGACAGGCGGAACGAGACACTGATCTTCGGGGACACGGTGAGGCGGTACCGCGATGGAGGCTTCACCCTCCATGCGTCGGAGCTGCCCTCGATCAGATCCACGGACTTCATGGCCGCCATGGCGAGCTATCTGGACGATTGGGACGACGGGACGACCGAGGTCTACGTCGTGGACGGCGACTACGACGAATTCGATGACGAGTACAGCACACCGGGCCCTGTGACCTTTGTCCAGCATCAGGGCAGGGCTTCGGCGTAGTCGCGTGATGCCCGGTTCGTGGCGAACTGCCGGCTCGGCGGCTCTCGGAACGTGACAGGCACGGCTTCCAAGATCATGGAGTTCTCTACGCCCCGTGATCCAAGTGGAAGACCGTGCCTGCCGACGCATCATCTCTGATCCCGCCTGCCCTTGACCAACTGCGCGAGAATCCGCAGGTCGGAACCGAGGAGGTTCCGGGCCTGCTGGAGCGGCTGGCCGAGGTGCGGACCCGCGTGATCCGCGCGGGGTGCGCCACCGTCTGGCCGTCGTGCTCGCACTCACCGCTTGCGCGGTGCTGGCCGGAGCGACCTCGCCGCTGGCGGTCGGTGAGTGGATCGCCGATGCCCCCGGCCGGTGTGCCCACCGCCGAGCCCCGGGCACCGTTGCGGCGGTGCTTGCACTGGAGCACCCAGCGTCGCCCGCGATCAGGCCCCTGACCCGCTGCGAATTGGGCGAGATCCCGGCCTCGAACGCCGACGGCGGCGGTGCGATGCCGCTCCCCGAACGGAAACCCTTGAACGGGCGCTTTTTCTCACGGAGTTGTCATAGGTATCCCGGCATTCTCATCTGTGTCGGAACAACCCACATCACGAAAGTGAGAGTGTCATGGACAAGAACACCGCTGTCGAGCTGCTCCGCGTCGACGAGGTTGTCGCCACCCTGCAGGAGCTGGACGCCACGGAGTACGGCACCGAGGCCCTCGCCATGGAGCAGGCCACCTTCTCCGACTACGGCATCTGATCTGCCGGTAAGGACCCCCGGTCGGCCGGTTCACGGGCCGTAGTAGGGAAGTCGGCTCCGTTCCTCGCCCCGCGTCGTGGTGATCACGCGATGGGGCGAGGAAGGGGGCCCGTCCCATATCCAGGGCGGCCCGGGCCGGCTCACGCGGCATGGTTTCGCACGACGAGAGCCGGTGCGGGAAACGCCCGACCCCGCGCCGAGCCAAGACTCACCTCTGAGAAGTCGGGCAGGTGCTGACTCACGAAGAGGGAAAAGTCCATGAAGGTGACGGAGATGCACCGCTGGGTGGGTGACGTCGAGGAATTCATGTCCACGCACTGGCGGCGAGAACCCGTGGTGTTCGACACCGCGCCGCCGACGCCCATGACCCTTGCGGACATCGACACCGCGCTGGCGGGCGGAATGCTCAGGTCACCCCATGTCGAGATGTGCCGGGCGGGCAAGGACATCGCGGTCAAGGAATACACGCAGGCGCGCGAGGTGCACTCCAAGTCGGCCTTCGGATTCGCCGACAGTGAGGCGATACTCGGCCTCATGGAGGCGGGAACGACCCTTCTCCTGCGGAACACGGAGCAGTGGCACCGCCCCACGGCCGAGCTTGTGGCTCGGCTCGCGGACGAGGTGGACCGGCGGGTGGAGGCCTTCTTCTTCGTCACACCGCCGGGAAGCCAAGGACTCCCCGTCCACCGGGACGACGCGGACGTGCTCCTCCTGCAGGTGGCCGGCAGCAAGAAGTGGACGGTACGGAGCGGCCCGACCGGCCACCATTGGCGGGCCGGTGGGGTCGCGGGAGATCCGGGCGCCGTGCTGCTGGACGCCACCGTGTCCACGGGGCAGGTGCTCTACATCCCGCGTGGCTACGCCCATTCCGCGGTGGGTGACCAGGGCCTGTCCGCCCATCTGTCCCTGACGATCCGGGAGATAGGCGCGGTCGATCTGGTGCGGTCCGTACCGAAACTGCTTCTCGACAAGGTCCAGCTGCCCGCTCTTCCCCTCGACGAGTCCGCTCTGCTGGACTCCGCGGCCACCCTGCTCGAAGCCGCGAACAAACAGCTGGCGACGCTGGAACCGCATGACGTGGTCCGCCACGCGCGTGCGCTGCAGCGGGATCAGCACCTCAACGACGCCGATCCGGCCGCGTCCCTGGTCGGATTCGGCGAACGGCTGGAGCATCCGAAGCCGTAAGACCGTCCCGCTGACGCCTGGCCGGCGACCCGGCCCCGTGTGTCCCACCCGTAGCCCCGGTCGGCATGTCGCCGCCGGGGCTCGCGGCGTTCCCGCCCGAGGCCGGTCTCGTGACGGCCCCGAGGCCGTCCACGACGAAGAGCAGTGCCACCGGACCGGAATGAAGAACCGCAAATCCTTGAACGGGCGCTTTTTCTCACGGAGTTGTCATAGGTGTCCCGGCATTCTCATCTGTGTCGGAACAACCCACATTACGAAAGTGAGAGTGTCATGGACAAGAACACCGCTGTCGAGCTGCTCCGCGTCGACGAGGTTGTCGCCACCCTGCAGGAGCTGGACGCCACGGAGTACGGCACCGAGGCCCTCGCCATGGAGCAGGCCACCTTCTCCGACTACGGCATCTGATCTCTGAAGCCGGATTCCGGCCGGACCGACCGGCCGGAATCCGGCGTCAGCCATTACTCCCAAGGAGGCAGTCCGGATGGGAAATCTGTCGGACCCGGAACCGGTACTGACCCGCTTTGCGCAGACACGCGAAGCAGTCACCGCGAAATATGGGTCGGATTCACAGGCAGTGACCTTCCTGTACTACGAAGAATTGATCTCCCTCCGGACACTGCTGACCCGTGACCGCGCCTCCACTGTTCTCCGCGGCCGGGTCGGGGAACTGGTCGATATCATCCAGACCCGCTTCCACGCCGGCGGGGCCCGAGAACCGGCCCGGACATTCCACCGCACGGTCGCCACCGACCCGGTGGTCATCGAATACGACCGCGCGCACTTCGAGCGGCAGTACCGACGTGCTCTCGAACTCCGTGCCCGCACTGCCGTACGCATCCGCCACCGTGCTCAGGCGATGTCTGTGATCGAACCCGGCGCTTCCTATCTCTACGCCGTGGACGACGACGGTTCCCTGCTGCTCTGGCCGGAGGCGTGCCGCCTGGCGGACCTGATGTTCGGTTGGGCCCCAGGACGGCCCGTCGATCCGGACCGGGTCGTACATCCCATGCTTGTCCCCGACCGGCTTCGGGTGCGAGCGGCCGGCGAGATGATACTGGTCGGTACGGAGGCCAGTCTGGCCGTCGTCGCCAACCTGCGCTCCGGGCACTTCCGGCCACCCGCGCCGTGCGCGGTGGAACTCCGCCGCGCGGCGGGTTCCGCCTTCGAGCTCGATGACCCCGCCGACGTGGATGTGTTCGTTATGCCGGAATCAGGCCGTCCGCCCTCCCCGAAAGGGAATGATGATGAGTCAGCTCACCGCGAGCCGGCTGGCAGTTCTGTCCACTGACGTCCACATCGGCACCGAGCACGAGTGCAAGTGGCAGATCCCGGCTTCGTGCTTCGCCGATCCGGAGTCCTTCGCCGTCAGGACGTTCGACGGGCTCATCGCACCTGCGGGCGGCACGCAGGACTACCTGGAGTCGGTGCTGTACTTCGACGACGCCGAGGGCAGTCTGGCGGCCGCCGGACACACCCTCAGCGTGGTGGTCAATAGCGGCAGCCCCACCAGCACGGCCGTGCTCTCCTTCAAGCAGTCCCTGCACCAACGGGGCTGGCGCGATGCCCTGGAGATGCGTCAGCGCGTGCCACGCGACGAGGTCGACACCCGGCTCCAGGACACCGCGACCCTGCCCGTCGGACACCTGCACGGACTCGGTCTGCTCGCCGGGCCGCTCCGCCCGTCCGGCGTCGCGGTGCAGAGGCGTTTCAAGCGCCACGGCGTCACACCCGGCGGTACCGAGATCTTCTGCAGCATGGACGACGTCCACTTCGGTGATCCCACCGTGCCGAAGGCCGAGCGGACGCGGTACTCCTGCCTGGAGATTGAGGTCAACGACTCCGGCCCGGACGCGTTGGCCGACCTCGCCCGGATCGCCGGCGAGCTGGACGACCGCCTCGGCGTACCGAGGGACCTCACGTCCAAGTCGCAGCGTGCGAGGACCCCCCTGGCGGAGGCAGCGTCATGACGTTCCGTCTGATCTGGCTGGGACGCTCGCTCTCCCTGCTCGGCGAGTACATCCAGTTCCTCGCGCTCCCGCTCTGGGTCCAGAGCGTCACCGGCTCGCCGGTCGCGGGTCTCGCGACATTCGCCGTCTTCTACCTTCCGCAACTGGTGTGCACTCCGTTCGCCGGAGTGGTCGCCGACCGCTTCGACCGGCGCCGTGTCGTCATCGCCGTCGATCTCGCCGCGTTCGCGGTGGCCGCCTCAATGGCGCTGACGACCGACGCGCACCGGATCGGCTCGGTCTACGCCCACCTGGTGGTGCTGCAGGCGCTCGGCGCGCTCGGCGTGCCGGCCTTCATGAGTCTCCTGCCGGACCTGGTGCCGGACGACCGGCTGCTGGCCGCCAATTCCCTGCTCAACGCTTCCGCCGGCGTCGCGATCACCGTCGGTCCGTTGATCGGGACGACCATGCTGGCGCACGGCTCGATCACCGCGGTGATCTGGGTCAACGCACTGACCTACCTGATCGGTGCCGCCGCCATGTGCTTCCAGCCGTCCGGGCGGAGCCCGCGACCGACGACCGGCCCGCAGCGAGGAGGCGGGCCGGGCCAGATGCGCGCCGGCCTCAAGGCGGTGCTCACCGACACGGTCCTGCGGACGACGATCGCGTCGGAGGCGACCTGGATGCTGTTCTGCGGCGCGGCGACGCAACTCGTCCTGATGCGGATCGGCGCCGGCGGCAGCGGCCGCGCAGGTCTGCTCGGCGTGGGCTCCGGCCTGGGCAGTCTGGTGATGACCACCGTGCTCGCCAGGACCCGGCGCGACGTGTCGCCCGCGGGTCTGTTCCTGCTGTCGGTGGCGACGACCGCGCCGCTCATGCTCGTCGTGGCGCTCCTGACCGGGGGCTCCGGCCCCGCCGTTCTCGCCGTCATCGCCGGACTGATCCTCGGTGTCCAGTCGTACCTGGTCATCATCGGGCCGACGATGCACTGCCAGCGCCGCCCCGAGCCCGGCCTGCGCGGTCGGGTGACCGCGGTCCGGCGCACGTCGAGGGCGCTGTGGCAGGTGACCGGCGTGGCCCTCGCGGCGCTGCTCACGCACTGGGTCTCGCCGCCGGCAATCCTGATTGTCGGCGGTCTACTCGCGACGGTGACCGCGACGCCGTGGGCCTGGCGGGCGTTCCGGGCGAGCGTCGCTCCGGCCCCCGGCTCCGAGGCCGCTGTCCAGGTCGGTGCGCGATGACCGGCCGTCCGGGCGGCGCGGTGATGATCGAGATCCCGGCGGGCCACCGCGACGACCCGCTGGGAAAGGCCGGACTCGCCGCCCTGCTCGCCGCCGTCCTCGGCGAACCGGCCTGCGGCGGGCTGCCGGTTCGCGCCGCGGCCGCCGGCTGGCGCTCACGGCACCGGCTCGACGAGCGGGCCTCGTCCTTCGCGTTCTGGTCGCGGCGCCCGGACGAACTGCGATGCGTCCTGGACGAGGCGCGGCGTACGGCGCTGCCCGAAGGAGCGGCGGGAGACAGGTTGCTGGACAAGCTGCGCCGACGTCAGGCCACCGCGCTCCGCGGCGCCGGAGCGACCCCGCTCACCCTGATCCGTCCGATGCTCGAACACGCCGCCGTGGGCACACCCGTCCATGCGGGGCTCGGGTCGGCCGAGACGATCGCGGCGGTGTCGGCGGCCGATCTGGCCGAGGCCGCCGAAGACCTGCTGCCCAGAGCCACGGTGTACGGGATGGGCGAGGCTCAGGACACGGACAGGGCACGCGTGGTGAGCGACTCGGCACCACCCTGGCGTGGCGGCCTGGACCTCATGACCCGGCCCGCCGCCGACGCCCAGGTCGGCGTCCGGCTCGCGCTGCGGGACACGCCGCCCGCCGTGCTTGAGCTGATGACCGAGGTGCTGGGCAACGGCCCCGACGCCCGTCTGCACCGTGCAGTACGCCACTGTCACCATCTCGCGTACGGGTTCACCGTCCAGCGCTGGCACCGGCCCGGCCCGGTGTCGATCGGTGCCACCGCCACCGTCCCGGCGGAGCACGCGGCCGACGCGGTCCGGGTGCTCACCGCCACCGTCCGGCGACTCGCCGACGGAGTGGATCGGCGGGAGACGGCCGTCGCTCATCTGCGGGCCCGGTCCCTGCTGCTCGGCGCGTGCGACGATCCGTACGCCGAGGTCGACGCGGAACGCGGCCGGGTCCACGGCAGGCCCGGGCCCACCGACCTGCTGTCCTGGATGGCGGACGTCCCGGAGCTGCCCGGTCTGGAGTTCATCCCGGTCCGGCCGGCTGTTGCCGTCGTCGGGCCGCTCGGAGAGGAGCATCGAGCCGACGTGGAACGCGCGTACGAGGAGGTCGCGGGATCATGACGACCGCGACGGCCGACTCGGTCACCCTGGTCGGCGCTTCGGGCCTGCGGGCCGAGGTGGAAGTACTGCCCTGGGCGCGCTCGTTCGCCGCCGTCCTCGTGGTGGGCTACGGCTCGCGTGACGACGCGCCCGGGAACGAGGGCGTCGCCCACTTCGCCGAGCACCTCATGGTCCTGTCCGATCCTGGCTCCCAGGACCCCGGTGTGCCGGTCTTCGCCGTGACGGAGATCGATCGCACCGTCTACCGGGCGGCGGGCGACCCCGCGAATCCCGGGCCTGTGCTGCGCCGCCTGCTCGACATCGCCGAGGGACGGCAGCACCGGTACGGCCCCGAGGTCTTCGAGGGCGAACGTCGAGCCGTCACCATCGAGACCCGGCGCATGGACCACCAGCCGATGCTGCGGCTCGGTCCGATGCTCGCAGCCGCCGCCGCGACCGAGTCCGGCCTCGACGCGATCGGGCGTACGTCCACGGCCTCCGTGGCGCGGATCGGTGCCGAGGACGTGGCCGATGCCGTACGCCGGGGATACACACCCGCGAACGCGCGCCTGTTCGTGGCGGGTCCGCCGGAGATCCTGTCCGCCGTGGCGGCGGACCTCGACCGCTGCCGGGCCGGCCGCGTCACTGGCCCCTCGGCGACCGGCCCCTTGGCGACCGGCCCGGCGGGCGCCGGTCCCGGCGGTCTGCGGCTGCCCGAGCTGGACGGCCTGGTCGCCGTGACCCTGCGCCGTCCCCGGTCGGCGGCGCAGTCGGAGCTCGACGCGCTGCTGGACCCCGGCGGGCCGGTCCTGGCGCTGGGGACGGCAACCGCTCTGCCGCCGGTTGGGCGGGTGCGGATCGCCGGGCGTGCTCAGCAGGTCGACGTCGTGGTCTGGCGGGGAGCGGAGGCCGCCGCCACGCTCGGGCGGCGCCTCGCGGCCCTGGAGCACGAGGACCGCGCGGAGCTGCTGCGGGAGCCGTTGCGGCGGCTGCGGACGAGGGCCGCCGTCGCCCGCGAGCAGCAGTCCGTCACCCCGGCGGGGCGGGCCGACGACTCGGCCGCCCGATTCGTCTTCCCCGGCGGCCCGTCCTGCGCCGAGGAGGTCTCCCTGTGGCAGATCACCGAGGGTGTCCCGGATCGCGTCGGCCGATACGCCCTCGGCGACTCGTGAGACCCGCCCGCGGGTTCGGGCGAGCCCTTCGGCAGGACATCCGCTCCCCGCGTCCCGCGCGGCCGGAGCGACACCCACGGAGAACACAACACACCAGGCCCCTGGGAGACAGCGATGGAATTTCCTCACGAGTTCGAGGCACACGGCGTCCGGCTGCGGCAGTACCGCGACCAGGACGCGGCTGGCATGGCCGCGGGGCTGAACGACCCGGAGACCCGGCGCTTCCAGCAGGGCAGCCCGCAGGAGATCACCGTCGAGCAGTGCCGGGCCTGGATCGAGGCGGTGCCCACCAGGTTCGGGCCCGAGAGCGATCGGGTGGTACACGCCGTCGGTGATCCCACCACGGGCGAACTGGTCGCGGGAACGATCATGATCGTCAACGCGTCGCGCTTGTCCGCCGAGCTGGGATTCTGGGTGTGCCCGGCCTTCCGGGGCCGTGGCACCGCGACGGCGACCGCGCGTGCCCTGACCGAGCTCTGTTTCGCGCAGGGGCTGCGGCGCATCGAGATGGTGATCCAGTGGGAGAACCTCGCCAGCCAGCGGGTCGCCCTGGCGGCGGGCTTTCACGCAGAGGGGGATCTGCGGCAGGTCGTCCCCGGCGCGGGCGCCGAACGGCACGACGCCCTCCTGTGGTCCCGGCTGCCGGACGACGCCGACCTGCCCTTCTCCCGGCCGCTGCCGGCCCTGCCGGACGGCACGCTCACCGACGGTGTGGTGCGCGTGCGCCCGGTCGGGCCCGGCGACCGCGCGCTGCTCCCTGAGCACCACTGCTCGCGAGCACCGGTCTGGTGGCTCCTCGGCGAGCAGGCGTGCGTGCTCGTCCTGGACGCGACGACCGGCGCGCCGCTGGGTGAGGTCCGGCTACGGCTCGGTGCCCCCGGTGCCGTCCTGTCGTGCACACCGCTGTCCGCCGAAACGCCGGCGCATCTCCTCCAGCGTGCCGTCCTGCTCGTGAAGACCTGGGCACGGGGCATCGACGTGGGTCCCGTCGCGACAATCGGCCAGGCTGAGGCGCCATCGGCCGGGGTCGTCCGCTGACCGGACGGCCTGCCGTGTGACGGATTCGGCTCCTCTCCCGCCGCGACGCGAGGCCCGTCCGCGATGCGGCGGGAGAAGCCTTGCCCCCGAGGCCGCCCGGCGCGCAGGACGGACGCCCGACCCCACTCGACGACCGGGAACCGGCCGCGTCGATGGCGGGAACCGTCCCCGGAGCATGATCCCTCGCGTGGCCCGCCCCTCCGGGTGGTGGGGCCGGGCTCTGTCGTCTGAGGGCGTCCAGCAGGCGCCGGACGGGACCCTTCCTTGTCACGCGCTCCCACCCGCCGTTGTCGTGCGCGGTGGGCTGCCTCCGACCGGCCTGCCCGGCGGTTCGCGGGCCGGCCCCCGGAGAGGTCCGGCTCCCGCCGAGCCGTCAGGAAGCGTGCGTGACACCCGCCTTGTGGTTCCAGTCGAGCCGGGCCACGTGGTGCACGGACACGGCGACGTCATGTTCCCGGCACCAGGCCGTCGCCACGGCCAGCGGGACACCGTGCGTGTTGCGCAGCCGCAGCAGGGCGCGGGCCCGATCGGACGGCTGATGAAAGCGTGTTACCGCGCTGGTCAGCAGAGCCGGTGCTCCGGCCAGCACACGTGCGAAACGCTCGTGCTCCTGGTGCACGGCCCCCAGCGTGTCGTCCGTGAGCGCGGGCAGACCCAGTCCGGCCCGCACGGTCCTGTCCGCCGCGACGACCAGCCCTTCGATCCGGTCCAGCGGCACGCCGCTCAGTACCAGTTCCGTCTCCGCCTGGCGCAGCAGACTGCGCACCACGTGCGCGCGTCCCCGGGGCCCCGGCATGAAACCCGATCCGAGCAGCAGAGCCGCGGTGAACGTCCGGTCGACGAGCAGACGGACGCGCTGGGCCTGTGCCGTCCGAGTGCCGTGTGCCCGTAGCACCGCACGGACGGCTTCCACCAGTTCGGCGAAGCGCCGGACCCCGAAGTGCTCCCGGGTGTCCTCAAGAGCGCACTGGAGGCCGCTCTCGAACACCTCGGTCCTCAGCAGGGGGCTTGTCCGGTACGAGGTCATGCAGTGGAACTGGGCGAGGACGAGGTAACGGCCGCAACGGCAGCCCGGCCCGCACAGTGAGCCGCAGGGGAGCCCGACGGGAAACTCCAGGCTCAGGTCCGGGCCGTTCCCCATGGTCGTCCGCCCCGCCGAGGCGAACTGCCGGTCGGACCCGATCCGCTGCGCCTCCACGCCGAGGCGGTCCAGCGCCCCACGGACGTCGTCGGAGACGGCTGGACTCGCCCGGACGACGAAGGCCAGCTCGCTCTCCCGCAGGCCGGTGCCGGCGACGGCCCGGGTGACCCCGCGCAGGGAGACGTGGAGCGGACGGTGCCCCGTCCAGGCGGCGCTCAGTACCCGTTGAGCCGTGGCCCGTACGGTCGGCACGGCGTGCAGTGAACGCGTTCCGATCGACCAGCGCAGGGTGTGGGCGCCGCCGTACGAGTACCGCAACGACGCCGTGAGCGGCTCGCTCCACGCCGGGTCGAGGTGACAGGGGAACAGGCCGACCCGGGCGGGCTCCGAGGGGGTAGGAGGTTGCCTGCGGTACCCCTGGGCAGCCAGGGCGTCTGACACATGCCCAATGTCCATTGGCGATTGTTTCACACCTCACCACCTACCGATTGTCCCGTATTGACTGCAATGTGGCAGTCAGTATTAACGTTGAAGTCTGGAAAATTGAACACTGCATGAGTGGGGATGAAAGGGTGCAAGGACGGGGATATCGAACCGTCATAACGCCTTGCATTGGACATATCGATCCTGTCATCAATTGTTGACTAAGACTGTCAAGTTCTGTCACGATTTCCGTGTCGGATTCGCCGATGAAAAGTAATGACGCGGGAAAGGTTTTGCCATGCGTGCTGCCCTTGCTCTCCTTTTGACGGCCGTCGCCCTGCTGGCCGGAGTGACCACTTCGGCGGGCAGAGTGCCGGTCGCCGGCGACGGGTTCGTGCGGGTCGTTCTCGCGGACGGGGAGCCGAAAAACGGCGACCTGCCGATGTGCTGCTGACCGCGCGCGCCGCCCGTCCGGCCCGACGCTGGAGGTGCCCGCCCAGAACGCTGCGGTTTCCCGGCGGGCACAAGGGTGACGGCGTTCCGGCTGTGCGGTCGGTTCCGCATCGATCGTCTTCAGGCTGAACCGTCAGGGCGGACAGGCCGTCGGCCTGTCCGCCCTGACGGTTGTGAGAGACACGGAGAGGGGTCGTGCCCCCGGTCGATTTCCGTTCATGTCAACGGTATGTGCCGACCGCGTTATCGATTTTCCGCCTCCGGCTTTTCCAGATGGCGGCCGGTGATCGTTATCGCCACCGACGCCGCGACGAACGTGATGGCCAGGGCCGCCAGACCCCATCCGCGATGGCCGATGAGCAGGGCCACCAGGGCCGGACCGACGATGCCGACCCCCGAGCTGCCGAGGCTGAACACCGAGAGGTAATCAGGTCGGCTGGCCTCGGGCGCATGGGTATAGGAGAGTTCCCAGCCGCCGGCCGCCTGCCACAGTTCGGCCGCGGTGATCAGGACCGTCGCGAGGACGAGCAGGGCCACAGCCGTACCGCTTCCGGTCAGGGACGCCGTGTAGAGGACCGGGCACAGTGCCGCGAGCGCCCAGCCGGCGTTGCGCAGCGCCCGGGCGCCGTCCCGGGAACCGGTGACGGTCTTGGCGAAGCGCACCTGGAGCGCGATGGCCAGCGCCGTGTTCAGCATCATGAGGATGCTGAACAGGCTCGGGGGAGCGGAGGTGGCCTCAAGCAACCACAGCGGCAGACCCACCGTGAGGATGACGGTGTGCAGGTAGAACACGCTGTTGATCACGGTCAGCGCCAGGTAACGGCGGTCGCGCCACACCGGGGACGCGTCACCCCGCCACATCGGTCGCTTGGCCACGGGGACGCCGGTCTCCACGTCCAGCAGCCCCAGCAGGAGGGCGGCGAAGAGGAAGGCCGCCGCGTTGACGAGCAGCAGCGAGCGGAACGCCCAGGTGCTGTCTGCCACGAGCAACGGAGCCGCGGCCAGGGCGCCCAGGGAAACGCCCGCGTTGATCGTGGTCCGCATCACGGCGAGCGTACGGACACGGTCGGCGCCCCCGGCGATGGCACTCACGACCAGCTGGGTCATCGGAGTGGTGGGCACCTCCGCCACGGACAGCATCGCCACGCACAGGGTGAACGTGGTCAGGCTGTGCGAGAAACCCAGCGCGGTCAGCCACACCGCTCGCCAGGCGTGCAGCAGGCGCAGGGTGCCCAGAGCACCGAAACGGTGCGCCAGTCGCCCCACCGGCACGGTCATCAGGAAACCTATGAGTCCGGCGATGCTGAGGCCGGTGCCCACCTGCGTGGCGCTGAGACCGACACCCTTCACGAAGAAGACGGTGCCGCTGGTGAGGTACAGCCCTCTGCCGAAGCTGAACACGGCCACGGTCAGGGCGAAGATCCGGCCGTCGCGGGAAGGCAGGGCGTAGGGACTCAGCAGGCGTGCGAGCAGAGAGCGGGACCGGGAGCCGCCCGGCTTGTTGCCGCCGGAGGCCGTGCTCGAAGTCGTGGTCATGCCACCCTGCCTTCTCATGTACATCCCTTGAGTTGTGACTGTGCGGGTGCGGGTGTGGGGATCAGGCTCGCCGACGGCATCAGGCGGCCTTCCCGCCCTTCGGGGCGTGGGCTCCTGTGGCGGTCGCCAACGGTTCCGCCTCGTAGCGGACCAGCGCCTCCGCCCGGTCCAGCGTCTGCCGGCACTCCTCGGGGGTCGCACCGGTCACGACGAGCGCGGCCAGACGCGGCACAGCGCCGTTCGGCGGCAGCAGCAGCCGCCGGCCGGGCTCCGCCAGCCGCACGGCCCGGCTCACTCCCGGCACCTGGGCCGCGGCCGTCAGATCGAGCGAGCGCACGACACTGTCGACCGCCGGGTACAGGAAGCGGACCTCGGCACACCGGCCTCGGGTCGCCCGGGTGTCAGGGCTCCGGCCGAGCGCGACGTCGGCGGCGACGGTGGTCAGCTCGACGCCGGTGGCCAGATGGCCCAGATAGGGGATGAAGTCGCCGCCGAGCCGCCCGTTGAGTTCGATCAGGCGGGGACCGGCCGCGGTGAGACGCACCTCGGCATGGGTGACCCCGGTGGTGACGCCGAGGGCCCGGTGCGCGTCCGAGACGAGGGCGATCACTCCGTCGGCCCACGGCTCGTGCCGCCAGGGAGCCACCAGATGCCCGACCTCCTCGAAGAAGGGCGGGAAGCCCAGCCGTTTGCGCGCCACGCTCAGCGGCTCGACCGCACCGTCCCGGACGACGGAGTCCACGCTGATCTCCGGCCCCTCCAGGTACTCCTCCAGGAGCACGCCCTCCAACTGGTCGAGACCGGGGAAGGCGGCGCCCGCGGCGACGTCGTAGGCGGTTCGCAGTTCCTCCCGGTCGTGGGCGACGACCACGCCGACACTGCCCGCCAGCGAACGGGGTTTGACCACCACGGGGTAACCGATGCCGGTCGCCTCGCGCAGCGCCTCGTCCACGTCGTGCACATGCGCGTGGCGGACGGCGGGCAGACCTGCGGCCCGGAGGAGGCCGCGGGTCGTCAGCTTGTCCCGGCAGGCACGGGCGGCCGCGGGGGACATGTGCGGCAGTCGGAGTCGGTCGGCGGTCCGTGCCGTGGCCTCCAGGAGAACCTCGTTCCAGGTCATGACACCGACCCGGCCGCCGGTGGAGGCGGCCGCCGCGGCGACCGCCGCGCTCAGGGCGTCGGCGTCGCCGGGCTCGACGACGCTGTGGTCCGTGGTGTAGGCCGCCTGCCAGCTCGGCGCGGACTCGCTGACCAGGTGCACGCGTGTGTGCTCGGCGAGCGAGGCGAAGGCGTACTCACGGTAGGCACGGTCACCGTTGCCGACCAGGACCAGCAGGTCGGGGTCGGCCGGGTCCACCGAGGCGCAGCGGTAGTCGAAAGCGGCGGACGTACGACGGACGGCCGCCTCCACCTCGGACGTGCTCGCCCCGCGGAACCGGAAGCGGGCGCCGGAATGCTCGTACCCGGCCAGCACGGGCAGCGTCTCACCCGGCACCGGCACACGAGCGGCGTAGGGCCCGCCCTCCTCGGGCGTGGGGTGTCCGCCCGCCGAGGTCACCCGGCAGGGCCGGGCGGCCGGGGTCGGGACCAGGAGCCAGCCGCCGCGCTCGGCACCGGAGGCCGACGGCGGGGCCACGGCTTCGGGCGGCAGCGGCCTTCCGGTCTGAACGGCGAACGCGGCGGCCATCAGGTCGACGCCGTGCACCTCCTGCCAGACGAACGGCACTTCCGCGCCGCCGGGCCTGGCGCCGACCTCCAGTACCTGCAGCCGGGGGACGCCGTCGGCGCTGGAGAGGAACAGCTCGATGTGGAACACCCACGGCCGCTCGGAGAAGGCGGTCACGACACGGGTGGTGAACTCCTCGATCACCCGCAGGAGTCCGGGGTCGTCCAGTTCCACCGAACCCAGCGCCGTGCCGCTGGTGTAGTCGAGGCAGGTACTGAGGTAACGGGAGGCCCGCCAGGCGCCCAGGCCGCTTCCGGTGGCTATGCCGTCGACGTGCAGTATCTCGTGCGGCAGGTAGGGCTGCACCAGCATGGGCACGTCGGGCTGGAAGTCGTAGGCGGCCAGTTGCTCGGGGGAGTCGATGGGCGTCACCCCGGCACTCGCCGTACCCCGCACCGGTTTGACCAGCACGGGCCAGCCGTATCGGTCGGCGAAGGCATGCACCGCCGCGTGGTCCGGAGCCGGCTCCGTGGCCGGTGTGGGCACGCCCGCCTCGACGAGCCGCCGGCTCATGGCCAGCTTGTCGCGGAACGGGCGGAGCTCGGCGAGGCGTTCGCCGGGAATCCCGAGTTCACCGCGCAACTCCGCGGCGATGTCGAGGTCGACCTCGTGCAGGGCCACGATCCGCGTAGGCCGTCCGAAGCGCCCGACGAGCGCCGAGACGGCCGTCCGGACCTCCTTGCCGTCCTCGGTACTGGACACGAGGGACACCGCGGCGGCCTCCGCGGGCAGGGAAGCGGCGCCCTGACTGGTCGTCACGTACGTGACGTCGTGCACCCGGTGGTCGAGATAGGCGGCGTAGTCGGCATAGCGGTCGGTCCACCGGTGGATGACGAGGTAGTGGTGCGGCATGGTCCCTCCATGGGGCGGGGCGTGGGTGGGAGTCACTGCTGGGCCGAGGCGAGCAGGCCGTGCACGTCGGTGACGATCCGGGCGGCGAGGTCCCGTGGGATCCCTTTGGTGCGCAGGCGCAGCGCGAGCGAGACACCGGCCTCGTCGGCGGCGCGGAGATAGCAGCCGTGGCCGATCGTCGAGAAGGGCTCCTCCCACACGAGCGCGCCGTCGGCGTCCCCCGGTCCGCAAGGGTGGTCGAGACGGAGGAAGTTGAAGGCGCAGGTGGGCTCGTGACCGGGAGAGAGCGCCCGCATCCGTGCGATCCGGTCGACATCGACCATGCCGTGCCGGTAGGCGGACATCGACATACGGTGGGTACGGCGCATGTGCTCGTCGAGGTCGTCCACCACGGGGTGACGGGCCGCGGTCCACTGGTTCATGGACGTGACGACGTCGCGCCAGCGCGGGTGGAAGCGGTTGGCGCTCATCATCTGCACCACCGGGGCGTCCTCGCCGGCGGCCCGTGCGACGGCCAGGGTGTACGCGCCCAGCACCACGGCGGACAGTCCGGTGCCGCTGCGTTCCGCGAGGGCCTGGGCTCCGCGGAGGGCTCGGTGCGAGCGGACGGTGGCCTGCAGGACCGGCCTGCCGGACGGGTCGGTGCCCGGGAAGCCGGAGGAGCCGGAGGCGATTACGTCCTGCCAGTGCGCGACGGCCGCGGCCCGGGACCGCTCCCGTCCGGGGGCGAGCTGCCATTCCGCGAGTTCGGCCGGGCCCACCGCGGGAGGCTCGGCGCGGTCCCCGGCGAGCAGCGCAAGGAAGTCCTCGCGCAGTACGCGGTCGCACCAGCCGTCGGCCGTCATGTGGTGCTTGACGAGCAGCACCTCACGGACCGGTCCGGTCCCGGTCCCCGTGGTCACCAGATGTGCCCGCCAGCCGGGTTCGCCGGTCAGGTTGAACGGACGGGCCAGGAGGCCGGCCAGCACCTCGTCGACCTCGCCGGGGCCGGCCTCGGAAGCGGTGGTCTCCGTGTCGCCGACGAGGTCGGGCCGTACCGACTGCCGGGGCGCGTCCGGGTCGGTCAGGTCGTAGACGGTGTGCAGGGAGGGGTGGCGGGCGCCCAGCGCGCGCAGGGCCCGGCGGACCTCGGGCACGCCGGTGTCGCCGGGAACCTGCCAGCGTGCCCATGTGTTGGCCTCGTGCCGACGCTCCTCGGGCAGTCCCTCGATGTCCCGCCAGACGGAGAGCTGACCGTAGGAGAGGGGAGCGGGGAGCCGGACCGGTGCGGGGCGGACACCCTGTGCGGGGGGCGTCATCAGTACAGCGTCCTTTCGTAGTCCGGCCCGTAGCGCCGCTGGAGTTCCTCCAGTGAGCGGCCCCGCCACTCGGTGGCGCGCGCGATGTGCGCGCGGGAGGGTACGCGCTCGGGCTGCCAGGTGGCCGGTTCCCAGAGGCGCGCGCGCAGGAAGGAGCGGGCGCAGTGGAAGTACGTCTCCTCGACGCTCACTTCGAGCGCGAGTGGCGGGCGTTTGCCCCGGACCGCCATGCGGTCGAAGTAGGGAGCGTCGCGGAGCAGCCGTCCTGTGCCGTTGATCCGCAGTGTGTCGCCACGCCCGGGGACGACGAAGATCAGCGCCACACGCGGGTTGGCGAGGACATTGCGCCAGCTGTCCAGCCGTCGGTTGCCCGGCCGGTCGGGCAGCGCGAGCGTGCGGTCGTCGAGGACGAGGGCGAAACCGGGCGGGTCACCGCGGGGCGACACGTCACAGGTGCCGTCCGCTCCGGCGGTGGCGAGCAGACAGAACGGCGCGTTCTCCAGCCAGCGTCGCTCGAACTCGCCCAGGACCGTGGCGGCCTTGTCGAACACGACGGGGTTGGCCGACCCCATGACGTCACGTAGTTCCGCCTCGCTGGTGATCTCCATCCGGGATCACGCGGCTCGCTTGGCCGACCACATGCGGAACATGTACCGGTTCACGTCCTGCGGCCGGTCGGTCCACATGTCGATCTCCCGCGGAGTGAAGGCGTCGCAGAAGGCGGTGCGGGTGTGCAGGAACCGGTCGTCGGCGGAGACGAGGATCTGCCCGGGCTCCAGCCGGACCCGGTATTGTACCGCCGACTGGTCCAGGACCGCGTCGAAGAGGTCGAGCGCGGCGCGCTGTTCGGCTGTGACCGGTTGGCCGACCTTCTCGTGGGCGACCTCGATGTAGGGGCGGAAGTAGCGCACCAGTGGCTCACCGGCCGCGGTGTAGCGGATGATCGGCGAGCGGAAGAACTCCGGCTCGGTGCCGCTCGACATGCCACGCTTCTCGAACCAGAAGTCCTGGGTCAGTATCCGCAGTACGTCGGGGTGGGCCCGCAGGACGTCGTGCACCGGAGCGGCGTCGACCAGGACGCTCTCGCCGCCGACGAGAGCGTCCTGCCCGCAGGACAGCAGCAGGTAGTCGATCGGGTCGACGTCGTTGACGGCGTCGTTGTGCATGTACGAGCCCTGCTTGGTCTGGTGGTAGCGGGCTCCCTCCTCGATCGTCTTCCGGGCCCCGCGGTCGTAGACCTCGACGAACCGCCAGCCGTCCGTGTTCTGCACCATGGGTGCACCCAGCGCATGTCCGAGGACCCAGGTGCACAGAGCCCGCTCGTACAGCGAGTCGACGCCCTCGATCCGGTCGTAGACCACGAAGTGAGCGGTGGAGTCGATGGTGCGGCGGCCGGCCTCGACCTCCGAGGTGAACCGCGGGACACGAGCGAGATCGATCTCCACGGCGTCGACACGGGTCCGCGGATGCTGCTGTCCGAGCTCGGCGACATAGGCGGCCACCTCCCGCTGCGCCTCTGAGGTGAAGACCTGGAACGCCTCGGGTGGCACCTCCAGGGTGCGGGACTGGGCTGGCGCGGCTGCCGTGCTCATGGGCGGGCTCTCCTCTCTGCCGGTCAGGGCGGGCAGGCGTCATTGGAGCACACGCCCGCCTTTATTGACAAGCAAAGTGACTACCTTGACTACATTCTTGACAGCGTTGGCGGTTGTGCTTAGTGTCCACGGCAAGCGAGAACGGCCCACCTCCCGAACCGCGGCTCCTCGCACCCTTCTCCCACCCACCCAGGAGTTCCGCTATGCAGCGACCCGTGCACTCCTCGTTCAAGTCCGTCCTTGCCGAAAACGAGATCGTCCGCGTGGCTGGGGCGAATCACGCCCTGGGCGGACTGCTCGCCCAGGAGGCGGGATTCCAGGCAGTGTGGTCGTCCAGCCTGGAGGTCTCGGCGTCACGGGGCCTGCCGGACGCGAGCCTCCTGAGCATGACCGAGTACCTGCAGGCCGCTGCCGACCTCCAGAAGGAGCTGACGATCCCGGTCGTGGCGGACTGCGACACCGGCTACGGCGGCAACCTCAACGCGGCGCACATGGTGCACGAGTTCGAGGCGGCGGGAATCACCGCGCTGTGCATCGAGGACAAACTCTTCCCTAAGATGAACAGCTTCGTCGGGGCCGGCCAGGCGCTCCTGGACACGTCCGCGTTCGCCCGCAAGATCCAGATCGCCAAGGAGGCCCAGTCCTCCTCCGACACCTACCTCATCGCCCGCACCGAGGCCCTGATCAGCGGTCTCGAGGTGGACGCCGCCCTGGAACGCTGCCGCGCCTACGCGGACGCCGGAGCCGACGCGGTCCTGGTCCACTCGAAGGCGAAGACCCACGACCAGATCTCCGCGTTCCTCGACGGCTGGGACTTTCGGGTGCCGGTGGTCATCGTGCCCACGACTTATCCCGACTGGAACATCGAGGACATCCGCAAGGCCGGTGTCTCCGTCGTCATCTACGCCAACCACGGCCTGCGCGCCACGGTCAGAGCGCTCCGCGACACCTACCAGGCCATCCTGGTGGACGGCGACACCACCGGTCTTGAGCACTCCATCGCCTCCGTGCAGGACATCTTCACCCTGCAGAAGCTGGATTCCTGGCGGAAGCTCGACGCTTAATGTCCACCGCCTCAGGCTTCAACAGACCGATTCGGACGACGCATCCCGGGTCCGTTATCTCCACAGCTGACGAACTGGTCGACAACGACATCTACATCGACCTCGACGCGACACTCGGCATTCCGCTCTACCTCAAGTGCGAGGGATTCAACTTCGCCGGATCGGTGAAACTCCGAGTGGCCGCCGCGATGGTGTCCGCCGGCATGAGAGACGGCGTGATCACCCAGGAATCCGTCCTGGTCGAGTCCTCCTCGGGAAACCTGGGAGTCGCGCTCAGCGTGGTGGCCGCGGCCAAGGGCCTGCCGTTCATCTGCGTGACCGACCCCAAATGCAACCCCACCACGGTCAAACTGATGCGCGCCTTCGGCAGCGAGGTCCAGGTCGTCGACGCACCGGACCCCGACGGCAGTTACCTGAGCGCCCGCAAGCAGCGTGTCCGCTCACTATGCGCCTCCGATCCCCGGCTCGTCTGGCTCAACCAGTACGAGAACCCCGCCAACTGGATCGCGCACTACGAGCACACCGCTCCGCTCATCGCCAAACGGTTCCCCGCCCTCGACGTCCTCTTCGTCGGGACCGGCACCGGGGGCACACTGGGCGGCTGTGCACGGTACTTCCGTGAGAACCGTGCCGACGTGCGCATCGTGGCCGTCGACAGTGTGGGCTCCGTCAATTTCGGGATGCCCTCCGGGCCGCGTCATCTTCCCGGCCTCGGCGCCAGCGAACCCATGCCGCTGGTGGACGCGCGACTGGTCGACGACATTGTCCGGGTCGAGGAGCGCGACACTCTGACGACATGCCGGCGGCTCGCCCGGCACGGGTTCCTGACCGGCGGCTCGACCGGCACCGTCATCAGCGGCGCCGAGCACTGGCTCCGTCTCCACGACCCGGACGGAAAGCGCACTTCCGTAGCCATCTCGCCTGACCTCGGCGAGCGCTACATCGAGACGGTCTACGACGACTGCTGGGTCGAGGCCCGCTACGGCGCCTTGGACGGAATCTCCCGCGGCGCCGAGGAAACCCAGCCCGGAAAGAGAGCGCAATGACTGATCAGCAGGCACTTCCCCCCGTCTTCACGGTGGTTCCCGGTGCTGCCGTGAGCCGTGCCCTGGCCGGGCAGCGATCCGCTGTCATCGCCCTCGTCGAAGAGACGTACCGGCTGCACGGCAGCGGCCGCACGGTCAACCCGCCCTCCCACTTCCTTCGCTTCCCCGATCGGCCGACCGCCCGCATCATCGCCCTGCCGGCCTCGATCGGCGGCGAGCACGCCGTCGACGGAATCAAGTGGATCTCCAGTTTTCCGGACAATCTCCGCCTCGACGTTCCTCGTGCCTCCGCCGTCCTCCTGCTCAACGACCCACGCACCGGCTATCCGTACGCCTGCCTGGAGAGCTCCCTGATCAGCGCGACGCGGACTGCGGCCTCCGCCGCGGCTGCGGCCCGTCGACTGTCCGCCCAACGCGGCACCACACCCCGCCGGATCGGCTACTTCGGTGCCGGTCTCATCGCCCGCCACGTCCACGACCACCTGACCGAACTCGGCTGGGGCATCGAGGAATACGGCGTCCACGACCTCGACCCCGGCTACGCGACGTCGTTCGCCGAGAAGGTGCTGGCCCCCACGGGCCGACCGGTCCGAATCCACGACAAGGCCGAGGACCTCGTCCGCTCCAGCGACCTGATCGTGTTCGCGACCACCGCGGCCACCCCGCACGTCACCGATACCGCGTGGTTCGGACACCATCCGCTCGTCCTGCACCTGTCGCTGCGCGACCTGGGCACCGAGGTCGTCCTCGACAGCGTCAACGTCGTCGACGACGTCGAACACGTCCTCAAGGCCGACACATCCGTCCACCTGGCCGAACAGGCCACTGGTCACCGTGACTTCCTGCACGCCACCCTGGACGACGCGCTGACCGGCGCGTTCACGGCGCCCTCGGACCGGACCGTCGTCTTCTCACCCTTCGGCCTGGGCGTCCTCGACCTGGCCGTCGGCCGCCATGTCCATGCGCGGGCCGCCGCCGCGGGCGATCTGCTCACCATCGACGGCTTCTTTCACGAAGTGAGCCGGCACGGCGGCGGAGGTGAGGCCGCGTGATCCGCCCGGATCTGCCTCCGCTCGCTCTGGCCCCCGACACGGCACAGAGGGCCGCCGAACTCGCCCTTGCGCGCACCGGCGGCCCGAGGACGGGTCTCGGATCAGCGGTACTCGATCATGTCACCCGCTTCGCGCAGGAGCAGCCGGAGCGGACCGCGGTCGTCGACGCCGACCGTGCACTCGACTACGCCGGGCTGCTCGCCAGGGCCGCCGAGATCGGCGGAGCCCTGCGCGCGGCAGGATGCACCACCGGCTCCGTTGTCGCCGTCGTCGGCGACCGAAGCGCCGACAGCATCGCCGTGTTCCTCGCCCTCGAGGGCCTCGGAGCGGTGTACCTGCCCGTCGATCCCGACTGGCCCGCCGTCCGTGTCGCCGACGTTCTCGGCACCAGCGCCGCCCTTCTCCTGCTTGACTGCGCCGGCGGACGCGGCGGGACAGCGGCGACGGCCGCCACCGCGGCCGGCGTCACGGTGATCGACGTGCCGGAAGGCGCCACGGCCACCGCCGAACCGTTCACCCCCGCGTACGACCGGTCACTCGAACCCCGTTACTGCATCTTCACGTCGGGGACCACGGGTCGGCCCAAGGGCGCCCTCGTCGAGCACCGCGGGATGATGAACCATCTGTGGGCCAAGGTCGAGGACCTGGCGCTGACCGGGGACGACCGGCTGGCGTTCACCGCCCCGCTCGTCTTCGACATCTCCATCTGGCAGATGCTCGCCCCCCTGCTGGTCGGCGGCACCGTCGTGGTCGTACCCCGGCAGGCGCTTGACTTCCCCCGGCGGCTCCTGCGGCTGCTGACGTCCACCGGGGTCACTGTCGTGGAACTCGTCCCCACCGTCCTCGGCTGGCTCGTCGACGAGGCGGCGCGCCACCCCGGAGGAATCCTGCCGGCTCTTCGCTGGCTGATCTCCACCGGCGAGGAGCTCCCCCCGGCCCTGGCCGCCCGCGCCCTGGCGGCCCTGCCCACGGCACGCCTGCTCAACGCCTACGGCCCCACCGAGTGCTCAGACGACGTCACCCACCACGAGGTGACCGCTTCCGACACCGGCCGTCAGCGGCTGCCGGTCGGCGGCCCCGTCACCGGCGCCCGGCTGTACCTGCTGGTGGCACAGGGGAGTGGCTGGCGGGCCGCAGAACCCGGCGAAGTGGGCGAGCTGTTCGTCGGCGGTGTGGTCACCGGCCTCGGGTACCTCAACGACCCCGAACGTACGGCCGCCGCGTTCTTCACCGATCCGCTGGACCCCGCCTCGCCCACCGGCCGGCTCTACGCCACCGGCGACCTGGCCCGCTTCCAGGACGGTGTCGCCCACTACCTCGGCCGCGTCGACCGCCAGGTCAAGGTGGCCGGTGTCCGCATGGAACTCGACGAGATCGAAGCCGTCCTGCGCCGTCACCCGGCCGTCGGCCAGTGCGCGGTCACCGTCGCCGAACCGGCGGGGCGCCAGGAACTCACCGCCCACTACACCGCACTCACCCCCGTCACCACGGACGAACTCCGCGGCCACCTGGCCGCCACCCTGCCCACGGCCCTGGTGCCACGGCACCTCGTCGAACTGGACGAGCTGCCACTGACCCCCAACGGCAAGACGGACCACCGCACGCTACAGCAGCTGGCGCAGACCGCCCGCACTCCCTCCTCGGCAAAGGTGTGACATGGCTCTTCCCTCCGTTCACGACCAGGGCGCCGCACCCGGTGACCACCTGGGCGGTCTCCCTCCCCACGCGCGACTGCTGCTCGCCTTCGCCCGGCTGCGGCTCACCCTCGACGACATCGCCGGCATCCGCGCGCTCGCGGACGACCCCGAGCTGTCCTGGGGTCACTTCCTCGAAGCCGCCGCCTGGCACAAGATGCTGCCGCTGATCGGACGGCACGTCGACCGCCACCGTCTGGACCGCGACACGGACGCAGGCAAGGGCTTCCCCTACCCGTGGGTGTTCATCGGCGCTTACCTCGCCAACCGGTCCCGCAACCAGGCACTGGCCGACGAGTTCGGACGCGTCTTCGCGGAACTGGGCGCGGCCGGCATCCGGTTCGCCGTGCGGAAGGGCTTCTCCCTGGGGGAAGGCACATACCACGACCCGGCACTGCGGCGCATCGCCGACCTCGACGTGCTGCTCGCTCGCGAGGACGCGCCCGCCGCGCACGAGGTGCTCACGCGGCTGGGCTACGTCCAGGGCAAGGTCGCCGACGACGGTGAACGCATCGAGCCGTACAGCCGCGACACCCAGATCTTCTGGCGGATGAACCTCAGCAACCAACTGCCCTACCGCAAGCCCGGCGGACGCCCCGACATCACCGACTTCAACGTCGACATCTGCCACGACATATTCCAGAGGAAGTCCGGCGTCACCGCCGACGCGGCCGAACTGCTGAGCCGGGCGACACCCACCGTGCTGTGCGGTACCCCCGCCTGGGTGCCCGAACCCGTGGACCGTCTCCTCGACCTCTGCTCCCACCTGCACAAGGAGGCGACGAGTCTCCACTTCATCGAGGACCGGCAGGACCTCCAGCTGAGCAAGTTCCTGGACGTCGCCCTGGTCGCCGCGGCGACCGACCCGCAGACCTGGAAGGCGTTCCAGGAGCGCGTTGCAGGGCTGGGTTCGCAGGCGATCGTCTACTACGCCCTGCACTTCACCGACATGCTCTTCCCCGGCGCGGTCCCGGTCACCGTCCTGGACGCACTCCGCCCGGACGACCTGGACTACCTGGACCAGTACGGCTCCCTCGACGGGCAGACCTCCCGCTGGGAGCAGGGCTTCACGGAACGGCTGTTCAACTCCGGCCGGCACACGGCCGGCACCGTCTCGAACGTGCCGCTCCGGTGAGCGCCGTCGACCTGCCGGACGTCCTCGCCGAGGCACCCGGAGACGCGGCGGCGGACACGGCACCGGCCCTGCTCGTCCTCAAGATCGGCGGCAGCCTGCTGTCCGACAAGCGGGACTCCGCGAGGATCGACCACGCGGCGTTCGACGACTATGCCCGACAGGTGGCCGACCTGGTGACGGCCCACCCCGGGCAGGTGGTCCTGGTCACCGGCGGAGGCGCCCTGTGCCACCCGGTCGGACTGCGGATCAACGCGAGCCACGACGACCCCTACGCGGCCGTCGCCCTGACCGAACCCGCGTTCCGGATGCGCTGGGAGTGGACCACCCGGTTGCGCGCACTCGGCGTACCCGCCGTCCCGCTCCAGATGACCCCGATTCTGGCGCCACGACGTGACGGCGTCCTCGACGCCCGCACCGACGTGGTCCGCCGCCTCCTGGACAGCGGCGCACTGCCCGTCCTGTCCAGCGACTGCGCGCTCACCGAAGAGGGCGCCCTGCGGATCGTGAGCAGCGACGAGGTACCCGACAGCCTCCTGGGAATCGTCTCCGGCCCCGTCCGAGTAGTCGCCCTGACCGACGTCGCGGGCATCCACACCGGTACCGGGACGGACAGCCCGGTCCTGCCCTGGCTCGACCCCGACGCCCCCCAGGCCGCCCGGCCCTGGTTCTGGACCGATGCGTGGGATGCCACCGGGGCCATGGAGGGCAAAGTGGCCGCCCTGGCGGCCCAGGCCCGCAGGGGCGCCGAATGCCTGATCACCCGGGGCGACCGCGCCGCCCCGACCCTGCGTCACCTGCTCGCCCCGCTCGCCGAGTGGCCGCGGGACACCCCCCACACCTTGATCGCCCGCCGACCGGCACCGCCCCGGCACACCACCGCCCCCGACCGCCTGGTCCTGCTCAACCCGGGACCCGTCAACGTCCACCCCGACGTCCGGGCGGCCATCGCGAGTCCCGACGAATGCCACCGTGAACCGGAGGCCCGCGACCTGCTCGCCCGGGTCGGCCGCAAGGTCACCGAGATCTGCGGCGGCACCGACGACCACACGACGGCCGTGTTCACCGGGTCGGGCACCGCCGCCCTGGAAGCCGTGATCAGCTCCGTCGTCCCTCCGGACGGCGGCCTGCTCGTGCTGGACAACGGGCACTACGGTGAACGCCTGCTGCGCATCGCCGCCGTCCACGGCATCGCCGCCCAACGCCTGGAGTTCGGCTGGGCCACCCCTCTCGACCCCGGCCGCGTCGAAGACGTCCTGGCCCGCGACACCGCACTCACCCACGTCGCCGTGGTCCACCACGAGACGAGCACGGGAATGCTCAACCCGGTGCGGGAGATCGGCGCGATCACTTCACGGCTCGGCCGGCGGCTGATCGTGGACGCCATCAGCAGCCTGGGCGCCGAGGAACTCGACATCGTCGCCGACCACGTCGACTGGTGCGTGGGCACCGCCAACAAGTGCCTCGAAGGACTGCCCGGCATCAGTTTCGTCTGCGGCCTGCGCGCCCGCTTCGAAGAACTGTCCGAGGTGCCCTCTCGTACCTACTACCTCGACCTGCACGCCACCTACCGGGCCCAGGCGATCAGCGGCTACCCGCAGTTCACCCCCGCCCTGCAGGTGCTGCACGCCCTGGAGACCGCCCTCGACCTGACCCTGGCCGAGACCGTTCCCACACGCGCCGCCCGCTACGCCCGACGGGCCGCCCGCATCCGGGCCGGTCTGGAGGAACGCGGCATCACCCTGCTCCTGCCGCCGCACCAGCGGTCCAACTCCATCACCAACGCCCACCTGTCCGACGGCATCACGTACGACGAGCTGCACGACGGCCTCAAGAAGCACGGCTACGTCATCTACGCCACGCAGGCGGCCTCCGCCGGCACCTTCCGGGTGGCGAACATGGGCCAGCTCACGGAGACCGACATCGAAGGCCTGCTGACCGCGGTCGACGCGGTCCTCGCGGCACACAGCACCTTCGCGGCGGCCCGGCCGTGACCGCGCGCACGACTCCGCGGCAGACTCCCCGACCCGCCCGGAGCAGACCCGGGCAGAGAGGAAACGGTGAACCGGTGACCGCGCACTCGACCGCCACACCCGGTACGCAGCCCGAGCCCATCCGCCTCGCCATCGTCGGCGGCGGCCCCACCTGCACCTACGTACTGGAGCGCCTGGCCGCCCTGGTGCGCGCCCGCACCACGCCCACCCCGCTGGACATCGTCATCTTCGACCTCTCCGGCGAGTTCGGTCCCGGCCAGGTCCACACCCCCGGCCAGACAAAGACCAGCTACCTCAACCGCATCGTCGGCCAAGTCGCCTTCGCCGCCGACGAGTCCGTCGTCGACGCGGGACCGCTGCTGCCCAGCGAGGAACGGCCCACCCTCCTCCAGTGGTGCCGCGCCCAGTTCGAGGAGACCCGCGACCCCGTCTTCGACATGACCGCCGAGGACTGGCCCAAGCGCTGGGTGCACGGCCTCGCGCTGAAGGACCAGTTCACCCGGTACGTGGAGATCCTCCGGGCAGCCGAAGGCACCACCGTGACGCTGCGCCGGGCCGAAGTCGTCGACCTGGAGGAACGCGGTCGCCGATTCGCCGTGCTGACCGCCGACGGCGCCGCACCGTACGAAGCCGACTACGTGCTGATGCTCACCGGCCACTCCTCCAACCGCCCCGAGCTGGACCCCTGCCAGGCCCCGCTCGCCGCGTTTGCCTCCCGGCACCGCACGCACCTGATCCCCTCCGCCTATCCGCTCGAACGCAGCCTGCCGCCGCGGACCACCGGACCCGGGACCGTCGTGGGTTGCCTCGGCATGGGCCTGACCGGCATCGACGTCCTGCTGTATCTGACCGAGGGGCGCGGAGGCACCTTCGAACGCGACGAGGACGGCCGGCTCCACTACCACCGCTCCGGTGCCGAACCGGACGCGATCGTCCCGTTCAGCCGGTCGGGCCTGTTCACCTTCGCCCGTCCCTACAACGAGAAGGAACGCGACATCGCGTCCCTTGAATACAAGGGCCCCTTCCTGACGGTCGCCGCAGTGGACGCCCTGCGCGAGAGCGTGGGCCGTCCCAACACCGTCGGTGGTGTCACCAAGCGCCAGCTCGACTTCGAGGCCCACATCCTCCCCCTCGTGCTGCTGGAGATGGCGCTCATCTACTACAGCACTCTCTACGGACCGGGCTTCCGGGAGAACGCCGTCCAGGCCACTCGCCCGGCATACGAGAAGTTCCTGGCGGATGCCGACGCCTACGACAGCCACGAGGAAGCCGGCGCCCTCCTGATGGCGCCGGTCGAGGAACTGGCGACCCGCACGGCCGCCGCGGTCGACGCCGTTCTCGAGGGCGCCGGGCACGCGGCACAGCCCCTCCACGCCGAGTCCGTGCGCACCTTCCTGACTGTCGTCCACGGCCCCGAGAGGGCAGCGGATCTGCTCCGCCTCGCCGACGATCCGGAAGCGTTCACGGCGGCCGTGGCCGCCGCCGAGTCACCCTGGCGGCACGTCACCCACGCCCGTGACCACCGCTTCTCCTGGGCCCGGACCATCACCCCGGTCCGCCGCGAAGGCTACGCGGACAGGGACGACTATGTCCGCGGCTTCCTCGATTTCCTCGACCGCGACATCCGCTGGGCCCGGCAGGGCAACCTGAGCAATCCAGCCAAGGCTGCGGCCGACGCCGCCTGGCGCGATCTGAGGAGCGTGGTCATCGAGGCGGTCGACTTCGGCGGGCTGTCGGCCTCGTCTCACCGGCAGTTCCTCAGCTTCTACACCCCGCATCACAACCGGCTCTGCCAGGGCGCCTCAGTGGAGGCGATGGAGAAGGTCACGGCCCTCATCGAGTCCGGGATCGTCGACGTCTCGGCCGGGCCCGACGCCCACGTCGAGTGCGACGAGGAAGCCGGCCGGTTCCGTGTCACCGGTCCCGTCACCGGCACCCGGCATCTGGTCGACGCCCTGGTGGACGCGCGCGTCCACGCGTTCGACGCGGAGCGGGACATCATGCCGATCTACCGGAACCTCCTCGACAGAGGCATCGTCCGCAAGTGGGTCAACCCGGGTCTCGGCGAGCCGGACTTCGTGCCCGGCGGGCTGGACCTGACCCCTGAGTTCCACCCGGTACGCGCGGACGGCACGCCCGAACGGCGGATCACCTTCCTCGGCCCGCCCAGCGAGGGTGTCATGTACCACCAGATCGGCGCGCTGCGACCGAACAAGGACCACCACGTGATCCGCGACATCCTCTGCTGGATCAACGGGTTTATGCCGCACGAGACGCCGGCGGCCTGACCCGTCCGGCGGACCCGGCACATCGAAGGGAAGACGCACCATGAACCAGATCGACTACAAGGCCCCGGCCCACGGCGGCATCACCGTGGAGGAACGCCTCAAGGAGATCACCGCCGCACACGTACGGTTGCGCGCGGCCGCCGCCATGCCCGAACGGCAGGCGCGGGAGCCGATCGGGTTGCCGGGCTGGACCCGGGCCCATGTCCTCATCCATCTCGCCGACCTGTCCGGGGCGTTCGCCCGGCAGGCGCGCTACGCGGTCCAGGGGCGCACCATCGAGGTCTACGACGGCGGCCGCCCCACCCGTGACCGGCGCATCGAGGAACTCCACGATCGCCCCGTCGAATGGCTGCGCCACCAGCTCACCGAGGGGCTCGACGCTCTGGAACTGGCCTGGGCCGCTCTCGGTCCGGATGACTGGGCCCTGCCCTGCTCGTACCGCGACTCGCCCCTGTTCGCCACCCAGCTTGCCTGGTGGCGGGAGACCGAACTGCACGGCGTGGATTTGGCCGTGGGCAGCACTGCGGAGGAATGGAGCCTCCCCCTCGCCCGCCACGTGGTGACCTTCCTCCAGCCCCGGCTTCCCGAGAACGTCCGCATCGTCTCCGAGGACACCGGCGAGCAGTGGACGAGCGGACCGGGCACCGACACCACCGTGACGGCCGACCTGCGGACCCTGGCCGCCTGGATCTCGGGCCGCCCAGCGTCACGGCTTCCCGAGGGGGAGCTTCCGCAGCTCAAGTCCTGGCCGTGAGAGATCCCGAACCGCCCTGTCCGCCCTCCCTGAGCCCCGGACCGTCACGAGCGTCCGGGCTCGGCCCTCGTCCAGAAAGCGCCCCTCACAAGATGACCACTCTGCTCGCCGGGCCCAACGAGGCGACGGCCACCACGCCCGCCGGACAACTCGTACGGGCCTTCGCCGACGCCGGTTACCACCACTTCACGGGCGTGCCCTGCTCCCTGCTCAAGGGCGTCTTCCGTGAGCTGGAGTCCGGTGCCGTGGACTCCGTCACCTACTTTCCCGCGCCACGCGAGGACTCCGCTCTCGGCGTCGCGACGGGACTCCTCGCCGCCGGCACCAGAGCCGTGGTCCTGATGCAGAACTCGGGACTCGGCTACTGCCTGAACGTCCTCACCTCGCTCAACCTCATCTACGACCTGCACGTCCCGCTGATCGTCAGCTGGCGCGGGCACGACGGCAACGACGCCGTCGAACACGACGTCATCGGCCGCGAACTGCTCAACCTCCTCAACGTGTTCGGCCTGCGCCACACGGTGTTCGACCCCGACGACGCTCGCGGCTCGGTCCAGCGCGCCCTGGCGGCCTCGGACGACGGGCGCCACACCACCGTGCTGATCGTCAAGGAAGGCATCTGACCATGTTCGGCATCCAGGACGCGATCCTCGCGGTCACCCGGAAGTTCCCTTCCTCCCTCTATGTCTCCACCTGCGGGTTCATCACCCGCGATCTGTACAACACCCTGGACCGCCCGGGGAACCTCTACCTCGTCGGTTCCATGGGTATGGCCGCGCCGGTCGGCCTCGGCGTCGCCCTGGCCCGTCACGCCCGGCACGTCGTCGTGCTGGACGGGGACGGCTCGTTCGCGATGAATCTCAGCGTGCTGCCGATGATCGCCGAGAACGAACCGCACCTCACCCATGTGGTGCTCGACAACGGCGTGCACGAGAGCACCGGAGGCCAGCGCCCCGTCCGGGTCGACGCCCCCGCCGCACTGGCCCTCGCCGCCGGTTACGCCGCCGCCCACCGCGTGGACTCCGCCGAGGAACTGGCCGAGGCGGAAGTCGCGGACCGGGCGCCGACGCTGCTGCACGTGCGCTGCTCGCCGCGCGGCGCACACGCCGGCAAGCGCGTCGAGTGGACCCCGCAGCAACTGGTCGCGCGCTTCGCCGCAGCGGCCGCGGCCTGACACAGCGTCACAGAGAGAAGAGACCATGGACCTCACGCACACCGCGGACACAGGCTCCGCTCCGCGCATCCGGGCCATCGTGCTGTCCGTGCTAGGCCCCGCCGCCGACTTGGAACGCCTCGACACCGACACCGATCTGTGGCAAGCGGGCCTGGACTCGCTGGGCAGCGTGGCTCTGATGGTCGAGCTGGAGGAGGAGTTCGGCATCGAGTTCCCCGACGAACTGCTCACGCGCGAGACCTTCTCCACCCTGAACCGGATCGGCGCGTCGATAGACGGGCTGACCGGCCGATGACCGCGTCCACGACATCACCGCCCCGGAACCTGTCTCCCGGCTCCCTCCCGCTGCGCTCCTCGAAGGTGGTGGACCTGAACCTCCTCAAGGTCCGCGTGGCCACCAACCTGGAGGACTTCGCCGGCTACGGGTACTTCCCCCGGGAGGCGGCGGACACCACCCCCGCCGACTACGAGATCTACTGCATCGATCTCGACCGGGACGACTTCGACACCGACGACCTGGACCGCTGCCGTGACCGCACCCTGCGGGCCAAGCGGTTCCGGTCCGGCTATTACCTGAGCCACATCTTCGGCGATCCGGCCTACCTCGTCACCCGGGGCAACGCCTCGTTCGTCTTCGGGCGACGCCTGGAGCGCACGCTCTGGCCGTACTTCGTCAAGCGCGTCCTGACCGACTTCGCCCTCGACCACGGCTATCTGCACCTCAAGGCCGGAGGCTTCACCACCGCCGAGGGCGGGACGACGCTGCTCTTCGGCCCCAACGGAGGCGGGAAGACGGTCTTTCTCAGCCAGGCGTGCCGGCAGGACGGCGTCGACTTCCTCACCAACACCCACGTTCTGGTCCGCGACGGTGAGGCACACGGTGTCCCATCGGCCGTCCGGGTGCGCGCGGACCCCCGGCTGACGGAGATGACCGGTCAGGGTCGGCTCACCGCGCACCTGGAGGAGGGCGACCTCGTCGCGCCGCCCGAGCTGTTGTTCCCGCACACCACGGACCGGGGGAGGGTGCGCAACCTGGTCGTGTGCGACTACGACCCCGGCGGCCGTCAGTGCTTCGAGCCGATCACCGCGGAGCAGGCGGAGACATTCCTCGACCAGTTCGGCTTCGCTGTCACCACGTACGGCCTCAAGGACGACGTCCTGGCCCACTACGGCCGTGACTTCACGTCCTTCACCGCCGGAATGCGCGCCATGAAGGACCAGTTGGCGCAGCTGGTGCGAGGGGCGCGCTGCTACCGCGCCAACGTCGACATGCTCGATCCCGCCGTCCGGACCGAGGTCCTGCGCACGCTCGCCGCCGGGCCGGACGCATGACGGCGCTGGTGCTGGCGGCCGTACTGGCCGCCGCTGTCACCCACGCTGTGTGGAATGCTCTCACCCATCGCATCGACCATGAGCCGGCCTGCCTCACGCTGCTCGGTGTGGGCCGGGTCGTCTGCGGAGGGACGCTGGCTCTGCTCGCTCCCCTCCCGTCGGCTGCGGCCTGGCCGTATCTGCTGGCGTCGGTGGCTCTGCACGTCGGTTACCAGCTGGCGCTGATCCGGTCCTTCCGTCTGGGCGACTTCGGTCAGGTGTATCCGATCGCTCGCGGTGTCGCGCCGCTCGCCGTGACACTGTTCGCCGTTCTCGCCCTGCACGAGCGGCTCGACGGCTCGACCGCAGCAGGGGTGGCGGTGGCCGCTACGGGCCTGGTCGGCCTCGCCATCTGGGGTGCCCGCGGCCAGGCACGGAAACCGACCCTGCCACCGGTGCTCATGTCGGCGCTCACCGGTCTCGCCATCGCCGCGTACACCGTGACCGACGGTGTGGGGGTACGGAGCGCGGACACCACGGCCGGATACATCGGCTGGCTCATGCTGCTGGACGGCACGGTGATCCCCCTGTGGTCGGCAGCCGTGCTGCGGGGCCGTCTGCTGCCCCGGGTGCGGGAGGCCCTGTGGCCCGGACTGAGCGCCGGCGCGCTGTCGGTGCTGTCCTACGGGCTGGTGCTCTGGGCGCAGGCGCGGGCTCCCCTTGCACCGGTGGCCGTGCTCCGGGAGTCGAGCGTGATCGTCGGCGCCGCGATCGGGGCCTGGTCGCTGCGCGAACGCTTCGGCACACCCCGTCTCGTCGCGGCGGCACTGGTTCTCACCGGCATCGGTCTCATGCTGGCCGGTCCGTGACGAAGCAGGGAGAGGAGAAGACGATGGGTGTCGAGATCGAACGGAAGTTCCTGGTCCGCTCGGACGAGTGGCGCGCGTCGGCGAGGTCGAGCAGGACCCTGGTGCAGGGGTACCTGCACGCGGACGCCGGCCGCCAGGTCCGCGTCCGGCTCGCCGAGGACACGGCGTATCTCACGGTCAAGGGTCCCCGTTCGGGCCTGGCACGCGCGGAGTTCGAGTACCCGATCCCGTACGCGGACGCCTTGGCGATGCTGGAGCTGGCTGGTGGCGCGACCATCGTCAAGCGCCGGTACGACATCGCCGTCGAGGGACCGGGCGACTGGGTGGTCGACGTGTACCAGGGCGCCCACGCCGGCCTGGTCGTGGCGGAGGTCGAATGGCAGGCGGACGCCGCGGAGGAACCGGTGCCGCCTCCGTGGGTGGGCGCCGACGTCACCGGCGACTCGACGTACGCGAACACCTGCCTCGCGCGGGCGCGGGCACGCGCCACGAGCTCACCGGACGGCGCCCGGCCGCCGGTGTCCCCGGTTTGTGCAGGAGATTTTCCCGCCCGCGCGGTCGAAATCCCGGGAATTTCTCATGTCCTGAATATTGACCCGCCGCTACCGGCTCATATGCGATGAGGAAAGAAATGAGAGTCCTGAGTGTCGGAATGAGCGAGATTTTCACCAAGCGTCTCGCGGCAGAGCTGCGATCCTCCGGCGTTTTCCTGGACCGTGCCGCGGACATTTCCGAAGCCGGTCTGAAGCTGTCCCTGTGCCCTTATGACTGCCTCGTGATGAACAGAGCGCTGCCGGACGGTGACGGAGTCGCGCTCGTTCGAAGTCTGCGCGGTGAAGAGAACCCGGTACCGGTTCTGCTGGTGGCCAGGGGCAACAGCGCCGCCGAGCGGATCGAGGGACTCACCGCCGGCGCCGACGACTGCGTGAGCCTCCCGTTGGCAGTGGCGGAGGTCACCGTACGCGTACTGGCACTGTGCCGGCGCAAGGACAGCATCCTGCCCTCCCGGCTGCGACTGGGGGACCTCACCCTGGATCTGTCCGGGCGGCGTGCCACCAGGTCCGGGACGGCCGTCACCCTGTCGCCGCGGGAGTTCGCGGTGCTGGAACTGCTCGCCATCCGCGCGGGGCAGGTCGTCTCCCGCACGGACCTGATCGACTGCTGCTGGGACGAGATGGCCGATCCGCGCTCCAACGTGGTGGACGCCCTGATGGTCCGGCTGCGCAAGCGGCTGGGGACCCCCGCGATCATCGAATCCGTGTGGGGTGTGGGATTCCGGCTCGTTCCGTGCCCCGCCCAGGACGAGGCGGAATCCGTCGGCTCGACCCGTGGTGACTTCTTCTCGAGGTCGAAGAGCGCCTGATGCCGGCAGGCCGTACCCTCCCCGCCACGAACGACGGGTGGACCCTGCCCGGCATCGGGACGCACCCAGGCGGCGGGCGATGCCGGGCGGGGGCAGGAAGCGTTGAAATGCGGGATGATTGGTACCTTTTAAGGCGCTTCGTGCTGTACGGGGTGCGGCAGTATGACTCTGGAATGTTACAAGCATTTTCAGTATGCTTGACTTGGTCGATGAGGGCTCTATTCGTCTACCGGTGTGAAGCGTATTCCAATGCCCTGTCTGGCGGGGTAGAGGGTGATGCGTGCGGGCGGCGGACGAGGGCCGGGCTCGATGATCGGCCCGCGCAGTGCTCCATGACGCCATTTCAGAATCTGGTAGAGGAAGGAGTCGCAGTCATTTCGAACGACGGTCTCGGCTCACGTATCCGCCGGCTCCGCAAAGCGGCCGGCCTTTCGCAGGAGGCATTGGCAGCCCCTGATCTGTCCCCCAGCTACATCTCCCTCCTTGAGGCGGGCAAGCGCGTCCCGTCGGCGGACGTTCTCGCTCAGCTCGCCGAGCGTCTGGGCTGCGACCCGGCCGAGCTGAGCGGTGAGACCGCGGCGCCGGACCCGGCCGACATCGAGATCGAACTCCACTACGCGCAGGTCGCCATGCGGAACGGAGACTCACGGACCGCGCTGGAGACCTTCACCTCCGTGCAGTCCAGGCTGCCGGCCGACGGGCAGCCCGACCTCCATTTCGCGGCCAAGCTGGGTATCGCGCGGTGCCTGGAGCATCACGGGCAGCTGGAGAAGGCCGTCCACCACTTCGAGGCGCTGCTGCAGAATGCTGCGGCGCAGGGCCGCAGCATTCTGGACCGGCTCGACGTGGTGATGTCGCTCTGCCGGTGCTACCGGGAACTCGGTGACCTCTCCCACGCCATCGACGTGGCCGAGGCGGCTCTGTCCGAGGCCGACGCCGCCGGTCTGCCGTCCACCGTCGCCCAGTTGGAACTGCTGTCCACGCTGATCAGCGTGTACGTGGAGCGCGGCGACCTGCACCGAGCGGGCTTTCTGGCCGAGCAGGCGGTCAGCCGTGCCGAGATCATGTCCGACCGCAGGGCGCTCGGCGGTGCCTACTGGAACAGCGGCGTCGTCCTGCATCGGCGCGGCAGTTCGGTCGAGGCACTGGACCTGATCAGGAAGGCGGTCGCCATCTACGCCGAGGGCGACGACGAGCGGGCCCTGGCGCGGGTGCGCAACGCCCAGGCGACCGTGCTGCTGCAGTCCGAGAATCCCAACCCGGAAGCGGCCATGACCCTTCTCGAACAGAGCGCGAGCACTCTGCGGGTCCTGGGCAGCAGCGTGGACCTGGCGTACGTCGAGACGGCGCTCGCGCGTGCCGAGGTGATGCTGGAACGGCCCGAGGACGCGATCCAGCACGCGAGAACCGCCCTCGACCTGCTGGGACCCGAACACCGCCTGGAGGGCGCTCGTGTCCACCTCGTCCTTGCCGCCGCGCACCTCCTGCTGGAGGAGTACGGCGAGGTACAGGCAGCCTACGAGCGCAGCGCTCTGTTGCTCGAAGCCTCCGAGGCCGGGCGACAGGCCGCCTTCGCCTGGTCGGAGCTGGGCGAGATCCTGGAGAAGTGCGGTGAAAGCGAGCGCGCTGTCTGGGCCTACCAGCAGGGCATGAGACTGATGGGATACCGGGGCTCTCTCGTCTCCGGAGCACACCGGCGGGTCAAGCAGGACTGAGAGAGCGGCGACAGGCACCCTGCCGCACGGGGCGGAGTGCTGTCGGTGAATTCGGGCCGCGTCCGGCCACGTGAGGGGCACGCGTGCGCACGCCTGCGGCTACGCACCGAAGCCACTCGAGACGCCGACGCATCGCTGCCCGGCTGAACCACCTTCCAGGGTGCTCTCGTTCGCCACCGACGCCCCTCACCGGGTGCCGCCGAGAGCCGACGGGGACCGGATGGCCGTCCCCTATGGGTCCGTCCGGTTCCCGCCGCATTCATCGACGTCGCCGGCGAACTGTCCACCCGCACCTTCGTCTTCGCGGTCAGCACCGGCCAGCCGGACAGCATGTGCCGAAGCGGCCACCTCCCGCACCGACCTGATCCCCGGAATCAATCCGCTCCTCCACACCTACTACGCGGCCACCCCCGGCTGACCCTCACCAATCACCAGGGCCCGGCGACCTTCGGCCGCCGGGTCCTGACGGCCTAAGCAGGACCGAGCAGGTTGAGGATGGACGCCCAGGCAGCCTTGCCGAGCAAAGCATCGGCGTCCGCTGATCCTCCATATAGAAAGGCCTCCGAAGGCGCGGCCGGGCTCTCGCCGGGGAAACGCGGCTGGTGTCCGGCATCCTCACGACCACAACTCGGACCGGAGGCGGTCCGGGATCATGACGTGTTCGGCAAGCGGCCCCGGTTGTGGCGGAGTCACATCTGGGAGGCCGGCCATGTCCAGGCCCTGTCCACGGACACGGCCGCGTCCTTCTGGGTGGACATCTGATGTCCTTGTGGGCGGACAGCTGATCTCCCTCTGCGGTGTGACTTTTCGTCCCTCAGCCGGGTTAAGGGGACCTGTCCGGCCGATCGTGCGTGTCGTTAGGGTGGCCCGCGTGGAGGGGGCCCGGATGACTGCAGTGGAGATGAGCCGCGCGGAGGCGTCCGCGCTGGTGCAGCGGATCATGGATGCGGACTACGCCTCCGAGGAGGAGGTGGACGGCTGGCTGGGCAGGCTCGACGGAGCCCTGGCGTGTCCGTCCGGCCACGTCAGCGACTTGATCTTCTGGCCGCCGGAGCGAGAGCTCTCGGCCGAAGAGGTCGTCGATTTGGCCCTGTCGTATCGGCCGATCGCCCTGTGAAGCCGACGCTGTCCTAGTGCAGTGGCCTGACTCCCCGGCCTGTGGTTGCCTGGGTGAGCCGGAGGCTGGTGCCTTCGGTGAGGACGATGTGCGCGTGGTGCAGGAGCCGGTCGACCGCGGCCGTGGCGAGCGTCTTCGGCATGATCGTGTCGAAGCCTGACGGGTGAAGGTTCGAGGTCACGATCACCGAGCGGCGTTCGTAGGCAGCGTCGATGACGCGGTAGAAGGCTTCGGCGGCGGCCTGGCCGGACGGCAGCATCCCGATGTCGTCGAGGATGATCAGGTGGCTTCGGGTGATCTTCGCGATCGCCTTGGTGACGGTGTTGTCGACGGTGGCCCGGCCGACGTGGGCCGTGAGCGATTCCAGGCTGAACCAGGAGACTTGCATGCCCTGGTCGATGGCCGTTGTCGGCGTACATGCTGATCTGCAGAGCCGCGTACAGCCGGACGTACAGAGGCGGTCGTACGCCACAGCGGAGGGGCCGCCCGATAACCAGCCGATCCAGGGGTAGGTGGCGCAGTCAAGTGTGGCCCGCAGGGCCATCGCCTAGCGACGCCCGAAGGCGCCCTTGACGGCGGTTCCTACCCCGAACACTTCGAAGTCGGGCGGCCCCGGCCGCACTAACCAGTCCTGCCCTTCAGCTCTGCACATCAGCCCGTACGTGCCGCTGCACTACAGCTCGTACGCCGACAGCTACCAGCGCGTCTGCGCCTATCTGCACGAGAAGCGCGCCTCGCCGCGGCCGGTGGCCGCCCATCCACCCTCGCCCCGGACAGTCGCCGGCTGGATCCTCAGCCGCCCCGAAACCCTCACCGAGCCCGAACAGCTCCAGCTCAAGACCGTCCGCGCTCACTGTCCCGAACTCGATGCCCTCACCCGGCATGTCCGCTCCTTCGCGGTCATGCTCACGGAGCGCCAGGGCGAACGCCTGCCGCACTGGCTCGACGCCGTCCGGAAGGACGGCCTGCCCAGCCTCCACGCCCTCGCCGCAGGCATCGACCGCGACCTCGACGCCGTCATCGCCGGACTCACCCTGCCCTGGAACTCAGGCGCCGTCGAAGGACACGTGAATCGCATCAAGATGCTCAGACGCCAGATGTTCGGCCGCGCCGGATTCCATCTCCTACGAAAGCGCGTCCTGCTCTACACATGACACCCCGCGCCACACTGGCTGATAGACGCTATAGCCTCCGCCTGTGACCAACAGCCGCAGCCGGATCGAGAATCCTCGCTCCCACGAGCTACCCCACTACCAAGCGCTCCTGGACGGTACAGATTGGGCGTCGCTCGCCACCCCACGCGGGACGGGCGACGCCCTGCCGACGGCGCTGGCACGCATCCTCAGCCCCGACCCGGTCGTCAGGTCGGCCGCCACCGATGACGCGCTCAGGGAAGTGACCCACCAGAACACCATCTACGAAGCCACCGTGCCCGTAGCGCTCTACGTCGCGGCCATCCTCCACCACCCGGCCATCGCGGCAGTTGACTCCGGCCACGATGCTGACATGCCGCGGCACCGCCCGACCCTCGTAAGACTGCTTGAGTGGCTCAGCGCAACCGCCTACGACGCCGACGACGAGTGCGTCGCCCACGGCGAACGCCATTACGGCGAGGATTTTCTCAGCGAGTACGAGGCGATGCGCGCGTTCCGCGACCTGCGCCCGGCGATCTTCTCCGCTGTCCATTCTCACCTCGGCCACGACAATGCGGAGGTACGCGACGCGGCTTTCATCGCTGCGATCCCCCTCGCAGAGCACCCCGTGCTCACCGCGCACCGGACCGAGCTGGTCGGCCATGCCCGTCGTTTGCTGGCCACCAGCACCGACCGCTACAACCGAGACCGCGTCCTGGACGCGATGAAGGCATGGGGTCACGACACCAGCGACCTGGAGAACGCGGACGACATCGCAGCCCGCGAGCGTTACGCCCGTCTCAAGGCGGAACGTGATTCCTAGTGGGCGGCCGACGGGACGGGCGGCTACTCCGAAGACCCACCGTTCTGACTCAAGGACACGCAGTGTCCCCAGGCGTCCGCTGATCACCCAGCGTGGCCACACCACACAAGCTGAGCCAGAATCCGTTCTCGTGGACAAAGCCAAGGCTCGTCTGTGCCAGGTCATCGAAACCGGCTCTGGTGCTGGCTGGTCAGTCTCCGGCGCTGCCTCCGTCACCGCCCGCGCCGAAACCGCCCGCCCGAGGCTGTCGTGCGGCCTTCACCCAGTCAGTACGACGGCGTACTCGGATACCGGACAGCAACGACACGGCTGCCCCCAGACTTGGTAGAACCGCCCAGGCCGCAGCGATCCGCATGTCTCGCGGCTCGTGTCGCGGCCGGTAGCGCGCGCCAGGGAATCCGTGCCCCTCTTGCCATCCGAGGCTTGCCCGCCATTCGGCGGCACTCTGCCGTTCGGCGGCCGTCTTCCGGTCCGGGCACGCGTGACGTTTCGCCAGGGACACTCCGGCGTCGTACGGTTCCCCGCACTTACTGCACGTGAAGATGCTCACCGTTCGCCTTCCGCTCTGGCCTGTAAACGTATCGAGCGCTGATGCAGTCTCGAAAGAGGCTCTTCGCCCCGCTGTCGCGCACCCGTTGTCCGGCCGGCGGCCGGGCCGGGATGGAAGCTGCCGGTGTCCCGGCGCTGCCGTTCTGGGACTGCCCACCGGCTCGTGACGGTCCGGGGCGCCGGACTCGTAACCGGGGTCTCGTAGGAGAAAGGCGGGGCGATCGATTCCCCGATCGCCACGGAGGGCTCCGGCATCCGGGCCGGATCCGACGAGCGCCCCGAGGGACTGGACAATCACGCTCGACACCACGGAGGCCACACCAGCATAATTCCAGCCCGTTCCCGGGCTTCTCCGCGCATGCTCCGCGGACATGCGGTGTGGGGGGTATGAGTAGAGGCCCGGGGCCGGGCGGGGCTCGGGCCTCTACGGGGTCGCGGACAGGGCCGACTACGAGGATGCCGACCCGCGGCAGGGGCGCGTGTATGTGGAGTTGGTGGCCGGCCCCCTGGACGGTCTGCTCTTGGACGTCACGGACTGGTCTGCGCATGCCCGAGCCGAAGGTGTCGCCTTGCGCACGGAGGACGCCGCTACGGTCCCGATGGTCGGGCTCTGTACACCCCGAGGCCAGATAGTCGCCGGTTTGACCGGCACGAAGATGCCCCTGATGACCGTTGTCAGGCTGGCGCGGGCGACCTCGACCATAGACCCGACCACGGCGACGGGGCAGCTTGCTCGTGAACAAAGCCAAGGGATCATGCGGGGTGTCTCAGAGTCGGCAGAGCCGAAACAAGCCGAGGAGACGTCGTGATGCGCGGGGCGACCCGGCATAGTGGCACCGGCCCTCTTCTCCGATTGAAGCGGAGGAGGGGGCCGGTCGATGGTAGCGGGGACAGGATTTGAACCTGCGACCTCTGGGTTATGAGCCCAGCGAGCTACCGAGCTGCTCCACCCCGCGTCGGTGCCCCCACTCTACGGCACGCCCAGGGACCAGCATTGTCATTTACCGGCGGCTACGACTACGCCGACGCCATCCCGGATCCTGTTCACCACATCCTCTACGACAACGCCCTGCCGGACGACGGCCGCCACTGTCCCGAGTACCGTGACGATCTTGCGCGGCAGACACCAGGACTCCTCAAAACTCTCTTCAGCGGCTGCTCCCGGGATTTCCGTTGGACCAGGTGTGTGGAATGGGCTCTGACCCATGGGCCGAGAGCCGTTGCGTGGGGCAGCCTTGCCTTGGACACGTACGTTCGCGCGAGGGGGCAGCCTGATGGCCTTCATTGAGGAATCCAGCCGGCTGCCCCAATGCTCCCGCTGCCGCGGGAACCTGCTTATCAGTGCGGTGATGCCCCAGGACGACGACCAGGGATGGCCGATCCATCTGGAACTGTGCACGTCCTGCGACTCCGGTGATACGACGCGGCCCGCGGCCGGCATCCTCGTTCAGTTCTTCGCCGACGGCGGCGGCCATGACGAAAGCCGGTCGCAGGAAGCCGCGCAGCTGCTGACGGAGTGGACCAGGGAAGCCATGGCCGCTCACGGCTGGTACTGGCATGAGAAGCCGCCCGACCAGCTGTGAGCCCGCGGTTGTCGGGTGAGCTGTAGGACGATGCCCGCCGAAGGCGGCAGCCCTTCTGCTCATATGTGCCCCTTATGGGAAAGCTTGGCGGGACTGATGCACGCTGGATCGGCCGGGTACGTCAGGATCCGATCCCATCGGGGCTAGCAGTCGATCAGCCCCGAGGACCGGCGGTTGCGCTGGTATGCCTTCTCGGGGCTGTTGTCAGCTCAGATCGTTGGTGTGTTGTCGATGGTTTCCTTGTGCGGTTCGACGACGAACCTCCAGCCAGCGCTGGGCTCCATGAACCGCACTCGGGTGGGGTAGATGTCCAGCGCACGGCGGTCGCGGATCTGGTTGTTCGTGTTCTTCCGCCCGCGGGTCGGCTCTTCGAAGAGGTCGACCTTGACGTCCGGCACCGCGACGACTTCCTCGTTCCAGCGCTGAACGAGTCCCGCGCCGAATGCCTCTCTTGCGGCGGTGTAGAGCGATTCCAGAGATTCGTTGTCCCCGCCTGGCACGAAGAGGGCGAGGTTCAGGAGGACGCCAGCACTCTGGAGAACCTCGATTTCTTCCCCTGCCTCGTCGGCAACCCAGATCCCGCGCTCCTCGGCATTGTCTGGAAGAACGTGAACTTCCTTACCGAAGATTGTCCTTGCGGTGAAGGATCCTCCATCGAAATATTTACCCGGCTTTGTGAGGGAGGCCGGGGCGTAGCAATCGAGAGGAAGATCGTCCATCTCTGCCGAGACGAAGATGTCCTCTTGGAGGCCCAATTCTGAAACCTCCTCGATCGTAAGACGTCGGGCCGTAACCTTTTTGGTGTTCACGCTATTTCCCTTTCTTCGTAGGGCCACGGGAAGTTCAGAGAGCAGGCCGCTGCTCGTGCTAGGTCAACGGCGCATCAGCGGTCTAGTGGTGGACCCCGAGGCGAGTGCGCCGGCGGCTGGGTTGCGTCTTGAGGTCGCTGCCCCGCACAAGATCGCAGACGCGGGACCCGGGCGGCAAATCTTCGTGGGGAAAGGCGGAAGCGGCAGCATCGCGCCGGGGCGCCGTGGGCTTCCCCGACCCCCCTCTGCTCAGGCACCCGCCCGTGACCCCTTACGGGTACACGGGTTATGCAGGGGCGCTGGTACATGCTCGCTCCTGCCCTGCTCTCTGCGCTTATGTGGCGGGCCTTGGAGGGGGGAATCGGGGTTGAGTCCAGACCTCCTCAAGCTGTCTCTTGACGTATCCTCAGATTGTTTTCAGCAGTGGACGTTGGTGAGTGTGTGCCTCCGTGTTCTGGCATACGTCCACCGGCAGGAATCCGGAGTGCTTGCAGTACTCTTTCAACTGCTTCCATCTGGTGCGGCCGCAAGGTTACAGGGGCATGTGAACTCCTATCTAACTCTCCAGAATTTCTGTTTTCTGAGGGCGTTTTATGGGATATCCAGGCCCTGGGTGGGCCAGGTTTTCCGGGTAGGGCTTGGGCTACACCAAGGCATCTATGAGTGGGTCAGTCTGTCCAGCGGTACCCGATCTCTAGACGCCCGGATGCACGCCGGTACCTGGCAGCGGGCCCTGGGCTGTTCGCGGCCCGCTCCCACACTCGGGCAGCATGACCTCATGACGTCTTCTTCTTCCGCCCGAGAGCACCCGTCGGATGACGCAAGCCTGGAGGATGCTGCGGCGGCCGTGATCGCGGCGCAGGAGGTTCTTCATGCGGCCCGACGTGACCTGGCGGCGGCGATCAACACCGCCCGGCAGGCCGGAGAGCCGATCCAGCGCATCGCTCAGCGCACCGGTTTGGATGCGGTGACGGTGCGAAACATCCTGGGCGTGGCTCCGGCTCCGGCCCCGGCGCCGCACGCTCGTCCTCGCCGCTCACGGTAGGCGCGCCGCCGAGGTAGCGGTGTACGTGGTGGTAGGAGTGGAGGGAGTCGAACCCTCACGCCCGCAAGGGCACCGGGACTTGAATCCGGCGCGTCTGCCCATTCCGCCACACTCCCTGGCGCTTCACGCCCGGCCCAGGTGAACGACGGGGCCCGGGACTGGGACAGGCGAGCAGGGCCCTGCCCTCACGCAGGACGCAGCCCACCGTGCCGTGAAGCGATCATCACTTTAACCCTGGCGGGAGCCCGGTGGGCAATCGCCATACAGCGGCATCAACGCATCAACGCTTGCCGTGGCCTGGATGATGCGTGGGTGGACCAGGTCGTCGGCCTGGGCTCGCCGTCGTGCCCAGTACGAGTACGTCACCCATCAGTATGTCGGTGTCGGCCGTTAACCTGTCGGCATGTCAGAGCGTGTCACCCCGGGCCATAGCGGTGGCCTGATCACTTTGGGCACTGCGGACGCTCTGTGGGCCGGCTTGACGAACGGCAGCGCTGTGCCGACCGTTTCTGCGGCGTGCACCTGCTTCCCCGCCGATGTCCGGGCGGGGTATGTCCTGCTGGGCGGCCGTGTGGTGGCGACGGTGAAGGCAGGCGGCGGCCAGTGGGGTGTTCCGGAGATGGAGGTGCGTCGTGCGGCAGCGGAACTGAACGTGGTGAAGATGGACCACGGGGACCTGGTCCGCATCGGTCCGTTCGGTGGCGCGCCGAAGCAGAAGCAGAACGACACAGCACCGCTGCGATGGCGCCAGCGCATCGCCCGGGAGCTGCAGGAGTTGGGCGACGTCGAGCGGGCAGCGCCATCTGAGGGGCGGCTGCACCATTTGGCGGGGATCGACTGGCGGGTACTCGTGGAAGAAACCCGGGACCGCACGGTGCGGGCGTGGTGGCTGCCGCGTGCCGTGGTCAGGTTGCTGGACGCGGCCGAGCACGCCGAAACGCGGTGGCTGCAAGCCGCACGGACCCGTCAGAACAGCACAGCCGCCGCCGAGCCGCCGTCCCAGCGACGGCAGATCCGAGCTGCCGGCGGTCGGCAGACGACGAGCCCCCACAGCCCGACCACCGCGCCGCGCCCGTACAACGGCGAACTAAAGGAGCTCCTGTACTCGGCACTCAGCAGGAAGCACGGCATTTCCCGCAAGGTGGCTGAGTGGATGTGCGCCGTCTGCCGCACCACACCCGCCACCGTGCTCGACCACTGCCACGAACACGGCTACGTCCGCGCCCCTGTCTGCCAGTCCTGCAACACACAGGAACGGCCCGACCACCTGTACAGCAACGACATTCGCGTGGCCAGCCATTACACGCGCCTGTTCGACACCCACAACGTCGACTGGCTCCGGCATTGGCACCGGTGCCCCGGCTGCCGCACCCGCACCACCCTCCCACTGCCGCACCTCGCCGCATGGACCGCCTACATAGCCTGCCGATCACTGCGCCCGACCCACCGCGCCCCCCGCGGGCGCAAACCCTGCGGTGTGCTGCGCGTGTCCTGGACAGGCAGCCAGAACGCGCCCCGTTCCTGCCTGCTCACCGTCACCGTCGACTTCTGCCCTTCTGGCGAGCACCGCGTCCTGGCACAAATCCCCTACCGCGAAGCCGCCGAGCGGTTCGGCACCTGGCTGGCCGAGACCGCCCCTGCCGTTGCCGCCGCGGCCGGCCCCGACCGCCTGGACGGCCTCCCCACCCAGCCCCGGCCAGTCATCCCAGACACCAACAGTGACGGCCAAGCGCTGTTCTGAACAAACAGCGAGCACCTTCTCAAGCGTCTGGCCGCAGGGGACCACTCCCGCTGGGAGCACCGCCGAACGCCCTCCGCACGTTCATCGTCATGCTGCCCGGTCGGGCTCTCCTTTCCCGTTAGGCGCGGGTAGCGGACGGCTCAACCTGGGACACGCGGGAGCGTCGGTGCCTCTGCCACCTGGTCAGGAGACTCGTTGTGGTCAGCGAGAGAGCCAGCTGCTCCGCATTCTCTACATGCTGCTGCACGGGGCTGGCGGAGTGCGGTGAGTGCTTGTTCCCGATTGAGCATCTGGGCGCTGGGTGTGCAGCCGACGACATGGATGAGGATTGCGCCGGGGCGGTGGGGCAGGTGCTGGACTGTCCAGGCCTGCTGGCCTGTGCACGGCGGAGTACTGCCTATCTGGGACGCACGGCTGGTGGGCACGTGGTCGTAGGAAATGCCAGGGACGGGGCGCGCGTGTGCCGGGCTCACCCAGGCTGCGCACCAACAGCCTCCGACACCGCCACCTGGGACCATCCCCGCAGGTGCGGGGAGCAGGCGTCGACCTTGGCCTCGGTTCGGACCTGCTTGGGACCATCCCCGCAGGTGCGGGGGGCAGACGGTCGGAACGATCGAGAAGCGCGGTGGCAAGGGAACATCCCCGCGGGTGCGGGGATCAGGAGTCGGCGCACAGGTACAGGTCGGCGTCCGGGGGAAGTCCCCACGGGTGCCGGGAGCAGTTGGCCAGATCACCTACGGGCTCGAGAACGCCGAGACCATTCCCGCGGGTGCGGGGAGCAGATGTGTGCGGGATGGGTGGTTGGTGTATGGATCGTTTCCTGACCTGGTGTGTTGCTGATTCGTTGAGAGGCGGGGTGGGGGTGGGCGGGATGGGTGTGGGGTGATTGAGCTGGGGTTTCGTGTCCTGGCGGGGGTGTAGCGGTGTGGTCGGGGTGGGTGTCTGGTTGTAAAGGGCTGGTGTGTGTTTGGGCTGGTTGTCACATGGCTGGGTTTTACGGGTTGTCGGGGGTTTTTGTTGCAGTGGCTTGTGGTGTCTTCTCAGTGGACTGTGTCGTGTCTCAGTTGTTTTGAGGCTTGTGGTGCGTACCGGTGGTGTTGGGGTGACCGGCCACGTGCATCAGTTCTGCGACGAGCTGCTGTTGGCCGGGCTGGAGTGAGGTTCGGGTGTGCTGTTCGCGCAGCCAGGCCAGTGCTCCTCCCGTCCCGGGGACGTCCGGCCACCACCGTGTGCCGGCGGGCAGGCCGTTGAGGTGGTGGTGGGCGGCCCACCACATGGGCTGCCAGGACAGTGGCCAGGGCGGGTTCCACCAGGTATCGAGGGCGCTCAGGCGGGTTCCGAGTCGGGTGGGCCGGCCTGCGGTGCGTTGGCGGCGGCGTGCGTTGCTGAGCCGGGCGTCCAGGGCGATGTGGTCGACGATGGTGGCCCCGGTGACCGCGAGATGCCCATGCCGTGAGGTATAGGTGCGGGCCGCGGTGAGGCCGTCGTTGGGGTGACGGCGCCCGTGCGGGCCAGGCCCGGAACCGTTCGACCTCGCCGGCGGTGAGGCCGAGTTCGGCCAGTAGGTCCCGCTGGGCGGGGTGCAGGTTCTCGTAGAGCTGGATTTGACGGCGCAGCCACTTCTGCAGCCCTCCGGTCAGCCCGTCCAGGTTGTCCCCGCCGTGCAAGGCCCGTGCCCCTCGACATGTTGCCAGACCTGATGCCACAGGCGCTGCCAGCCCACCGGTCACGGCGGCTTCCACCACGGATCCAACTGTTCCAGCTGCGCGGTCAGACAGACGGCCTCCGCACGCCGCCTGGCCAGCCAGCGCCCCAGACCGAACCCGTTCACCACCCCGTTGCCGGTATGCGCCACAGCCAGATGCCCGAACCGCTCCACATGCCGCCGGGCACGCTCCACCCCATCGGCGAAAAGCTCCGCCTCCCGCTGCCGGCGCGTGAGCGCGCATTCCAGCGTGGACTGGCCGCCGCACGAGCCTTCCGTGAAAGAGAAGGTCACCTCCGGGTGCCTCAGCGGCACATAGAGGAGATCGACGGCGAACGGGTGCGCCTGGGGCAGTGGCTGAGCAACCTGAACCGGCGCCGCTCCGGCCTCAGCCCGCAGCGCCAGGCTCTGACTGAGCTGGGTCTTTGACCGGGCAGACCTCCCGGTTGCTTGACCGATTCCCGTCGTTGGCCTGCTGTCGATGGCCAGTTCATGCGCACGGCTCTTCACCGGCAGATGTGTTCGCGTCAACTCGTGCGACCGGGTCGACCCTTCGGCCTTATGCGACCTGGGCGCACGCATCGTAGTCGCATTGAGTGACCATCCGATTCCAGTCGCATTCCTTTCGGTGCGTTATTTCCCGGGCTTCATGGATCAAGGAGCTACCTGTTCAGTCTTCACATCGACTCCACAGGTGGTGCATTGTGCGCTCACAAGCGCGAAGACTTGTCACTGCAGGCCTGGTGCTGGCCTTACTGGTGATCGGGGGTGTGGTCCCAGCTTGGGCCTTACCCATAGAAGGACCCACTTCCTTAGCCACTGCGGGCGTCGAGCAGTCTCGTGCCAGGACGGCTGCCGATCTACCCAAGCCTCCCAGGGCGATGACGCTGACGGAGCGTCGCGCGCAGGTGAAGCGGGAGCGAGACGAGCTGTCTCCCATGCGTGAGTTCGTGGATCCGCCCGCCAAGAAGCCGTCCGGCAAACCGCACGCGCACCCCGAGAAACCCGCCAAGAAGGGACCTGCTGCGGAGACTAACGGTGCCACGAGCACACCGTTGGCGGCTGCCGCGGCCAGTGACCCGGCATGGGTGTCGGCGTACGCCACCGCGTACCCGGCGTACCTGTCCATCGGCGGCCAGTTGCAGTTCTCCTCGGGCACGGCTTCGTCGTACTCGGGCCTGTGGCTGTATGTCCTGGACGAGGCCGGGAACTTCGTCTACGACCAGGAGATCAGCAAGGCCACCGACGACCCTACGGGCAGGTTCCTGGAGAACGGCGCCTGGTGCTACGGCTGGTGGGCGGGCAACGCCTATCCCGCCAACCAGTGCTTCTGGTGGAGCTCCAACCAACTGGGCGGCAATCTCCAGGACGGCAAGAAGTACTACGCCTGGATCTTCCTCAAGGGCTCTGACGGCACCTGGAGCTCGAACGGAACCACCTCGCCTCTGGTCGAGGCTTTCTACACACCCGACATCCCCGGCGCGCAGGCGGGCATCTGCACCTGCTACGCGCAGGCGCACCGCGCCGACCCGGTCAACACGGCGACTGGGATGTTCTTCGAGCAGCTCACCGACGCCTCGCTGGTCGGCCCCGGCATGCCGCTCGAGGTTGAAAGGACCTATCGCTCGGACTCGAGTGCCGTGGGCCTGCTCGGCCGTGGCTGGGCGACCCCGTTCGATGCCCAACTGACGATCGGAACCGGGAAAATCACCTACCGGGCCGACGACGGGGCATCATCCGTCTTCACTCAGGCGAGCAGCGGAACCTTTACCACCCCCGCAGGCTCGTCCGCCAAGCTGGTCAAGGGCACGAGCGACTACGCCCTCACCATGCCGGACCACACCAAGCGGACCTTCAATAGCAGCGGTCAACTCACCTCCCTGGTCGACACCGCCGGCACGGGGCTGAGCCTGACCTATGAGTCCGGCAAGCTCGCTTCCGTCAAGGACGCTGCCGGCCGCACCACCACATTCACCGTGGGCACCGACGGGCTGCTGTCCAAGGTAAACCTGCCCGACGCCACATCCGTGGCCTACGGATACACCGGCGGCCTACTTACCTCGGTGACCGACCCGGCGGGCAGGACATCCTCGTACACCTACGGGACCGACAAGCGGCTCGCCTCCTACACCGACCCCGCAGGCGGTACGGTCTCCAACACCTACGATGCGAACGGCCGCATCAAGTCCCAGACCGACCAGAACAGCAAGACCACGACGTTCACCTGGGACGGCAGCCGCGAATCGCACACGACGGCCCCCGACGGCGGAGTGTGGACCGACGTGTACTCCGGCAACGTCCTGCTGGAGACCATCGACCCCTACGGCAAGAGCATCACCTACGACTACGACCGCAGCCTGCGGCCCGTCGACATCACCGACCAGCGCGGCAACACCACGTCGATGACCTACGACAGCGCCGGGCGGATGCTCACCCGCACCGCGCCATCAGGCCTCGGCTACGCGGAGAGCTGGACCTACGACACCGCCGGGAACATCACCAGCCACACCGACGGCCGCGGCAACAAGACGACGTACGCGTACAACACGTCCAACCAACTGACCACGACAACGGACCCGCAGGGCGGCAAGACCACCTACACCTACACCGCGCTGGGCTCCCTCGCGACCGTGACCACACCGCGCGGCAAGGCCACGACCTACAGCTACGACACGGCCGGCAACCGGACCTCGGTCACCACCCCGCTGGGCGAGAAGACGACATTCACGTACGACAAGGCCGGGCGAATCCTGTCCAAGACCGACCCGCGTGGCAACACCACAGGGGCCGACCCGACCGCGTACACGACGTCGTATGCCTACGACGGTCGCGGGCTGCTCGCTTCGGCAACCGATCCGCTCGGCCGCACCACGACCTACACGTACAACGGTGCCGAGCAGTTGACGTCCGCCAAGAACCCGGCCGGCAACACCGCCGCCTACGCCTACGACGACGCCGGACACCTGACCAAGACGATCGACGCCGCGGGCAAGTCCGTGACCCGCGCCTACGACGCGAGCGGGCGACTGACCTCCGAGACCGACGCCGTCGGCAACAAGACCACCTACACCTACGACAAGACCGGCCTGCTGCTCACCAGCGTCTCGCCCCGCGGCAACGCCACCGGAGCCGACCCGGCCGCCTACACCACCAGCTACACCTACGACGCCGTCGGTAACCGCACCAAGGCCACCGGCCCCACCAGCGCCTCCACCACGACCACCTACGACGCGATCAACCGGCCCCTGGTGGTCACCGACCCGCTGGGCCACACCACCGGTTACACCTACGACGCCAACGACAACGTCACCAAGGTCACCGACGCGGCTGGCAAGACGCTCACCTCCGTCTACGACAAGAACAACCAACTCACCAGCAGCACCAACCAGCTGGGCAAGACCACCACCTACGCCTACGACGCCGACGGCAACCTGCTCAGCCGCACCTCCCCGCTGGGCAACAAGGAGAGCTGGACCTACGACGGCGACGGCCGCCAGGCCACTGCGGTCGACCCGCGCGGCAACGCCACCGGCGCCGACGCCGCCCAGTACACGACCGCCTACGGCTACGACCCGGCCGGCAACCTGACCACCGTCACCGACCCGCTCGGCAGCATCACCCGCACCGCGGTCGACGCGGTCGGCAACGTCACCAAGCGCACCGACGCCGACCAGCGCGCCACCGCCTACGGCTACGACAAACTCGACCAGCTCACCACCGTCACCGCCCCCGGCGGCGCGGCCACCACCTACGCGTTCGACGCGGTCGGCAACGTCACCAAGCGCACCGACGCCAACGACCACACCACCGCCTACGGCTACGACGCGGCCCGCCGCCCGACCTCGGTCACCGACCCCCTGAACCGGACCGCAACGTACGGGTACGACGCCGACGGCAACCTCACCAAGACGACGACGCCCCGCGGCTCCACCAGCTACACCTACGACCCGCGCGGCCTGCTCACCAAGACCGACTACTCGGACGCGACGCCCGACGCGACCTTCGCCTACAACGCCGCCGGGCAGATGACGTCCCGCGCCAACTCCAAAATCTCCGAGGACTTCTTCTACGACACAGTCGGCAACCTCACCAAGACCCGCGGCTTCGCCTACACCTACGACGCCGCCGGCCAGATGCTCACCCGCAAGTACTCCGACGGCAACACCATCACCTACGCATACGACAACGACGGCCGCACGTCGTCCATGACCGCTGACGGCGTCACGACCAACTACACCTGGGACGCCTCCGACCACCTCATCAAGTCGGCACTGCCCAACACCGAAACCGAAGACCGCACCTACGACCGGGCCGGCCGCCTGACAGCGGTCACCTCGGCCAAAGCCGGCACCACCGTCACCAAGACCGACCTCACCCTCTCCGCGACCGGACTGCCCACCCACGTCGACATCACCCGAGCCGGCGTCGGCACCGGCGGCTACGACCAGACCTACGACCCCGCAGGCCGCCTCACGTCCGGCTGCTACCCCCAGCCCTGGGTCACCGGTTGCGCATCCAGCCGCACCACCTCCTACACCTACGACAAAGTCGGCAACCGCCTGACCTCTACCCTCGGCACCGCCAGCACCAGCTACACCTACGACGCCGCCGACCAGCTGACGTCCACCACCACCGGCTCCACGACCACCGCCTACGACTACGACGCCGAGGGCAACCAGACCAAGGCCGGCGCCGACACCTACACCTACGACCTGGCCGGACAGATCTCCGCCGCCACCATCGCAGGCGCCGGCTACACCTACGACCATGACGCCAGCGGCAACCAGGTCGTCGCCGCCAAGGACGGCACGACCACTAACCGCACGGAATGGGACCCCAACGCCCCGCTGCCCATCCTCGCCACCGAATACGACAGCGCCGGGGCGATCAAGCAGTCCTACCGCTATGACCCCCTCGGCCAGCCCACCGCCACCAAGACCGGCGCAGGCGCCCTCTTCTACTACCACCACGACACCCAAGGCTCCCCGGTCGACGTCACCAACAACACCGGCACCCTCTACCAGCGCTGGGCCTACGACCCCTACGGCACCCGCGTCCTGAACACCACCACCAGCGGCGCCCCCGCCAGCACCCCCTCCTACACCGGCGCCCGCTACGAGACCACCACCGGCAACCTCGACCTCCACGCCCGCCAGTACGACACCGCTACAGGCCGCTTCAACCGCCCCGACCCCGCCACCTCCGACAGCACCGCCCCCCACATCTCCACCTACGCCTACGCCGACAACACGCCCACCCTGTACACCGACCCCAGCGGTCTCACCCCGGACGACCCAGACGACCAGCACGTCCACAGCTTCGGAGAGGTCCTCAGCGGCTTCGGTGACGCCTTCGTCCAGGTCTTCAAATCACCCTTCGTGTTCCTCGGTGACACCCACGACGCCTTCACCGGAGAAAACGGCGGCGCGGGCGCCTTCCTGGACAAGTACCTGCCAGTTCGCCCCGCCTACCGGCTCTACCGGGCCGAATACATGCTCCGCCAGCAAGGCTGCGACGAACTCGCGGACCTCTACGGCGACGCTGCGGAAGAACTCGCCCAACAGATCGCCCTCGTGGGGATCGGTGGCCTCACCGGATGGCGGCGGGCAGCCGTGTCTCCTGAGGAAGCTGCGGCCTCGATCGGAAACCTGAGGTTCGGTGCAGGCGGTGGCGGGACGGTGCACTACCTCAGGGGCACACTCTCCTACAAGACGCCGATCACGCCGGAGCTGACGAGGCTGGTCAACCCTCAAAAGGGCGGAACCAACTGCCGTGCCTGCGCCGTCGCTGTCGACCGACTGCTGGCCGACGGTGCTCCGTCTTCTGCGCCGGCGAACCTCGGGCGGGGGTCCGACTCTGCGATCACGCGTCTATACGGCGGAAGGCCGTTCCGGTCCTACAATTCCCTGAGCGGCATCGTGCGTGACGTCCTGGCCGGTGGCGACGGCACCCGCGGTATCGTGTGGGGCTACGGACCCAAGGCGAACGACTCACATGTCTTCAACGTGGTGAACGTGAAGGGAGATGTGATCTTTCTCGACGGTCAGAGTGGGCATGCCACGCCCAAGGTCTATCGGAACTATGCATTCCTCAGGACTGACAAATGATCAGCCTCGATCGCGCAGCAGAGTTGGCCCAGAAATACGTGGACGAGGATCCGCTCAACTCTGAGGTGGACTTGGTACCAGTCGAGGGGTATGTGGCCGTAGTCGGTGAGGCCGCGTACTTCGGCTATCAGAACCGGGGTTACCTGGAGACCGGCGACCCGTCTCAGATGGCCATCGGCATCGGCCCCGTCCGCGTAGATCTGGTGACGGGCGAATGCCGGATGCTCGGCTCTGTCGAAGCCAGCGAAATGGATCTGTTCGACGTCGATGAGCTTTCCCTGCCGGGCCCAGGTGGCTGGAGGCTCGTCCCGCCCGAGCTGATGGACCACTGGCGGGCCGCGTTCGACACGGAGCCGAGCGCTGCCGACCTCTCGGCGGCCTGTCCCCAGTGCGGCGCGACAGACCTCCACCGCTGGTATCGGGTGGATGATCCGCTGGACGAGACGTTCGATGGGGTTCACGCAGTGGCCTACGGCTGGCTGACCGAGTGGTGCGCTTCGTGCCACCTCTGCTACCAGGACGGCGACACCTTCGTTCCTGACTTCTGGCACTCTCCATACGACGTGCCCGAGGCATACGAAGTCAAGTTTGCGCCGCGCTACATCGAGGCCGCTCGCCAGGCAAGGCTCAAAGCTCCCTCGGCTCGGAACGACTGAGACCAGCAATGGCGCCACCGTGCTTCCCGCTCCTCGATGAGCGGGAAGCACGGCGCCACCGACTGCCCCTCTTACCTGAGCAGCGAGTACCACTCGGCTACGACTTGCCCGCGCCGCGCCGCAGTGGCTGAAACCGGTGTCGGTGGCATCGGTTCGACAGGGGGAATCTCAATGATCCGGTCAAGCCGCCTGTGTGACTGGCGGGGCGGAGGTGAACAGCGTCTTGTCACGCAGCATGGCCCAGAGCACGTCGACTTGACGGCGGGCGAGCGCGAGCAAGGCCTGGGTGTGCAGCAACCCCTCGGATGCGACAGCTCAAGTTCGTGGCTCCGTATCCCTCGCGACCAGCATCCCTTGGCCCGAAGAACACCCCGCCGACAGGTCGCTAACCAGAGATGACCGCAGTTCTTAATCAGCGGTCGGAGCGTCCCGGAGGACCGGGCGGCTTCGGTCCCCAACAGAGACCATCCCCGCGGTTACGGGGAGCAGTGCACGTACGGGCAGAGGGCCGAAAGTGCACGGGGATCATCCCCGCGGGTGCGGGGAGCAGTTCAAGGATCCCGGCACGGCGATCCGGGTGACGGGACCATCCCCGCGGGTGCAGGGAGCAGATGGTCATCGCCTACGGCGACCCGGACGTAGTAGGGCTATCCCCGCGGTTGCGGGGAAGAGCACGGAGGCGCCGGTGTGATGCCAGATGAAACCGGGACCATCCTCGCGGGTGCGGGGAGCAGCCCGAGGTTTGGGGCGACATAGCGCAGGCTCAGGGACCATCCCCGCGGGTGCGGGGAGCAGCTGGGGACGGTGACGATGTGCGCCGCACAGCCGGGGCCATCCCCGCAGGTGCGGGGAGCAGAACCACCTACACATCGTTCACACATTCGTCGCGGGACCATCCCCGCAGCTGCGGGGACCAGATCGCGGAGGGAATCGGCATCATAACCGCCGTGGCACGTTCCCCGCGGGTGCGGGGTGTCGGCGACGGCTGAATTGTGAGCCGCTGCCGACGGACGAAAAGTGACCCCCTGCGTCTTTCGATGTTGGTCATTCCCCGGCGTTCGCTGCGGGAACCCGTCCGAGGTCGCGGCCGCGCATGCGGTAGCTGTCGCCCTTGAGTGAGATGACTTCGGCATGGTGAACGAGGCGGTCGATCATGGCGGCTGCGACGGTGTCGTCGCCGAAGACCTCGCCCCATCGTCCGAAGGGTTTGTTGCTGGTCACGATCACCGAGGCCCGTTCGTAGCGGCCCGAGATGAACTGGAAGAACAGATTCGCGGCCTCGGGTTCGAAGGGGATGTAGCCGACCTCGTCCACGATGATCAGCGGGGTACGACCCAACCGCGTCAATTCATCGCTGAGCCTGCCCACTTGATGTGCTTCAGCCAGGCGGGCCACCCACTGAGCGGCGGTGGCAAAGGCCACCCGGTGGCCGGCCTGGCAGGCCCGGATGCCGAGCCCGGTGGCCAGGTGAGTCTTGCCGGTGCCAGGCGGCCCCAGGAAGATGACATTCTCCTTGCCGACGACGAAATCCAGCGTCCCCAGGTGGGCAATGACCTCGCGTTTCACAGACCGCTGGTGATCGAAGTCGAAGTCCTCCAGAGACTTGCGGGAAGGGAAGCGGGCTGCCCGGATACGTCCCTCGGCGCCATGCGAATCGCGGGCGGCGACCTCCCTCTGCAGGCAGGCAGCCAGATACTCCTCGTGGCTCCAGTCCTCGTCACGGGCCCGCTCGGCAAGCCGGATGGCCGCATCCCTCAGGGCCGGGGCCTTCAATGCCTTGGTCAGATAGACCAGTTCGGAGGAGACATCACGGCTGTTCACCGTCTGCTTGGCGGCCATCACGCGACTCCCTCGCCCCTGCTGAGGCCGCCGTCGATGACACCGAAGATCCGGTCATAGGTGTCCAGCGACCGCTCTTCGACTTCCGTGGTCATCGTCGGTGCCGCCTTCTTGCCGACGGCCGCCTTGCGGGCGGCAGCGGCAGCCGCCGCGTGATCGGGGTCGGTGATGGTCTGATGGCGGGCCCAGCTGCGGGCATGCCGGGCGACCTCGACGCCATCGCAGGTCACCAGGACCTGGTCCAGGTCCGCGGCAACCTCGATGCGGCGGCCGACGGCCAGCGGATGGACCGAGTAGTCGCAGGTGTCCAGGCGGACATAGTGATCCCGCGGCAGCCGCAGCGATGCCTTCCACCAGCCCGGCGGGGCGATCGGCGGCAGCGTGAGCATGCGGGAGCGGTCGGCCTCCAGCCGGTCCGACGGACGGGCCTGCAAGATGCGGTGGATACGCCGGTTGGCCCTGGTCAGCCAGTCGGCGAGCTGAATATTGAAGTCCGCCGGAGAGGTGAACACCCGCCCGGGCAGAAATGACGTCTCCAGATAGCCGTTGGCCCGCTCGACCAGCCCCTTGGCCTCTGGGTCGCGTGGCTTGCAGAGCAGGAACTTGATGCCCAGCAGTCCGGCGAACGCTGCGAATTCGTCGGTGAGTTGGGGGCCACCGGACCGCCATGAGCCGACGGCTCCCTCATTGTCCCAGACCAGCACCCGCGGGACGGCTCCCAGCTCGGTCAGCAGCCGCCAGTGCCCGGCGATCAGGTCGGCCGCTGACCTGGAGGGCAGCATCCGGGCGGTGATCCATCGCGAGTAGCCCGCGACCATGACCAGCACCGGCGGCCGCCCCACCTGGCCGAAGCCGAGCGGGATGTCGGCGGGCGGGAACCACAGGTCGCACTGGCCGATCTCGCCGGGCTCATAGACCGTCCGCGAGGCCGGATCCGCAGGCCGGTAGGCTGGCCGCAAGTCCCGAATACGGTCCTTGAGCACGGTCAGACCCCGGTCCCAGCCGATCCGCTCGGCGATCACCGTCGCCGGCATCTCGGGCCACTGCTCGAGTAGCTCACGGATCTGCGGCTCGACCACGTCCACGATCGAGCCCTTCGGCGCCCGCTGGTACTTCGGCGGCGCGTCGTCCGCGATGGCCCTGCGGACGGTGTTCCTCGAGATCCCCAGCTTCCTCGCGATTGCTCTCACCGGCATCTGCTCGGCCCGGTGAAGCCGACGGATCTCCGCCCAATCCTCCACGCTGATCACCACTCCTCCCGGCCTGACTCAACGAGCCAGACCACTGGAGGGGGTCAACTTTCAAGCGTCGCTACTGGTCCACTTTTCAGCCGTCGCCGACAGCGGGGAGCAGCCGATCCGGCTCAGGACCTGGAAGGGGGAATGGGGCCATCCCCGCGGGTGCGGAGAGCAGGCCCCGTCGAAGGTGCCCAGATGCAGGGGCCAGGGACCATCCCCGCGGGTGCGGGGAGCAGGCCGAGCGCCTGGTGCGCGAGCAGTGCCCGGAGGGACCATCCCCGCGGGTGAGGGGAGCAGGGACCTTTCCACCGGCCCAGATCAGGTTGCCGGGACCATCCCCGCGGGTGCGGGGAGCAGGGCTTGGGCATGTCCGGCAACAACTTCCGCGGGGGGACCATCCCCGCGGGTGCGGGGAGCAGGCCGAGCGCCTGGTGCGCGAGCAGGGCCCGGAGGGACCATCCCCGCGGGTGCGGGGAGCAGACGCTGCTGTCGGTGGCTGTGACGGCCGGCCCGGGACCATCCCCGCGGGTGCGGGGAGCAGTTGGAGGAGCGGCTGGACGTGGAGGGCTTCCGGGGACCATCCCCGCGGGTGCCGGGAGCAGGACAGTCACGGGCGGGTGCTCCGGTTCTGCGAGGGACCATCCCCGCGGGTGCGGGGAGCAGCCATTACGCTGACCTGCTCTCTTAGGCGTCAGGGGACCATCCCCGCGGGTGCGGGGAGCAGAACGTCGCATATCTCGCGCTGATCACCACGGTGGGACCATTCCCGCGGGTGCGGGGAGCAGCCGAACAACGTGGCTGCGCAGACCATGCAGCGGGGACCATCCCCGCGGGTGCGGGGAGCAGGCGCAGGCCACCAACGCGATCGGCATACGCGTGAGACCATCCCCGCGGGTGCGTGGAGCAGTACGGCAAGCACAAGGCCTGGGTCCGCTCGATGGGACCATCCCCGCGGGTGCGGGGAGCAGATCCAGACGTACGGTGCCCCACCTCCGATCGGGGGACCATCCCCGCGGGTGCGGGGAGCAGAGCTGGCTAACCATGAGGTCAGGGCTCCTGACGGGACCATCCCCGCGGGTGGGGGGAGCAGAACACCGATGCGGTGATGTGGATGTCCGGCACGGGACCATCCCCGCGGGTGCGGGGAGCAGGTGGCGTCGTACGAGGCGACCGAGCTGAAGTTGGGACCATCCCCGCGGGTGCGGAGAGCAGACGGTGCCGAGCGTGGCGACCGCGTTCTGCGGGGGACCATCCCCGTGGGTACGGGGAGCAGTCAGCGGTCTTCGCGACCTCGACGCAGGCCCCGGGACCATCCCCGCGGGTGCGGGGAGCAGCTACAGCGGCCAGTGCTCCGTCTGCGGCGGAGTGGGACCATCCCCGCGGGTGCGGGGAGCAGGGAGTCCACGGTGACGATCTCGTGCACCGACCTGGGACCATCCCCGCGGGTGCGGGGAGCAGTGGATCGTCTGCACCTGCGCCAGCGGCGTCTTGGGACCATCCCCGCGGGTGTGGGGAGCAGCGCCTGACGGCCCGGCATTGGGGCGGGGCGCCGGGACCATTCCCGCCAGTTCGGGGAGCAGATACGCGACCATCAAAACAACACGGTCCGGGCGGGACCATCCCCGCGGGTGCGGGGAGCAGGCTGCCGTGGTGGAAATGGCTTCCCCGAAAGAGGGACCATCCCCGCGGGTGGGGGGAGCAGGACGGCACCAACATCATCCTGCCGGGACCATTCCCGCGTGTGCGGGAGCAGGCCCGCCAGCACGCGGAACAGGCCTGGTACCTGGGACCATTCCCGCGGTGTGGGGAGCACATGCTGCAGTGCAGATGAGATCCCGCCGTGGAAGGGACCATCCCCGCGGGTGCGGGGGTCAGAGACCTTGTCCCAGTGCATGCTGCAAGTGCGTGCGGAGGACGAGCACTATTGGCGATGGTTTGTTCGGAGTTGGGGTGTGTGGTCTCCGGTTTCTGGTCCGTCCGTGCGCCGGTTGGGATCTTTGGCGATCAAGCTCAGGTGCTGTAAGGCGCCGGGAGCGAGTTGAGGGAGCAGCGGGATCGTGTGGGTCCATGCGTCGGATCTCAATAGGCTGTGCACGAGGCGCCGGGCCGTTGCCTCGGCAGGGGGGCTGCCGTCGCCGGTTGTCCGAGCGAGCGTCAGACAGGTCCGAATGATCCTGTCGCTCGCCCGGGTGTCCGTGGTCAGGGTTGCCGGGGCGGCCGCGAGGTATGCGGCGGCTGTGTAGAGCGTCGTCGCTCGCCCGTCTGGTGTTCGTGCCGCTTCGGCATGGCGCCAAAGGGCGGTGGTGTCACCGTCCATGGCGGAGAGCAGGGCGAGTTCTGCGCAGGGCTCTGCCCCTGGTTGGAGCGAGTGCTGCCATCTGTTGGTTATGCCTGCGACGATATGGCTGTCCTCCTCGGGGAGGCAGCCAAGCCGCTTCAGCAGGGTGAGAACGGCCATCGACGGTGCGTGCCATGGTGGGGGTGTGTCGGACAGGCGAAGTGAGGCGAGCCGGAACGCTTCGTGCAGTCGCGGGTCGGGTTGTCGGATGTCCGGGTAGGCGAGTAGGAGAGCTGCAAGTTCCGGAAGCGTTCGGAGAGGGCTTCCCGAATCGATCCGTCGTATCAGCGCCTCTGTGAGAGGTTCGGCGATACGTGCCGCTTCTTTGGGGCAGAGACGGGTGAGCCCGGCCGCGACGGCTGTGAGCGCCTGCCGCTTCTCCGCGGCGGTACGTCCCGCTGCGGTGGCCGACGCCGCAGGTGCGTCTCCGGCATGGGCGAGTGCTTGGGCTACGACGTTCGTCGGGCCGGGATCGGGGTTGCCGGCCGTAAGTTGCGCTGCCTCATGGGCGTAGCGGCCTCCCGCATCTGTGTGCCCGCCGAGAGAGCACCCGAGGGAGAGAGCTGCCAGGTGAAGCACACGATCCCGTCTGCCTGGCACGTATGCGGCGAGTGCTTCGGCTGTGCTGAACTCACCTGCAAAACCAAGAGCTTGAGACAGATCTAACGTCCAGTCTTGCGGGGCGGGCGGATGCGACGACGGGACTGGGGAGCGTTGCAGGGCAGTCTCCAACAGTTCCCGGCTGCGCAGGAGTTTGCCTGCGCCCAGTTGATCGTCCGCCTCGTGGAGCAGAAGTACGTGATCATGCTGTGGCCCGTCGCCGGGGGGACGCAGACCGGTGGATGGCCGATGCCTGTGCGCGCGCCGGGATACTGGTGCAGGCTGGCCCTGCCTCTTCGTGTCTCCTGGTTCCGTTTGTGTCTTCGTGTCCTTCCTTCGCGATGCCGCCAGTACTTTCCGCTGCGCGTCCTTCAGTATTCTCCGCTCTGCGTCCTTGTTTCTCCGGACTGCCTTCTTCTCTTCCTGGACGGTGGCCAGGTCAGCCTTGGCCTTCTGCGCTCTGCGTTCCTCACCGGCTACGGTGACTGACAGAGCACGTTCAGGGATGACATCGCCGAGTGCGCCGACGCGCAGCCTCTCGGGTAGGGACTTCAGCAGGTGGCTGATGTCGTTGAGGGCGTTCCTCGTGGGCAAGGTGTCGTCGACCGCCTGAGCGAGACGTGCCAGCGTTCCGGCCAGTTCGCGACCGAGGTAGGCCTGATCGTCTTCGGACAGCGCATCGGGGTCGGCCAGCGCTTCGGTCATCCGGGCCAGTGCGGCCCGTGTCTTTTCCTCAGCCACGCGTTGCCGCCTGGCAGGCAGCCTGGAAAGCGCCGACGCGGCGCGGGCCAGTACGTCGACTGCGTCCAGTCCATCCGAGGAGCCGAGCTCCTGGCAGATGGCCATGATGCGATCACCGGCGTCGCTGCCGAGCGAAGGTATCGCCCGCGCCAGTGCTCCCCAGAGGTCCACCGCGGCGGCACGGTCACGCGTGCCGCCCTCGCCCAGAGTCTCTGCTCGTTCACGCAATGCCGTCACGCCATCCGTGTCGCCGGCTGTGACCAGCAAGCCGGCTGCCTTGGCGAGTGTTTCGGTCCCGGCCCCCTTGTCGCGGATCACGGCCCGTAGCAAGTTTCGGGCAGCGCCCAGATCGTTTAGTGATACGAGTGTGCGGGCGGCTTCGAGGAGCCGCGTGTACGTCTCGGCGTCCTGATACGTGCCGGGGAAGCCCTGGTTGGTACGGGTGAGCCACTGGGCTGCCTCGAGTGCGACGGCGTCCGCGCCTTCCCGCTCCGCGTAGGTCATCTCCACCGCCACGTCCGCCAGGTGCACGGCCCGGGCGGCCATGGTCGGTGCGGAACGGGCCAGGCCGCGAGCGCGCTCCACTTCGCCCAGCCGGACGAGGAGGGCGGGGGCACCGGGAGGCACCTCGCGCGACTCACGGCGCAGGAGAGCCCGCGCGGCGATGAGCGGGACGAGCACCGCCAGGTTGCCGGGGGCGGAGTCTGAGGGGCTGATCTCTTCTTCGAATGCGTTCAGTTGTGCGAGGGCCGTTCCCGGGCCGACTGAGGAGGCGAGTCGGCGCAGCCGGGGCATGTCGAGAACGTACGCGGCACGTTCTGCGGCGCTGGTCAGCAGCCGGAGCTGATGTGTCAGGGGGTATGGGGGCGTCCCGGGGGGCCAGCCCGCCGTACGCCATCTCTGCGACCAGGCGAGGAGCGTACGGGTGTGCTGTGCGATCGCCTCGTCTCCCAAGTCCTCGCGAATTGCCTGGATGAGACCGGGCTCCGCGAGGGCGTAGGTCGGGGCTATCGGATCGTCGAGGATGAGGGAGCGCCCCGCTGGCCCCTGCACCAGGCGGTCGAGCCGGTCGGCCGGTTGCCCGGCCAACTCCGCCAGGTCCGCCGTGCGTAGGCCGCCGCCCGCCGCGGCGAGCAGTCCCGCGACCGTTTCACCCAGAGCGGTGGGGTTTGGCGGTGGCAGCCGGACCTGCGGTACTCCTTTGGCAGGTGCGAGAGCCCGCAGGTGTGTGCGTTGGCGCAGCGGATGCCGAGGAGGGAGGTCGTCGGGATAGCGCACGCCGCGCCTGAAAGAGACGATGACGCGCATACCGGGAGGTGGAACAGCGGGCAGGAGCGCGGCGATGCTTCCACGGACGACGCTTGGCAGGCTTCTGCCTCCGGCTGCCGATGCCTCGCCGCCGGCAGAGAGTCCCGACCAGGCCACGTCGTCGTCGAGACCGTCGACCACCAGCAACAGGTTGCGCCCGTGCCGCACGCTCTTCTCGGCGGCTGCGGCAAAGAGGTGCTTCCACTGCCGGACGCCGCCGGGTATGCACTGCTGGGCTGGACGGAGGAACGCCCCGATCTGATCAGCCATTTGTTTTTCGAATTCAGCGCGTGTGTCGGTGCCGTGCGCCGCAGAGACGAAGAAGTTCAAGACGTCGGTGTGGTGCGGCGGCCGCTGCACGTAGTCGGCGAGCAGGACGGTCTTGCCCACGGGAGCGTCGGCGTGCCAGCACAGGTACGACGGCGCCGTGGAACGGGAGTCCCTGACGAACGCGTTCATGGCCCTACGTTCGCCCTCCCGCCCGCGGACGTCATCCACAGCGGCTTCAATAGCGGGCCTGTGAGTGCGGACGAAACGGTGGTACGGGTCCTCCTCCCGGACCACGACGATCTGCCGGTGCCGCCTGCTGGTCCCTTCCTCCTGCGCGGCACGCAGGGCGACCTCCCACTCGGTATCCGAGTGGCCCGGGCGGCTGGCGGCCTGCTGCAGCTTCCGCACCACAGACCAGAAGTGGTCTGTTCTTTCGGCTGACGGGGCTGTTTCTCCCTTACGCCAGTCTCGCAGCGTGGAAGGAGGAAGCCCGAGCACCTGAGCTTGTGGCTGCCCCGCCGCCTTCCACAGGCACGTCAGCATGGAGCCCAACTTTTTGCGTTCGGTTCGCTCCGTATCGGTCACCGATCCCCCTCTCGGCTCGCAACGGCGGCGGAAAACTCTGTCGGCGTCGTCAAAAATATGCCGCCTGAGCTGCGGAAATCCCCGCAGGTTAGAAGACGCAACTGTCCGTTGTCTCGCGGTCTCGCGACTGTAGAGCCATCACCGCCCCAGCCGAATCCGGCGCCCGAGACAGAAGGATGGCCCGTGTCCGAGATTGCCCAACTGCTCTACTATGCCGCAGCTCTGAGCGGGTGTGCCGGCCTGCTGTACACGGGCGTCCTGTTCGTCGTCGCCCTTGTCTCCGTACTGGCCCCCACGCCGGAACGCCGCAAGGATGCGCGCACCACTCTTACCATCCTGGTGCGCCGGCGTCCGCGGTGAGTGGGATGCGACGGGGAGTCCTCGTGCGGCAAGGCCCACGCCTGGTCCCGGGCCTCAGGCCAAAGGCTCAAACGCCACGCCGTCGCTGGACTCAACTCGACAGCTTTAAGTGCAATGCCGCGTAGTTAGGGCGCGAGGTCGTGCGTCAACTTGATCACCGGCCGCGGTGCCACGCTGAACAGCATGGGAAACGGGACCCCTGCTATTGCAGGGAAGCCGTCCAAGGTCTTCCTGCTCAGCGAAGAGGTCCCGTTGTCCCAGCAGTCTGCCATCACGAGCTTCACGCGCACCATCACCGTGGCGGGGGGTGTCTTTGCCCCCGGTCACCTTGGTGAGTTGACGCAGTATCTGCCGTTTGAACTCGTCGATGATGTCCTCGCCCAGACGCGAACGATGCAGCATCGCCTGCGCCTGCTGCCCTCGCGTGTGGGGGTGTACTTCGTCCTGGCCCTGGGGATTTTCCCAGGTCTCGGCTATGAGCGCGTCTGGGACCGGCTTGTGTCCGGGCTCGGCGCCTTGCGTCTGGTCAGGCCGTCGGAAAAGGCCCTGCGTGATCTCCGGCGCAGGATCGGGGTGGCGCCGCTGAAGGCGCTGTTCGACGTGGTGGCTGGCCCGGTGGCGCGGCCCACGACCCCGGGGACGTGCTATCGGCGCTGGCGCACCGTCGCCTTCGACGGCTGCAGCTCCCTGCTGGCCCCGGACCGGCCCCGCATCCGTGCACTGCTGGGCAAACACCGCCGCGGGCGGAGCGGAGTCTTCGAGGGCTACCCGCACCTGCGGCTGATGGCGCTGTGCGAGACCGGAACGCGTGCCTTGATCGGCGCCGTGTTCGGCTCGACCCACCGCGGTGAGCCCTACTACGCCGACCAGCTGCTGCCTCTGCTGGACGACACGATGCTGCTGCTGGCCGACCGCGCCTTCACCGGCGACGACTTCCTCAACCGCGCCGCCGACACCGGCGCCCAGCTCCTGGTGCGGATGAACGCCCGCCGCCGCCCCGCCATCTGGGCCGTCCTGCCCGACGGATCCTTCCTGACCCGGATCAATAGCCAGACCTTCCGCTTCATTGACGTCGACATCACCGCCACCTGCGCCGACGGCACGCGCATCGGCGACACCTACCGGCTGCTGACCACACTGCTCGACCACCGAACCGACCCCGCCGACCACCTCGCCCACCTCTACCACGAACGCTGGGAAGTGGAGTCGGCGTTCCTGGCGCTGCGGCACACCCTGTTCACCGGACGCGTCCTGCGCTCCGCCGACCGCTGCGGCCTGGAACAAGAACTCTGGGCCCTGCTCACCGTCTACCAGGTCCTTCGCCGGGCCATGTGCGACGCCGTCGAGACCCGCCCCGGCACCGACCCCGACCGGGCCTGCTTCACCGCCGCCCTGCACAGCGCGACCGACCAGATCATCACCGCGACCGCCATCACAGGTCCCGCCCCCGACAACGGCGGCATCATGCAGGCCGTGCTGGACAACTTGCTGCCGTCCCGGCGCCCCAGGATCAGCGCCCGCAAGGTGAAATGCCCGATGTCACGCTACGGCGTCACCCCGAACGAACCCCGTCCCCTGCCCAGCAGGAACATTGCGCGCCTGGACATCACTGTCATCCCGCCCTCCGCGCACACCGCCGGCCCTGCAACCGCCCCGCACACCGCATCGGGCCGCCGCGAACAAGTCCTCCGACTCCTACGAACCAACCCCGCCCGCGACTTCAGTCCCCGGGAGATCGCCGACGCCCTCCAGATCGACCACGTCCACAGCCTCAGCGCGCAACTGGGGCAGTGGGTCCCCCAGGGCTTCCTCAACAAGACCGGCCGAGGGCGCTACACACTGCACCCCCAATGGCTCGCCCCCACGTCCTCACCAGCAGAAACAGCACAGTTGACACTCGGCCTCACGGCTTAACTACGCGGCATTGGCTTTAAGTGCACCGTCTTGAAATCTCGCAAGATCTACTTGTTGAAACTCGCCCGCCATACGGGCGCGTTGAGATACAAAAGCATCCGTGCGGGCTTCTGCTGTTGGCCGTATCGGCGCCCCCGTTCTGCAACCGCAGGGCTGGAGGCCCCGATACGGAGGATGTTCATGGGCAGAGCTGCACACGAATGGCTGGGGCGCCATGGATGGGAGCTAGTGCTCATCGTGGCTGCCGCGGTGGTCGGCGACGTAGTCGATCACCTTTGGTAGATGGCCGTTCTTGGCGCAAGTAAGGCGCCAAGAACGGCCTGCCCCGGCAGCGAGTGGTTCTCGTTCCGTGTGCGCGGGACGGGAACCACTCCGTGGCCTTGCCGGTCTGCCGGTGCGGCCGTGCCGAGACTGCCGATCCTTCGGCAATCTCCCACTGTAAGTGCCCGATCCGTCCGGCTCCAGGTCAACAGTCAGGGGCTTCTTCGAAGGAGAGTCGAGCGCAAAACCAAGGGAGCGTTCCCGCAGACAGCGGGAGTGGCCCGTCGACGGCATCAAGGGCTCCGCCTGAGTTCTTCCCCGCTTGTGCGGGGGCTGTTCCTTCCCCTGGCGACAAGGGGATCCCGATCTGCAGAACGGCCACGGCGACGATCACCGTCCTCGGCTTGTTCGCCGTTCGACGGAATCGGCGCCGTGTCCACTGTCCATGAGCGAAAGAGGGTGGCCAGGAATTGTCCGAAGCTTCCCCGCCCGGGCCAGCCAAGCAGCGTCTCAGCTGGGACCCACGTCGTAAGCCCTGCATACCCGCCGTAACCATCGACGGCGCTACCGCCCATCACTCCCTGTGTGCGCTTCTTGCCGGGGCCGATGAACTGGCCGCCCTCGACTGCGCGTCACCGGGTGAGAACGTCGCCGTCATCGAACACCTGCTGGCCGTCTGCTTCGCCTCCGGTACCTGTCCCTCTTCGGACGAGGAATGGCGTGCCTGGGTGGTCGGCAAGCGGGACCTCGCGTCGGCGGCCGCATGGCTGGCCCGCCAATCGGACGACTCCTGGGACCTGTTTCACCCCACGGCGCCCCTGGTGCAAAACTCCCGGCTGGCGGAGGATCTCGACGAGAGTGGCACGGGAACGGCCCAGCTGGTCATCGAACACGCAGGGGACTACAACCAGCACTTCGACCATCATCACCTTGAGCTCGACAACCCGCTCCCGGCGGCAGACGCCTTCCGTGCCACGCTCACGCAACACGTGTACGGCCCCTATGGGCGGGCTCGCATGTCCGGGAAGCGGCTCGGCGCCAAGGTGACCAATCTCGCAGCGGGCCGGCTCACGGGAAGGATCCGCGTCGTCGCCCTGGGACAGACGCTCGGCGAGACACTGCGCCTGAACCTCTACCCGCCAGACGGCCCGGGGGATTGGCTCAACACGTCCTGGACCACCGGCGTCATCGAGCGCCGTACGTTCACCGAGAAGGCGAAGCCCAGAGTGCCGCGGAGTTCCGCGGACCTTCACAGCGCCCTAGGGCGGTCTGTGCTTTTACGCGCGGACTACGGACCGCAAGGGCAGATCGTCGTCGACAGGGTCCTGATCGGCGCCGGCGAGATCCTGGAACTTGACCCGGACCGGCACCTCCAGGACGCCGTGTTCAGCAAGACGACGAACGGCCTGAAGAAGCCGTTGTGGCCGTCCCCCAGCAGGGCGCTGTGGCAGGAAGCCCACGCTCTCTACAGCGCCGTCAGGGACGACCGAATCGGTCTGTACGCGCGGCTTCGTTCCCTGCCCTACGAGCGGACGGGGACAGGCGCCCCATACCAGTTGTGGGCAGTGGGGTTGCTGGCGAACAAGACCCTGCCTGTCGCTTGGACGCACGGCGCGTACCCCTACGCCCCGGGCATGGCTGCCCACCTCTACCGAGCCTCCCGTCGGGGCTCCGACATCGCCGAATACATCGCAAAGAGCTTGAAGAACTCAGCCATCCTGGCCGCGGAGACGGCCTTTCCAGCCATGCGCGGTGCGGACGAGGCGGGCCAGGTGGCACGGCTCGATGCCCGGTGGGCCTTCTGGCCCGCAGCAGAGGACCCCTTCCACGAGCTACTGGACGAAGTGGTCGACAGAGGGCCGCAGGACGACGACCCGGTCTCGGAGCCCCTCGTTGCCTATGCACTGGGCTTGATGACGACAGCTCGCACCCAGATGCTTCAGCGCCTCGACACCCTGCCCCCGAACGATCGCAACCACCGCGCGCGGGCCCGCGCCATGTGGCGCTTCGACGAGGACATGTCCAACGACTGGGCCCCAGCCGAACTGCGAGGGGAGATCGCGCGTGACTGAGCACAGCCTGTCCGCCGGAACAGACCAGGAGCACCTTCGGGTCCCGCACGACAGCGCGGCCCTCACCGCCTGGCTCACCACTCTCGTCCGCAACCGCGAGTACGGGACCCTCGCCGAACTGCGCCGGGCCAGAGGCGGCACCAACGCCCACATCCGCGCAGGCTGGTACGGCGGCGACGACCACCGCGACCTGTTCGAGCGGATGGCCTTCCTATTCGCCATCTACCACCAAGGGCGCTCCACGCCCTCATACGGCCACTGCAGCCTTGGCGCCGCGGCCCGCCGTATCGGAGACGGGACTGGACGCGGGCCCGACAACCCCGGAGCCGAGCGCCTCCTGAACCGTGTCGCCGCCAGCCGGCGCATCCCCTGGCGCCATCTCCAGCATGCGGTCACCCGCCTGCGAGCCTGCGAACAGCCGCCGCCATCCTGGACCGGACTGACCGAGGACCTCATCAACTGGAACGACCGCAAGGCGCGCATCGCCTACTGGTGGTCGGTCGAGTTCCACACCCCGCCGGCGCGAGGCCGGGAAACACATAACGAACCGACGAAGCGGAAGGACACTACCTCGTGATCGAGGCACCTCGGAGCCAGTTCCTCTCCCTGCACCTCATCGAGACCCTCGCGGCGGTCCTCCCGGTGCGTGACGAGAACGCACAGCCCAAGGCCCTTGTATTCGGGGGCGTGGAACGCCACATGATCACCAGCCAGGCCCGCCGACGTGCCGAGCGGGTCCACGCTCGCAACCGTGCCAACGCGGGTCGCGGGGCGCTCAAGGGACGGAGCATGGGCGTCCGCACCCGGGAATGGGCGATCCTGGCCGGACGTGAACTCGAGTCCGCCCACGGTTGGGAGAAGGAGAGGGCCCTGGCCACGGCCCGTGCGGTGATGGAGGCGAGCGGACTTAAATTCGGCGACCCGAAGAAGAAGACTGTGGCCAACCTGACGAGGGTGCTCGTCTTCGCGCCGTCCGATGCCGCAGTGAGGATCGCGGGCCACATCGCAGATCGGGCGTCGGAGGTCGAAGAGTGGCGCGAAGCGTACCTCGAAGCTCAGGCCAGCGCGGAGGCGGCGAAGAAGGCACGTCGTGGAGCCAGGAAGAAGGCCGCATCATCGCCCGAGGCGGAAGAGCCGGAGGGGACGTCCACGGGGGAAGCTGTCGTGTCCGTCCCCCTACCGCCGCTGCCCAAAGCCACGCGCGACGCCGTTCTGCTCGCCCTCGCTCCCCGCGACGCCGTGGACATCGCTCTCTACGGCCGTTTTCTGGCCGAGATCCCCGACTCTCCGAACGTCGACGGTGCCGTCCAGACCGGGCATGCCTTCACCGTGCACGAAGCTGAGCAGATCGAGGACTTCTATGCGGCGGCCGACGATGCGAAGCTGGATCGCAAGCGCAACGCCCTCAACTTCCTCGACTCCGCCGACGACGCGGGCGCCGGCATGACCGGCTACCAATCGCTGATCTCCGGCACCTTCTACCGGCACGCCGTCCTCGACCGCACGCAACTGCGCATCAATCTGCGGGCCGCCGGAATGGACGAACAGGAGGCCGAGACGGCCGCGTCCGACGCCGAGAAGGAGTTCGTGAACGCCTTCGTGGAGGCCTTCCCGGAGGCCAAGAAGAACTCCACCGCATCCACCGGGTCGCTGCCCGCGCTCGTTCTCGCGTTCGAGGGGGAACGCCCCTACAACTACGCCTCCGCCTTCCAGCGGCCGGTGGACGAAAGCCCTGTATCGGCCGGTGGGGAAGGACCGGCAGGACCCGCCGCCGTTCGCAGACTGCTGCGCCACCACACCTTCGTCAGCCGCCGCCGCGATGACCTGTGCACCACGCGGGTACTCACGTACGACCCCGAAATCGACAAACTCCTGGGGGAACTGGAATTGCCGGAGTCGATGTCACTGACCGTGGTGGAGCGAACCGAGGACCTCACCTCGTGAACGACCCACACGTTCTGCTCGTCCGGCTGGCCGGTCCCCTGCAGTCCTGGGGCCTCACCGGCCGGTTCGCGCGCCGCGACACACACACCCGTCCCACGAAGTCCGGCGTGATCGGCTTGTGCGCCGCAGCTCTCGGCCTCGCCCGAGAGGAGCCCCTTGGGGAACTCGCCGAGGTCCTCTTCGGGGTCCGCGCCGACCGGCCCGGCACGCCGCTTCGCGACTACCACACAGTCGGCGGAGGCACCTACCCCCTGCGCCCTCGAGACCTCCTCACCGACCACCAGCGTGCCGAGAAGGCCGCGACGGCCCCGGCGCTGAAAGATTCAGAGCCCGGCCCGTTCGGCCGCAGGGAGCTGGAAGCCTGGTACGGCTCCCCGAAGTACGTCACCGCGGATCCGACATCGGGGGCCCTCATCTCCGGAGAGGTCCGTCGCCACGCTCTGATCACCGAGCGCTGGTATCTCGCCGACGCGGCCTTCCTCGTCGGCCTGGAGCACCCCGATGCAGCACTCTTGGAACGGATCGCTCACGCCTTGGAGCACCCCAAGCGGTTGCTCTGGCTCGGTCGTAAGGCATGTCCGCCCTCGGGTGACCTTGCCCTCGGAATCGTTCCAGGCACCCTCAGGGAAGCGTTCGAGACGCATGCCCTGCTCCCCGAGGACCTTTGCTACGAAGGTGAGCCGCCGGCTCCCGTAACAGAGGTACGTCCATGGGCCTGGATCGAGAGTCCGCGCCCGCTCCCCGGCATCGGCCCCCTGTCGGACCAGCCTGTGCGATTCGGCGCAGACGGAGGCGTCCACAGCATCCGTTGGGAGACCCGTTGCCGCATCACCATCGCCTCGCACGCCCGCGGATGGGACATCATCCTGTGAACACGACAGCCGCCACGTCGCATGCGCCTTCAGGCCCGGGTGGTACCGCCAGGTTCGTCGCCACACAGAGTTTGCTTACTCTGGACGCCCGGCATCCTTTTGCCGCCAAATCACTCATCGACGCACAGGACATGCACCGGACCGTCATGAGCGGCTTCCTCGGCTGGGTGGACAATGGCAGCCCTGACGCCCGCTCCCAGATGGGCATCCTGTCGACCTGGACAGTCGATCTCCGGCAGGCACGGCTCAACCTGGTGGTCCAGTCGTCGATTCCGGCCGACTGGAGCGGGGTGCCCCGGGGCGCCTTGGCCGAGGCGCCGGAGACCCTCACCGTCGACCGCACTTTCCGCAACGGTGACCGTGTCGACTTCCGTACGGTCGTCAATCCGGTCCGCAGCCTTCCGGCCGCGCCGGGCTCACCGCCGAAAACCCGCGGCGTCCGAGTCCCCCACACCCGACCCGAGCACGTGAGGACGTGGTTCTCGCACCGCCTGCAACCGTCCGGAGAACCCGCGGTCGCGCCTAACGGTGTCAACCGCATCGGCGCTGACGCGGACACCGAGCGGCTCGCTCTGCGCATGCTCCCGCGAGTCTCCAGCCCGGCACCACATAAGGGTCTGCGCATCGCTCGTGCGGAGATCAAAGGCACCCTCACGGTGACCGACCCGAAAGCGTTCGTCACCGCCCTCACCCAGGGCATCGGCCACGCGCGTGCCTATAGCTGCGGGCTGATACTCGTGCGCTGAACGGGGGCTCACCGTGCTCACCGTGACCCGCAGGATGTTCCCGACACCCGCAGGATGGACCGTGCGAGCTGCTGGTGCCTCCCGGACCCGCGCGGATGGTCCCGGCGCCGACCGCTCAAGAACGACGGACTGCTTCCCGCGTCCGCAGGGATGGTCCCCAACCGGGTTCGAGTCCCTTGAGGAGCTGGTCTGCCCCCCGCGCCCGCGGGGATGGTCCCGTCATCCAGCGCAAGGCCGGCACGGTCTCCTACTGCTCCCCGCGCCCGCGGGGATGGTCCCGCGACGGCAGCGGCCAGCACGGCGGTGCCGTACTGCTCCCCAAGCCCGCGGGGATGGTCCCGGCGCGTGCGTCGAGGTCGCGAAGACCGCCGACTGCTCCCCGCGCCCGCGGGGATGGTCCCTTCGCCATCAGCGCGTCGAAGCCGGGGCTGGCCTGCTCCCTGCGCCCGCGGGGATGGTCCCATGAACGCCACGGCGCCCAACGCCGGGTCTTTCTGCTCCCCGCGCGCGGGGATGGTCCCAGGTTGATGACGGTGAGCACCGGAAGAGGGTCCTGCTCCCCGCGTCCGCGGGGATGGTCCCTACCGGGCCCGTCTCGTCACAGACGGGCCCGACTGCTCCCCGCGCCTGCGGGGATGGACCCGAGCGCTCCGCACGCTCAACCATTGCGCAAGCGCCCATGTGCATACGCATCCGAAGCTCTGCCACTGGTCCGGGGTGTGGTGTTGTGCTGGAGCGGGTTTCCTGATCGGTTGTGCATTGTCGTTGGGGTGGGCGTATGGGCCAGGGGGGTCGGGGTGCGGTTAGAGCTGCAGGTCGATTTGGGTGCGGGGGAGTTGCGTTCGCTGCAGGGCTGGTTGCGTGCGGATCCCGAGGTGCGCCGGTCTGCTGAGATGGGGGTGCGGGGTGGTGTGCCGGGGCCGGGGGATATGGGCACGGTCCTGGACATGCTTGAGCTGGTGACGGGCAATGGGTGGAGCGCGGCGTCGTTCGTGTTGGCGGTCGCGTCGTGGCGGCAGAGCCGGCCACGGCGGCCCCGGGTGGAGATCCGCCGCGGTCAGACGGTCATCGTCCTTGGAGAGGGCTCCGAGGAGGAGATCGCGCGGGCGGTTCGGGCGCTCGAGGCCGTCAGCGGCGGCGAGGGTGGGGGCGGGGATCGGTGAGTGTGCTGCCCGATCCGGGGGCCTCGAGGGCTGTGCTGGTGGGCACGGGCCGGTATGAGCATCTTGAGCAGCTGCCGGCTGTCTCCAACAACGTGCATGCTTTGTCCGGTCTGCTGCGGGGGCCGTTGTCGCTGCGCCTGCCTGAGGGGCATGTGACGGTCGTGGAGGACCCTGCCGAGGCGCGCACGGTAGTGAGCGTGGTACGGCAGGAGGCCGCCGAGGCCACCGACACGCTGATCGTCTACTTCGCCGGCCACGGACTGGTCGACGGGCAGGATCAGCTGTGTCTGGCGTTGCCGCACACTGAGTTCGGCCGCATCGAGACGGCGCTTCCGTATGACTGGGTGCGTGAGGTTCTCCTGCTGGATTCCAAGGCCGAGCGTCACGTGGTGATCTTGGACTGCTGTTACAGCGGCCTGGCCTTGGGGAGAATGAGCGCCGGGACGGGACTTGCCGACCAGGCGGCGGTGGAGGGCAGCTTCCTCCTCGCCGCCGCTGCGGAGACCCGCACGGCTCTGGCGCCGGTGGGGGACACGTACACGGCTTTCACCGGGGCCCTCCTGGAGGCCCTGCGCCAGGGCATACCCGGCGGTCCTGCACTGCTCGATCTGGGCTTCCTCTACCACCACCTGCGCCGGACGATGAAAGCACGGGGGCATCCGGAGCCGCAGGCACGGGACCGCAACAGCGGTGCCCAGCTCGCCCTCGCACGCAATCATGCTGATCTCCCGGCGGTACCAGTGACTGCCGTGGCCGGTGCGCCCGTCGGGGAGCGTCCGTGGCCGGATCCGGCCACGATCCGTACCGTCACGGGGTTTTTCACCGCCCTCGGGCAGGTGCGTGTGGTCAGCGGACTGACTCAGCAGGCGGTGAGCGAGCGCTCGGGGGGAGGTATTTCTGCTGGCAGCGTCCGCCGTCTACTCAACCGTACGGACCTTCCGGCCACGTGGAAGACGACGGCGCTCTATCTTTCGGCTTGTGGTGTCCCCGCAGAGCAGATCGAGCTGTGGCGACATGTCTGGCAGCAGCTGGGCACGGCAGAGGCGTCGCCCGGCACGGGGACTCCGGCACCCGCCGACACCGTCTCCGAGGAAAGCAGGCGGCAGCGGCTTTTCTCGGTCTTCCGCCGCAGACAGGATCAGTGACCGGGTTCGACAGAGGCCGACACGCTGGACGGCTGTGGCTTCGGTGTCGTGTCCGGGTGGTCAGATCCGCCTGGGAACAGGGTGTTCCATGCGGCGATGACCACGATGACGCCGGCGAGGACCAGGCCCGTTGATGGCTTCTTCCACCGGCTGGACACTGTCGTCGGCTTCACATAGTGGGCCGCCCGGTAGTACCCCTTGCGGGGTTTCGCCTTCGTCTTTGCTTTCGCCACAGCTACATGCCCCCGTCCGGTGCGACTGCCTACCGGGCAGAGTTTTGCAGCGATCGGGCAGTGCCGGTTCCTGAACAGTTCAGTACGGCTGATTTCGCACTGTTGCGGGAATGGTGCGACATCTGCAGTCAGACGGTCAGACGGTCAGACGGTCAGACGGTCAGACGGTCAGACGGCCAGACGGCCAGACGGTCGGTGTGAGGCGGTGGTGGCGCTTCGGCGAGGTAGTCACGGCGGACGACATCCAGCGATGTCTTGGTGATGCGTTCGATGCGGTCGCAGATGGCGGCTTGGTGGCGGATGAGCCGAGTGAGACTCCGGCTGGCGGTGCGCCTGTGGTGGTAGGGACACGGCGGGGGGAGGATGCAGCGTTTGTGATGCGGTGAGGTCGAGGGCGTCGACTCCACTGCGCCATCACTGGGCATTTTCTTCGGGCACCGGTACCGGCCCTGCACAGGCGGCTGCTCACATCGCCGGGTTCTACCAGGAGAGATCTCCATTGCCGGGAGGGGTGGCGGAGCCGTCCGGTTCGATGCCGTGGGGCCACAGCCGCACCCACAGCGGCTCGACGCGGTGGTGGAAGGCCAAGGCCTCTCCTCGATCAAGTGCTTCACGGGCAGTGCGCTTTGCCCCGTCGATGTCGTGCGCTTCATATTGGAAACGAGCGATGTTGGCGAGAGCTTCGGGGTGCCTGTACGTTGCAGCGGCTTCCCAGAGGTCTGCGGCGTTCTCTTTGTCACCGGCCGCTTCGCGAAGCACCGCCAAGTCGGCCAGCGTGCCGGTGAGCCCGTACTCGGCGGCCGCTCGTGCGTAGTGGGCTGCCTCGTCGTGCAGGGCTGCCTGTTCGCGCATCATGGCCAGCTCGCTCAGGCAGGAGGGAGCGCCGTTGACTGCCGCGTAGTGAGCCAGGTCGGATGCCTCAACGGGAAGACCGGTCGCTTCGTGTTTCAGTGCGATCTTGGCGAGCGCGTCCGGTTGGCAGCATGCGCCGGCTTGCAGAGCCAGGTCCGCCGCCTGCTCATAGTCGCAGGCCTCGGCAGCGTTGAAAGCGAGGTCGGCCAGTGCCCTGCAGGTGAGGTGGTCGGCTGGCCAGTCGGCGTCATTGTCGATCCAACTGTATTCGGACGGCTGTTCTTCGACGCCGATCATCGGCTCGGGGCAGGGAAGTTGGTCGGCGATTTCCTCCAGAAGGCGGGCGTAACGCAGCCGCCACCGCGCTGCGGCTGCCGATGCCAGCGCGCTGACATCGGCGGGTCGTGGCAGGTGCTCCAGTGCCGCTTCCCAGAACGAGGTCGGTGGGCACAGATGGCTGCGCGTCCGGCGGCCATACTGCTCCATGTAGTCGGCCAGCCGGAAGCAGCGGTCCTCGTGATTCCTTCTCGTGAAGCGGCGTATGCGCTCCAGCAGAGCCGCATCGCCATGGACGCACCGTGTGGTGTACGCGAGAGCGTCTTCGAACCAGTCGTCGTCCAGAGTGCGGAGCACCGACGGAGACAGATAGTCGGTGGCAGCCTTCTGGAGGAACGCTGCCGGAAGCGCCGTGCCGCACCCCAGACGGCGCGCGTCCATGGCCACATCGAGGACAGCCCGGGCGCCCGGGCCAGCATTCCTGTCCCGAGCGAGCAAGGCCGGGACACCAGCCAGGAATTGAGTGATGCGACGGTCAGCCGCCCCTTCAAGGGCCTGCGCAAGACGTTCGTCCGAACTCGCGGCGCTACGTACCGCGACAAGCTCCAGTTCGGTAAAGGCGTCCGGCACGTGTATCTGCCGGCCAGTCAGCAAGTGCCGGCTTTGCGCATGCGGATCGTGTTCGTGCTTGGCCGGCAGAGAAGTCAGCTGGTCCCAGTGCACGGGCCACAGGGTGCCGACCACCAAGATCGGTGCCCGGCGGATATCCGCGAGAATGGTCTTCACGGCCGCCGCGATCCGTTCCCCGGCCTGAGGCGCGCACAGATAGTGCTGTGCCTCGTTCAGCCAGACAACTGTCTTGGGCCCTGCGGCGGTCAGTCCAGCAAGAGCCGCCTCGGCTCGAGTGGGATCGAAAGGGTGCCACAGACGCCAGCCGTCGGCTGCCAGAACCTGGATGGCTTCCCAGCACGCGCGAGTCTTGCCCGTGGAAGACTCGCCCACCAGAACGCACAGCTGGCTCTGGCCGGCCTGCGCGGCAGCCACGACACGCTGCAGATGGGTGTCGTGCTCTCGAGCTACGTAGACCGGTAACTCAGCGCTCTCGGCTGCGACATGAATCGCATGATGTACTTCCAGGTCGAGTGGGCGACACTCGCTGACGGGGCGGGTGGAGAGCGTTTCCTGCTTCGTGTCCCCGCCCGGTTGGCCGGGAGGGAGAACATAGACATGCATGAGACTGTTGTGATCGCCAGCGATGACTGCCCCGACGTCTCCGCCTGCGGCGACCGAGTCCTTGCTCGCCTGCACCCGGCTGCTCGGCACTTGAAGTGCGTCACCTGCGCTGTCCGGCGCGCCGTGTTCCCGGCGACCCCACACCGGCATCACGTGCGGTTCCCGTCGCCGGTAATGACCTCACCGATGTCCCCCGCGGCAGCGGTGCTTCCGGCTCCCGAAGCGTGCACGCCACCGCTGGTGGGAGGATTGGGGCGTTGCGCCACAGGGTGTGCCGCCCGGTTACGGTGGCCGACGATGACACGTCCGACATGCCCGCCCGAGGCCACAGCACCGCCTTGAGCCTTGACCAAGACACCACCCGAGCTGGCAAGCGCCCATACAGAGACCATCAGCCCAACGAGTCCGCCGATCGCCCCTATGACACTGCCGAGTCGGTCCGCGGTCGCCAGATCCATAAAGACAGCGATCGCTGCCAAGCACAGGGCTGCCGCCCCGCACGCAACCGCGCACGCCATGAGCGCGTATCTCCGCCATTCCCGCATAGGGCTATCAAACCTCTGTTTGAGACGGGATGTACGCGAAATGCTCATACATCGTGTGCCGCATGCCGGGAGTCGGACAGCCCCGAAGCGCCTTGTCCCACCGTGCAGGATCCACCCGACTGGCTACGCCTGCGCGATGGCGTCCAGGAGCACCTAGCCGATCCCCGCAGCCGGGTTCACACACGCCCACAATCCACCAGATCGGCCACCTGAAGCTCTTAAGCGGCCGCCAGCCGATGCAGAAACCAACACGTCGTCCCACCCCGCCACCGACGACCCGGAGCACCCCGCAGCGCCCGTTCTGCCCACGCACGAGTTATCCGGCACAGACAGGACCGGCATCAGAACCCCGACCCCGACCACTGGGCCGGGCCGCCGCACAGGCCGCACCGTACCTGTCATGAGCCGGGAGCCCGATACGCCATCGCAACTACTTGCCGCGGAGTTCGTCGATCCGTTGCTGCTCCCAGTAGTCCAGGATCATGTCGAGGCGCTTCACGGACGGTTCGATGCGGTTGAGGGTTCGGTCGAGATTGATGAAGGGAACCATCAGACCGGTGAGCGATGACGTCTTGGACTTCAATCCCTTCGCCTGTTTCATCCAGGACGTCAGGTGCTTGGCCACGTTGCTCAGGCTGGTCAGCATGCGGGCCATATCGTCATCCGGGAGGGAGGGGCCCGCTTCTCCGGAGCTATTGATTCCCAACAATTGCTGCGCGGTAGCTACGGCCGTGATGACGGCTTGCACGCGCTTCATTGCGTGACTGTGAAACCGGCGGGCCATCGCTTTGACATCGACGTCGACGCCTTCTGTGAGCCGGCCCCGAAGCTGCTGTGGCGTCACGATGGGAGCCGGGTCTGACGACGCCATCGTCCACGCGATCGGTTTGTGCCGGCCGACAAGTTCGTCGGCCAGAACCCTGTAGGCGAGTACAAGATCTGAGATCAGATCCGGCTCCAGAGTGTCCCGGTGGTATGCCGCGTTGCGGTACTGGTGCAGCCGGTCGAGTACTTCGCGTTCCTGGGCTGTCAGCACGCCCCTCTGCATCAGAAACTTGGTCTTTTCATGCAGGGCAGCGTCCATGGCCTGACGGCGGTCCGGTCCCACGTGCTCATCGACCAGTCGACTCAGCTCCTCTTTGAGCTCCCCGCCACCGTCACGGAACTCGCGCATTTCTTCAATGACGCTGTCAGCGATCTGAAACGCCAGCTGTGCGTTGACCTCACGGCCGATGACCACCTCCACCAGGTGGTCGAGGAGGATGAGAGCCAGGCGGTCGTGTGCCTGATCGCCCGCCTCGGAGCATCGCCGGATCTCGGTTATCTCGACCGCGAGCCAGTTCCACTGCTCGGCCTGCTGCATGGACCCGCGGTCCCAGTCGAAAGCGAACGGTTGCATAAGAGGCATGACACTAGCCTTTCACCGTCTGACTGGCAGACCACCAGCGGCGCCTGGACGAAATCGATGAGACCGTCACCTCGCGCTGTGCTGGCGAGGCGGCATCACCCGGCGGCCCCGGGCGGAGCGGGTGGGCGTGCCTCGGGAATCGGAGCGCCATCCCTTGTCGCTGTTGGCGAGGCCGCCGCGCTCGCGCCGCGAGCGGGGCCGACGTGCGGAGAGGTAACACCGCGGCGAGGGCCCGAAGTTTGTCGGTGGTGAGCTTCGGGCTGCCGGAGGACATCCCGCCTGACGGGACGGGCAGCAAAGATCTGGTGCCGCTCGGCGGGAAGCCTCTGGGATCCCGCTTTCCATAACTCGTACGCGGGGTTTCATGGTGAGCGGGATCAGATCGGCTGTTCCCAACCGCTGCCATCGACACATCACTTGGAGCAGCGTCCTTCTGATCCTCAACCCCATCAGCACGGAGCTGTAGATGCTGAAGCACAAGGAAAACCACCGTCGTGAAAGGAGGCCTAGCGCCCCAATGGGTTTCCGGCTTCGCGCGGTATCCCGCAGCGCATGAAACGAAAGGAACTCAAAAATGGAACCTAGTCTGAGTTCACGGTCCAAGCATCCACGCTCAGTGGGTAGATGGTGGAGATCACTCCATTTTCACCTGCGCAAACAGGACCGAAGGCATGGAAACAATGTCTGCCACCACTTCGTGCAGGGCGTCGCCTATAAGCTTGGCAGCGGCACCGTCACACTGCTGACCCTGTGGTGGGAGATGCGGCACTGACGCAGCGCGGGCCCGTAGGGCTGCGGGCCCGCGCCGCAATACCATCGGCTACGCCTCAGCAGGGCCTCCGTGCTCGGGGATGTCGCCAGGGCATCGGGGAACGCGTCCCGGAATGGCAGGATGGATTGATGGGAATTCAAGGACAACTTGACTCCATCGCTTCTCTCAATCTCACCGCTAATATTCAGAGAAACATTCGAAATGAGCAAACAAGGGAAATCAGAAAGAGCTGTGATGATGCGTCAGATTCGGAATTGAGGCGGCGAGCTGGCT